>JDFH01000016.1 GCA_000564995.1 Atopobium sp. ICM42b
TACCAAAGCTGCGCTATTTTGTGCGCCAGGCCTAAAAGCCGACGCTAACACGCTGCAGAATCAAATCCCCCGCATATGAACTGCCTCCCATTTCTTATGTCCAAGAAATGGGAGGCAGTCAAATCAAATGGAATACAGAGGCTTTATTCTTACATTTCTGTGCTTGTAGTTTTACAGGTCAAGCTGCATCAGGCGAGCAATGCTGACAATGTAGATCTTAAGAGCACGCTTGAGCCATTCCTCAGAGATTCCCTCGTCAGGACCGTGCTCCATACCAACCCACTCAGGTAGGTCTTTTGCTGCCTTACTGTCATAAGGACCAAAGGCAACGGCACGCTTAAAGTGACGTGCATAGGTGCCGCCACCGATAACAAACGCCTGCTCATTACTTCCTGTGTACTCATGGAACGTATCAAGAAGGGTAGTAATCTCAGGAGAGCTTGGGTCAATGTAGAAAGGAACTGCATCGGAAAGAACCTCAAAGGTGCAACCATGAGCCTCACCAAGCTCAGTCATACGAGCAGTAATTGCCTCGCCGGTGGTAGAGGTTGGATAGCGGGAGTCAATAGTCTGTACGTAGACGTCACCCTTGGTACGGATAGTACCAGAGATGCAGGTCAGAGGACCAAACTTGTCATCAGAACTCTGGATACCAGTACCAGCACCGTCAGTAGTTGAGCAAAGCTGCTGCGAGAAGGTCAGGAAGTCACGTTCTGCCTCTCCACAGATGTTGTTATCAAGCAGATAGCTCACAAGTAGGCCAATTGCGTTGACAGTTCCCTCAGGCATGGAAGCGTGTCCACCCTTACCTGTTGCGTTAATGCGGGCAAGCTTGGTGCCATCATCTTCAACACCTGCGTCCTCAACCTTGATGGAATCAGTATCAGCCAAGGTAGAAGCATCAGCACGAACAAGTGCGCTTGCAAGTCCTGGAATTGCGTTAGGTACGGTGCCGCCGTCAAGCTCAACAATCTTCTCGCCGTTTGCGCCAGCAATTTTTGGAGAGGTGAACTGTGCGTGGTACACACCCTTCTCGCCGCAAATAAGAGGGAACTCAGCGTCTGGAGTAAAGCAGAATGCTGGCTCTGGATATTTGGAGAGGTAGTAAGGGACGTCGCCCATGCCGGTCTCTTCGTTGTTACCAACAATGGCGCGCAGGGTGTAAGGAAGCTTCTTGCCAGTCTTTTTTACCTGCTCTACAAAGTAGTGTGCTGCCCAGAGTGAGAGTGCCAAAGGACCCTTGTCGTCCAGAACGCCGCGCCCCAGAATAAAGCCCTCACGGCGGGTAACGTCAAGCGGGTCTACCGTCCATCCCTTACCAAGAGGAACAATGTCGGAGTGAGCGATGGTAGCAAGGTACTTCTCGGACTCACCAGGAAGGTCACCAAAGCCCAGATAACCGTCAACATTTGTGGTCTCAAGGCCTAGGCGCTCTGCAATCTCAAGACCGCGGCAAAGTGCCTCGTAAGACTTTGGGCCCCAAGGTTTACCTGGCTCTGCAAGAGACAGATCCTCAACGGACTCTACCTGCACAAGGTAGCGAATATCCTCAATAATCTCTTCCCAGTGCTCGTTGACAAACGCCTCAGCGCTTGCTTTGAGTTCTGCATCAGTCATGAAAAACTCCTTTAATTCAAACGTTTGACCCTGAAACATATGGAGAGCAGTGGTTTTAGCGGCATCTCGCGTATGAAATAGACAAGGTCGGGAACAAGGTACTAGTTACACTATACTTAATACCCCTTTTCAAAGGAGTTAACTATGACGAAAAAGACTTTTCTTGGAAACGCATCATTTCTTGGCGTTTTAACGGTTTTGGGAATTGTACTGATGGTTCTTAGGCAAACGCTGCCTCAAGACCCTTCTACACCGCTGTTCTATTCCTATTTTGTTGCGCCAATCATGCTGTATTTTGGCATTGCTGGCCTGGTAGGTCTGCTTATTGCACGCAATACGGGTTTCTCGTTGACTAAGACAGTGGCAGTTGTACTTCGCACGCTTGCAGCAATCCTCTTTGTACTGCCATTCTTTTTCTTCCTGATTGTGGTGCTCCCTTGGACTCTTCTCCGAGGACTTTTTGCCCTCTTGATGGTTGTCATGCTCTATGCGCCATGGTTCTGGGTGCTCTTTGGCCTGCTCTATGGATTGAGCTGGGCTCAGCAGAAGGTTATTGAGGACGTCACTGCTGATCCATTTGCAGAGGACGCAGTAGCTCAGACAGCTGCTGGCGAGAAGAACGGTGTAGCTGATACAGATACAGCTAACGAAGACGCAGCCAACTAACAGGAAAGTCTCGCGCTCCACACAGTCCAACAAGAAAGAAGCAACGCGTGCTTGAGCTCAAAGGTATTTCAAAGCGTTATAACACCGGCGGATTTGAACAAACCGCAATGGACCACATTTCCGTTGCGTTTAGGGATAACGAGTTTGTAGCAATCCTTGGTCCTTCGGGCTCGGGTAAGACTACTATGCTCAATGTCATTGGTGGTCTTGATCGCTTTGATTCTGGAGACTTGCTGGTAGATGGTATTTCTACCAAGAAGTTCAAAGAGCGTGACTGGGATACCTATAGAAACAACCGCATTGGTTTTGTATTCCAGGCTTATAACCTTATTCCTCATCAAAGCGTGGTAAGTAACGTTGAGCTTGCGTTGACGCTTTCTGGTGTCTCCAAGACAGAACGTCATGAACGTGCGCTTGAAGCCCTTGATAAGGTTGGCCTTAAAGCACACGCAAATAAGCGTCCAAATCAGCTTTCTGGTGGACAGATGCAGCGCGTGGCTATTGCTCGTGCACTGGTAAATGATCCAGAGATTTTGCTGGCAGATGAGCCAACAGGAGCACTTGACTCTTCAACCTCTGTGCAAGTTATGGATTTGCTCAAAGAGGTGGCTAAGGACCGTTTGGTCATTATGGTTACGCATAATCCTGAGCTGGCTCATCAGTATGCAACGCGTATTGTTGAATTGGCAGATGGCCAGGTAACTGCAGATTCAGATCCATTTGATGTTGCTAGTGTTTCTCGTCGAGAAGCCAAGCCTTCTCGTAAGACCTCTATGTCGCTTTTGACTGCACTGGGCCTCTCGTTTAATAACCTCATGACCAAAAAGGGTCGCACGCTCATGACCGCATTTGCGGGCTCAATTGGCATTATTGGTATTGCAGCAATTCTGGCGCTGGCAAATGGTGCAAACGGTTACATCAAAAAGGTTGAGGAGGATACGCTTTCAATGTATCCACTCACCATCTCTGAGCAGTCCGTTAATATTTCTTCCTTTATTTCTGGAAGTGGAAGCAGCTCTGACTCGGCTGATTCTCAAACGCAAGATGCACAAAGCGAGATGACGCAAAATCAGAAAAATGCAGAAGCTGCAAAGCTAGAAAATCAACCTGCTGAAGGTGCTATTCCTACTAACAACAGGCTAGGTATGCAGGCAGAAAGTATCGGATCCAATGATCTGACCAGCCTGAAGGCGTTTCTCGACAATAATGGTGGCGGCATTAACACGTATGCCAGTGCTATTACGTATGGCTATTCCGTAAGTCCTTTCATCTACCTGCCAGCAGGCGCGGACTCTGGCTCTTCTGATCCTGTTCAGGTGCAGCCAGATGTTACCTTCTCTAAGGTGTCGCCTAAGATTCCGTCATATAGTCCGCTTGCTTCATTTGCAAGCACTACGCTGTTTAGTGAGCTTCCAGGAAATCCTTCCATTTACGAGGACCGTTATACGGTTCGTGCTGGCAGATGGCCTACTGCTTGGAATGAGGCTGTTCTGGTACTGCGTCCAAACGGCACTATGGATGACTTTTTGGAGTATACGCTTGGCCTGCGTGATTACGCTGGCCTGCGCTCTACCGTTGATAAAATTGCAAGTGGAGAATCTGGCACTATCGAAGAGTCTCATAATACATACACCTACGACCAGCTGATGTCTCCAACCTTTAAGCTGGTTATGCCTTATCAGCGCTATGTATGGGACGGAAATCTTGGTGTCTGGACAGACAAATCCGACGATCAGTCATACATGAATGACCTCATTGCTAATGCACCCGACCTGCATATTGTTGGTGTTGTTCAGGCAAAAGACCCAACTACCACAGGAGCGCTTTCTGAGGGCATTTACTACACGCCACAACTAACTCAGAAGATGATTTCTGATGCAGAGGCATCTCCTATTGTTCAGGATCAGATGAATCGCCCGGACGTTGACGTTTTCACTGGTAAAACCTTTGAGGACGAGAAGAACGGTCAGACTTCAGAGGGACTTTCTATCAGCTCTCTCATTTCCGTTGATTCTAACGTGCTTTCTTCGGCGTTTAACTTTAATCCACAGGCACTGAACTTCTCGTCAATTAATCTGTCTGGGCTGGATATGTCCTCGCTTGACCTTTCTGACGTGCAGCTACCACCTTTTGATCCGTCGCAGCTTAATCTGTCTGACAGCAATGTACTGTCTTCTGTTACGTCTTCGCTTGATCCAGCTGCGCTGGCGGCGGCTTTCCCAGAGCTTTCTGCAGCAGACATTCAGCAGATTCTTTCTGGCATTACCGTTAATTTCAAACCAGGAGGACAAGCTGCTATTTCTTCGCTCATGGGCACTATTGCTCTGGGATGGAACTCTTGGAGTGCTGCTAATCCTGGCAAGACCATGGCCGATTACTTAGCAACGGACCAGGTACGCACGCAGATAGTAACTACAGTTTCTTCTGCAATTGATACCGATGACCTGCAGCAACAGTTGGTTACTGCTTTGGCAAATAAACTGGGCACCAATCCAGACCTTCCAAGCGTCCAGGCTGAGGTTTCTCAGAGGCTTATGAGCGCTTATCAGTCACAGATTGCAAGTGCACTTTCTGCAGCTATTACGCGTGCTATGAGTGCTTACGTGCAGTCTGCGTTAACCAGCGTGATGACGCAGGTTGCTTCCAGGATGCAAAATCAGATTGCAGGCGCTCTCAATACAGCTATGCAGGGCGTTGCGGCAAATATGTCCAATGCTATGCACATAGATCAAGCAACGCTCGCAAGTGCCTTTAAGCTCAATGCTGACCCATCGCAGTTAGCAGCTATTGCTGCGTCAATGCTAAGGGCAACGCCGGCAACGTATGAATCAAATCTTTCTAAGATGGGATATGCGGACCTTAATAAGCCCACGTCAATCAATATTTATCCTAAAGACTTTGCAAGCAAAGAGAAGATTGTTGAAATTCTTAATACGTATAACGCTGATGCAAAGGCTGCAGGTGAAGAGTCTAAGGTAGTGACGTATACCGACATTGTTGGTGCGCTGATGAGTTCTGTCACGCTGATTGTTGATATGATCTCGGCAATGCTGATTGCGTTTGTATCTATTTCGCTTGTTGTTTCCAGCATTATGATTGGCATCATTACGTTTATCTCGGTACTTGAGCGCAAAAAGGAGATTGGTATCCTGCGCTCCATTGGTGCTTCTAGGCGAGACATTGCCAACGTATTCAATGCAGAGACGTTTATTGAAGGCCTTATCTCCGGTGTTATGGGTATTGGCATTACGCAGCTGCTTATTTTGCCTGCAAACGCTGTGGTCAAAGCCATGTTTAACGTGGACAATTTGGTGATTTTGCCGATAAACGGAGCACTTATTTTGATTCTGATCAGCGTTGTTCTGACGCTTCTGGCAGGTCTTATTCCTGCAGGTAGAGCAGCTAAGTCCGATCCAGTTCAGGCACTGAGAAGCGAGTAACGCGCCGCCTGGTCGCGCTCTTGGCGAGAAGAACGTCTAGTTGCACCTCATACCTCACAAAAAAAGCCCTGTCATGTGTGTACATGACAGGGCTTTTGCGTTTTTGTTTCAGCTACCAGACCTAGTTCTCCTGGCCGCCAAAGAGATCGACAACCTCAAGATCAAGCTTGGAGGCTTCAATGGCCTCCTTAGCGCCAAAGACAACAACCGAGAGGTCGTCATAGCTTTGAGGCATGGTGCTTCCCAGTTCTTTGATGTCCTCAACCTGGGCGTGAAGGATTTTCTCGCGAAGCTTAAGAAGACGCTCTGGATCACGTTGGTTGAAGTACTCGATGTCTTGCCTGCGAGCAAGCATTCGAGCGGGAACAGGGGCGTCAACGCCTGCCACAGAGGCAACTACATAGCCCTCAAACTCGTCAGCGTCTGGAGTCCACTCAGAGAGCCAACTACCTGCGCCAACATAGCGGTCGAGGGTTGCGTCAAGCGCGGGGTCTCGGTAGGAGACAAAGCTTTGCAGGCCAGCGATGGAGTTTCTGAACATGACGCCATAAGCGCCACCCTTGACGCGAACCTCATTCCACAGGTAATCAAGACCCAGAACTCTGGTGGCAATGAGCCAGTTACCCTGCTGTTCATTGGTTGCATGGGCAACGTTTGGATAAGAGAGACCAACGTAGGAGACGTTTGATGGAATGATATACGCCACGTGCTGCAGCTTACCCTCAGGGACAACAAGGGTTGGCGCAGCGTCGCCTGCCTGCGATTTATTGCCATCAGTAAGGCCAAGGTCTCCCGCTGCTTGCCAGAATGCCTCGCGGCTCTGAGCGGAGCCCGTAAAGCTGACCGTAACGTTGTCTGCACGGAACATCTTGCGGGTGAGCGCATCCAGGTCTTTTGCAAGCTGAGGAGCGCGTTCATCCCAGTTGGCAAGCAGGTTCTTCAGATACTCATAGAAGCCAACGCCTGCGAGAGCATCGTTTACGCGATTAGCTGCAGAGTAGTCGGTCAAAGCCTTATTCTGCGCTGCAGTATGACCAGCGCCAACAAAGTACTGCTCCTGCGCAATGCGACGCTGAATCAAGATGTTCTTTAAGCGGTTCAAATCGTCAAAGCGCGTGCTGGACCAAACCTCAGAAGGAATGCTTGCAAGTCCCTGGGTTTTCTCGGCAAGGGCACTTGCAGCAACAATGAAGGCAGGGTGCGCCTGATCAAGCGTGTCTTGGTCGTAGATATCAGTGAAGAACGAGAGGTGACCAAGGTTGCTCTCAATAAGGATATCCAGCTCAGACGCGGTGTGTGATGCTGTATCAAGCTTGCCCAGAGCCTCTGCGAGAATGCCCACAAGTGGCAGCTCTTCAAAGGTAACTGCGCTGGTCAAATCAAAGTAATGGTAGACGTAGTCAATGCCGTGAGTGTCCAGCTCATGCGCAATGCATGGCAGGGGAGCCTCAGCCTCAAAGCCAGCAGGACGCTCTCTACCTGCGCCGATATCACTAAGCGAGAGGGACGGCAGCTTGGCTAAATCTTCTGGAGCGTCAGGTGTTTCTTGCTCCAAACGGAGTGCCTCAACTTCTGCGCGGATCTTCTCGATATCCTCATCGGTGAGCGTAGAGCGAAGTTGCTCCAGCTCAGCAGCCTCTTCTTGAGCGTCTCCCTCGTCTGTGGGGACCAGCTCAACCTGAGCTGCGTGTTTGCTGTTGCAAATGAGCTCCAGAAGCAGCTTCTCAAAGCCTTTCTGAGCTGCAAGTTCTTTGACGTAGGCAATAGCGTCCTCGTAGCGGATGTAATCCAGAGGGCGAGTGTCGTCGTAAAGCCAGCTTGAGAGCGAACGTAGCGTGTACTCAATACCGTTTGAGTAAGGCTGGTCATTCTCGCGCAGGTTAAATTCTGCAAGTGCAATGGACGCGTTGAGTTTCTTTGGATCAATGCCCTCGGTGGCAATCTTCTGGCAGGTGGTCTCTACCAAGTCACGGAACTTCTGAGCTGCTCCTTCTCTGAGACCCTTGAGCTGCAAGAAGAGCATTGGCTGTGCAAGGTCATCGGAGAGGTAGTAGCTAAAGTCATCGCCCAGCTCTGCGTCAAGAATTGCACGCTTGAGCGGGGATTCATTGGAGCCCATGAGGGTGTCAAATAAGATATCTGCTGCCATCATCTTGTTACGCTGGTCAGGAGTTCCAAGCACGTAACCCAGGCCAACGCTGGAGTTGTCGGCTGTGGTGTTCATACGGACCTGGCAAGGCGCGGGCAACACGGGCGCCTGCAGGTTGAGCGGATTAGGGGCACCTGCATCGCGTTTCTCGGCAGCCGCAAACCTCTGGGCAATAAAGGAGAGCTCGCGCTCACAGTCAAGGTCGCCGTAAAGGAAGGTGTAGCTGTTAGAGAGATCGTAGTGGCGAGCGTGGGTGTCCAGGAAGTTCTCGTAGGTGAGCTCAGGGATTGCGCGAGGCTTGCCGCCAGACTCTTTGCCGTAGGCGGTGTCAGGGAAGAGGGCCTCGCTGACAGAATCGTAGAGTACGCGATCTGGGTCAGAGAGAGCGCCCTTCATCTCGTTGAAGACAACACCGTTGTAGCTAAGATTGCCCTGCTCGTCCGCTTCTAAGTGCCAGCCTTCCTGCTCAAAGATGCGCTTGCGCTTATAGATTGCAGGATGCAAGACAGCGTCCAGGTACACGCTCATGAGGTTTTCCAAGTCGGCTACGTTAGTGCTGGCCACAGGGTACACTGTCTTGTCAGGGTAAGTCATTGCGTTCAAGAACGTCTGCATAGAGGTCTTGAGCAGGTTAACAAACGGCTCCTTAACAGGATAAGCATCGGAGCCACAGAGAACTGAGTGCTCCAGAATGTGGAAGACGCCCGTGTGATCTACAGGAGGTGTCTTAAAAGCAATGGCAAACGAGCGGTTATCATCGTCGCAGGCAAACCACATAAGACGGGCACCTGTGGGAATGTGCTTAAAGATGTACGCGTAACCAGAAATCTCGTTAACCCACTCAGCCGAGATTACCTCAAAGCTTTTGTCTTCTGCGTGAAGCGTGCCAACAGAAAACGCGCTGTCCATCTGCGAATACTTAGACGTCATAAGCTGCCAATCTATACGAAAACTTACGTGAGCATCAATGCCGTTTTTTGGACCATCTTGCCTTAACGGGACCGTTTAGAGACCTAAGGCTCTGCGCGGACCAGGGTAAGGTGGATTTTTGTTATTGTGATACTACTGCGTCAGAGAAAAAGTGACACTTGTATCCGTGTTTTGTAATGAAAGATTTATACCCAGATGAATGATTTCATTTCTAATGAGAGTGATGTGGAGCCCTCTAAAGCCATAGATGTCGTGGAGATTTCTGCAGAAGAGGAAGTACTTGGTAGCGACGACGCAGAAATAACCCCTGATAATAAGAAGAAAATTTATCGAGGAATGCTGTTTGTCTTGATTGGCGGAGCTTCCTGGGGCGCATTTGGAACCGCCGCAAAATACCTGCTAGATACCTATCATGTTGATCCCATGTGGCTGATTGATATTCGCGAGCTTTGTGCCTGCTGGTTATTCTTGGGTACCGCCTTTGCGTTGGATAGAAAAAATCTCACAACTGTCATCAGGAAGCCAAAAGAGCTGGCAAAGATTTTTGTAGTTAGTTTGTTTGCCATTTTATTCTCGCAAGTTGCTTACATTTACGCAGTTAATGCCACTAATTCTGGAACTGCAACTATCATGCAGTCGTTGGGCATGTTGGGCGTTTTGGCCTTTGTGTGCGTGGTTGGTAGGCGCTGGCCTCGCCGTCGCGAGATTCTTGGCATTGTTTTGGCACTTATTGGCACATATCTTTTGGTAACAGGAGGAAATCCCGGCACGCTTAACCTGCCAACATCAGGTATTTTCTGGGGCGTTATGTGTGCGTTTGCTCAGGCAGCGCTCTCTATTTTGCCCAAGCCTTTGATGGAAAAGTGGGGAAGCTTTACCGTAAACGGCCTTGCGTTTTTGTTCTCTGGCACGCTCATTGCTGTGTTTTACCAGCCCTGGAATCATATGCCTCAGCTGGACGCTTTTGGTGTTTTGCTGGTAGCCATTGGTGTGTTGGTAGGAACATTCTTGGCGTATGGCCTTTACCTGCAGGGCGTTAAGGACGCAGGCTCACTTAGGGCGGTGCTTCTAGGCACTATCGAGCCCGTTATGGCAACCATTACCACCGTATTGGTGCTGGGAATCACCTTTAGCGTTGCCGACCTCATTGGCTTTGCCCTCATCCTCGCCATGGTCGTGCTCACCGCGTAGCCGCGCCCGACAACAAAAACCCCGCAGGTAAACTGCGGGGTTTTAACGTTCTCTAAAGGTTATGTGGATAGAAGCTTAGATGAGCTCCATCTGCGTGAGAACTGCCGAGTACCAGCCGTTTGGATTAGCTGGATTGTATTTTGCAGCACCAGCAACAGAAAGCCTTCCGCCGTAGCCAGCAGCAAGACCAGCTGTGTGATCCCAGATAGCCTCTTCCCAGCTACCCCAGCTAGCAGAACCCCAACCCCATGCGTTGTAAGGGAGGAAGTTATACCTACCCTTTGTACTCTCAACTGCAGAAATGGCAGGCGAGAGACGCGGATCAACGCCGTAGGCCCATGCAGCCTCAGCAAAGGTTGAGCCGTAGCCGGCAAGAGGGGAACCAGCAAGATACGCATCAATTCGAGCACCCCAGCTGCTTACAAAGTTGGTCTTATCGCTTGACCAGTCAACATTTTGAGCCGAAGGAGTTGATGGGGTAGTGACTTCAGTGGTGTTACCAGAAGCGTTAGTAAAGGTAGTCTCAGTAGAAGCTTGTTTCAGCGCTTCTTCTGCAGCTGCTGCTTCTGCTGCTGCCTGCGCAGCTTGCTCTGCCTGCAACTGCTCTCTTGTTGCGATTGCTGCATTCATAGCATCCTCAGCAGCCTTCTTCTGCTCTTCTGCTTCTGCCATCTGTGCATTTAAAGATGACTGAGTCTCAGAAAGCTCTTTGCTAAGGTCAACCAGGTGGTTGATAGCATCTGAATTTTTGTTCTGGATAATCTCAAGATACTGAACAACAGCAATCAAATCATTAAAGTTATCTGCCGACAAAAGCAGATCAATAATTCCCATGGAGCCCTGCTGCATACGATACATAGCTCTAATAGACTCTGCAGCTTTTAAGCGCTGCTCTGGGAGTTGCTGTTCAATCTCTGCAATACGAGCCTCATTGTCTGCAATTTGTTTTTGCAGCTCAGCTACGCGCTGGTTAGCGGCATCGTAATCAGAATTGGTTTGCTCTACCTTGGCCTGGAGCTCTTCAAGAGTCTCTGCCTGAGCTCTTGAGACGCCAAACAAAAAGGTATTAGCAACAAGCACTGCTACAAGAAGTGCTGTCATAAGGGTAGAGCATGAAGGTAAGCGTCTATGACGCATATATTTGTTCAAATCGACCTCCGCGATTGGGGCTTCCGATTAGTACGCATGTTGTGCTATCCACTCATTACTGGCTTCAAGCGCGAGGTCAGATAACACTTGACCTCCAAAATACGCATAATCGCTTCTCTCCGCTCGTGCGAGGGTGTCAATTCTACTTGTTTTTGACCCCAATTGCCAACTTTGCAGAAAACAAGGCACTTTTAAAGTAGTAAAGTCGTTATATAAAGCCGTGAACGGTAGAAAAAGAAAGGGCGAACGGATTGCGTACAATAGGTTCGTAATCAGTCCCCAAGGAGGTTTTAGTGGAGTCGGCAATTTTGTGGATTGAAGCGCTTAAATCAGCGTTGTTTGGCGTGGTTGAGGGTATTACCGAGTGGCTACCTATCTCATCAACAGGCCATATGCTGCTACTCAATCAGTTCTTACCACTCAATGTTTCTGAAGACTTCTGGAATATGTTCCTCGTTGTTATTCAGCTTGGCGCAATTCTTGCAGTATGTGTGGGATTTTTTCACAAACTCAATCCCTTCTCGCCAAAGAAATCTAGGGACGAGAAGCGTTCTACCTGGAAACTCTGGGCAAAAGTGGTGGTCAGCTGCGTTCCTGCAGCAGCAATTGGTCTACCGCTCAACGACTTCATCGAAGAGCATCTTGGAAGCCCTTTTGTTATTGCCGCAACCCTTATTTTCTACGGCATCATTTTTATTGTGCTTGAGCTACATCGCGAGAAGGTCGCTGCAACGGTAAAGGTTGAAGCACCTCGCGGTAAACACATGCGTCCAGACGCCCCCGCATCCCTGAAGGCCCCTTCAGCCGACAACCTGGCCCGCGTGCAAGATATTGACAACCTGGATTGGAAGACCGCACTTGGAATTGGCGTTTTCCAGGTTCTTGCAATTGTTCCAGGCACTTCAAGATCTGGTGCAACTATTCTTGGCGGCTTGGCACTTGGTTGTTCAAGGGCTGTAGCTGCTGAGTTTACGTTCTTCCTGGCAATTCCTACTATGGCTGGCGCTTCTGCTTTAAGGCTTGTTCGCTACTTTATGAAGGGCAACACCTTCACTGCTCCCGAGGCAATTATTTTGGGTGTTGGTTGTTTAGTGGCGTTTATTGTTTCGCTTGTTATGGTCCGTGCGCTTATGGGCTATGTCCGCAAGCATGATTTCAAGCCTTTTGGCGTGTACCGCATTATTCTGGGTATTGCAGTTATCGCATACTTCCTGCTTGTTAAGTAAGTTTCTGACTGACAAGCGATACAACATATGCGTTCAAGCGCGGTGAGTTTCTCGCCGCGCTTTTTTATGCCAAAACATATGGAAAATACGTGGAAAACCTATGAAAGATATATGTAATCGCTCTGGGCTCATTTACTAAGAGTTGCCTTGTCCTATATGCTCTTGCAGCTGAATTTTGGCCGTAAGAGTACGTAATTACTTGTAATAGTTCCAGGAGGTTTTATGCGCCACATCAAGACGCTTCAGAGAATTGCATGCGCACTCGCACTTGCATTTGTCGCAGTTCTTGCAGTTTCTGCACCAAAACTTGCATTTGCAGATCCTATTGATACATCTACACCAGGTGTAAAGGTTTCTGTTTTCTCGGCTGACGGTAATGCCGATACATCCAGGGTTCTTACAGACAACCCTCAGCATTCTGGCCACCAGACTCCTGTTCCTGGTCAGTATGGCGAGATTGTTGTTCGCGTTGGTCAGACCATTAGAGACACTGGTGCGTATTCCCACTACACCACCACTCGTCCCGGCTTTGCTCCTTTTGGCGTAACCACTACGCTGGTCACCGCAGGTGCTTATCCTGAGCTCCCTGCTACTGATTATGATTTCACCTATGCTTTCTATGGAAACAGCAATACCGTAACTAATAACGGTGGTCAGTTCTATTTTGAGTTTACCGGTCGTAAGGTAACCCCTGCTAACCAGCCTGTTACGGCATTCTTCCTTGTTACTATGCAGGGAGATTCCTCTGACCCTGCTAACGTTGGCGGTAACACCACTCACCTTATGTGGGTTGGCTATCACATCCACGTTATTCCAGCAGAGACCACCCCAACTCCTACACCTACGCCAACACCATCCGCAGTTAATCAGCTTATTTACGATGCAAATGGCGGCACCATCTACGGCAACGCAACTTATACAGAGTCCAAGACTCCAAACAACCCTCGTACCTATGGTTTTGCTGAGTACAACATCATTGAAGACCAGCCAGTCCGCGATGGTTACAAGTTTGAGTTCTGGAAGCGTTCTTACGTTGATAACCACTTCCGCTACGTTGGCGCTTCTGCTGTTCCTGCAGATGCAAACAACAACCCAGCTGGCGATAAGCGCTATGTTTCTGAGACTACGGTCTTTAATATGAGAAGCCCTTATACCCTGACTGCTGTTTGGAACCAGGAGTATGAGCTCAGCTATGACGCAAACGGCGGTACTGGCGCACCTGCTGCGCAGAGCGGTTACTTTGGTATTGATAGCAACACTGCTGACTCTCTCACCGATCCTAAGAACGAGACTGTCTCTGCAACCGTTCCAACTCGTGACGGCTACATCTTCAAGGGTTGGAAGCTTGACGGTACTACCTACCAGGCAGGAGATCAGGTAACCCTTACCACCGCCACTCCTAAGGTTGTTCTAGTTGCAGAGTGGGAGCCAGAGCCAGTTGCTCCTGTAACTCCAGAAAACCCTGCTACTCCAGAAAATCCTGGTACTCCAGAAAATCCTGCTACTCCAGAAAACCCTGGTACTCCAAGCACTCCTGGTACCCCTGGTAGCCCTCTTGCACCAAGTTTCCCAGGCGCTCCAAATCCTGCAGCTATCCCATACTATGGCGGTCCTGCACTTCCATACACTGGCGATGAGAACCACACACTCAGCGCCATCGTTATGGCATGTGTTGCAGGTGGTGTGATTGCTCTGGCAGTTGTTGCTCGTGCAAAGAGCCGTCAGGCAAACTCAACAAACTAAGCATACGTTTGGAGTAGATGATCTTCTCGCCATACGTGTAGAAGTTCACTAGCAGCATTTATGCAGATAAACCGGCTCTCTTTTGGGGGCCGGTTTTTTATTGTGGAGGCAGTAGAAACGAGCGCAATTAATGTCCGGTTATCGGGGTACACTTTTACTCTAAGAATGATTGACACAAGGATGGCGTAATGCAGATTGATCTTGAAGGTTTAAATCCTGCCCAGCACCAGGCAGTTATGACAACTCAAGGACCCTTGCTGGTTCTTGCAGGAGCTGGTTCGGGAAAGACGCGTGTTCTGACGTTTAGAATTGCGCACATGATTGCCGATGAAGGCGTTCGTCCTTGGCAGATTCTGGCCATTACGTTTACAAACAAGGCCGCAGCAGAGATGCGTGAGCGTCTTGAAGCACTGCTGCCTAACAATATTCGTGGTATGTGGGTTTGCACGTTTCACGCTATGTGTGTTCGTTTGCTCAGAGAAGATGGCGAGCGTCTTGGTTATGGCTCCAATTTTGCCATCTATGATGATGACGATTCAAAGCGCCTGGTAAAGACCATTCTATCTGATTTAGATATTGATGTTCGTCAGTTCCCACTCAACTCCATCCGCTCTAAGATTTCTGCTGCTAAGAATGCGCTTCTGTATCCTGATGATGTAGAGGCTCAAGCAGCTAGTCCTATGGATCACGTGGTAGCTCGCGTGTACCGTGCGCTTCAGACTCGCTTAGATAAAGCCAATGCTATGGACTTTGATGATCTTCTCATCAAGGCGTTTGAACTGCTCTCCAAGTACCCAGACGTGCTTGCTAAGTACCAGGAGCGTTTCCGTTATATCAACGTTGACGAGTATCAGGATACCAACGGCGTCCAGTACGCAATTACCAAGCTTTTGGCATCTAAGTATCGCAATCTTATGGTTGTTGGCGATGATGACCAGTCCATTTATTCGTGGCGTGGTGCAGACATCAAAAACATCTTGGCGTTCGAGAAAGACTATGAGGAAGCGGTTGTTGTTAAGCTGGAGCAAAACTACCGCTCAACAGGACATATTTTGGCGGCTGCCAACGCAGTTGTTGCACACAACTCTCACCGCAAGCCAAAGCGCCTCTTCACCGATGAGGGAGATGGCGAGAAGATCCAGGTATATCAGGCATCTGATGAGCGCGACGAGGGCGCTTGGATTGGCTCTGAGATAGAAAAGCTGCACGATAAGGGCACGTCATACGACAATATTGCTGTGTTTTATCGCACTAATGCGCAGTCTCGTATTCTTGAAGACATGCTGCTGAGAGCAGGTGTTCCTTACAAGATTGTGGGCGGCACTCGATTCTTTGATCGTGCAGAGATCAGAGATGTTATGGCCTACCTTAAGGTTGTTGTAAACCCTGATGATGATATGGCTGCGCTGCGCGTTATCAACACGCCTCGTCGCGGTATTGGTGCAACAAGCATTCAGAAGATTCAGACGTACGCACTATATAACGGCCTGTCGTTCTTCTCGGCATGTGAAGCATGTGTGATGGAGGAGAGCCTTCTTACCGCAAAGGTGAGAAATGCGCTGGTAGAGTTTACGTCTGCTATTGAGCACGGCCGTCATATTGACGGTGAGCTTGATGAGATAGTTGAGGCAATTATTGACCGCTCAGGTCTTATTCGTGCACTTGAGGCTGAGCATACCATTGAGGCTGACGGACGTATCGAGAACATTCGAGAGTTCTTTGGCGTTGCGGCAGAGTTTGACGAGTCTCACGACGATGTTGAAGAAACACTTGAGAGCTTGCAGCAACTAAGGGAAGCAGGAGCGCTTGACGCACAAGATGCTGCCTCGCTGAGTGCGGCAGGCTTTGATGCTGCTACCGGCGCGCTTGCTGGTGTTGCTGTTGAGTCAGATTCTGCACCTCAGGAAGAAGCTCTACATCCGCAGGTTGCTGCTGAGAAGCTCCCGGCATTTATGGAATGGCTGGCGCTTCGCTCTGACCTTGACAGTTTGGATGGTTCTACCTCTGCGGTAACACTCATGACCATTCACGCTGCAAAGGGTCTGGAGTTCCCAGCAGTATTTGTTGCTGGCATGGAGGAGGGAATCTTCCCACATGCAAATTACGAGGCTGAGGCGGCTCAGCTAGAAGAAGAGCGCAGACTTGCCTATGTTGCTATTACACGTGCGCGTAAGCGCCTGTATTTAACATACGCATCTACCAGAAGGACTTACGGCTCTGTTCAGGCAAATCCTGTATCGCGTTTTGTGGGAGAGATTCCTCAAGTGCATGTAAAAGCTATTGGTGTTGGTTCTGCAGGTTTTTCTGGAGTTGGTTGGGCAAAGCGAGGAGACCGTCATGGAACCTTTGGTTCTGGTCGCGGCTCCGAGGTCTACGGTGGAAACGTTTTTGGTTCTCGCACGCGCTCTACCGGCGGTGCTCCAGCTCCACGTACAGCTCCTATTCAGAAAGACCCAGCCCGCGCTTCTGCAAGTTTTGCTGTGGGAGACCAGGTTTCTCACAAGACCTTTGGCCCAGGCGTTGTTTTAGCAGTTCAGGGCGATACTATTGAGGTTAAGTTTACGCGTACTAATAAGACAAAGAAGCTCATGAAGGGCTTTGCTCCAATAGTTAAAATTGAGGGATAGCCATGGTATTGATGCATGACGGCTTGATCTTGGGCCTCACTCCACAAGATTTTATTTTCAGAGTAGTTACTTTTGTAGTTGTGTTTTTCATTGCATTTTTGGCTGAGCATTTTGCAATAAAGCTCTCAAGAAAGGCCTTGGATTCATCTAAACTGCCGTCGGCATCTATCTTTGTCAACATACTGCGCGGAGTTATCTGGGCGTTTGCTATTCTCGCGGTATTGCAGCCTGTTTTTGGTATTCAACCAACAGCGTTTGTAACCGCCTTGGGAGTTACCTCCATTGCCTTGTCTTTTGGCCTGCAGGACACCATTTCTAACCTGGTGGGAGGCTTGGGCCTTATGCTGGGAGGTGTAGTTAAACCTGGAGATCAGGTAAGCATTGGAACTATCTCCGGTGAGGTTATTGACATGAATTGGCGCTCTACCATAGTTCGTGCTCGTGGAGGTAGGGTAGACATCATTCCTAATTCAGTACTTAATAAAACAGCACTTGCGCATCGTACCAGGTGGGATATGACAGAGGTGCCCATTACTATAGTGCTTAAACCAACCGTTGATCTGAATGCGGTAACGCAAGAAATAACAGAAATTGTTCAAGAGGTAGTTGCACCTCAGCTTGATAGAACATTTCCTATTGAGGTTGAAGCTGCAAGCATAGCTGATGCTGGCATTACCGTTATTATTCACGCACACATTAAAGACGATGCAAATGAGATGAGTGTGCGAGACAAAATTGTACGAGCCCTGGCTGGTTCCAGTTGGCTTGCAGGAGTAGGAGCCTAACATGAAAATTGGAATTATTGGTGCCATGGAGCCCGAGGTTGCGCTGTTAAAAGAGCAGATGACCATTGAGCGTACCTATGAACAGGCTCGTATGCAGTTTGTTGAAGGCCGTTTGGGAGAAGTTCCTGTAGTTGTTGTACAGTCGGGAATTGGCAAGGTTAATGCAGCAGCATGTACACAGATCCTGATTGATACGTTTGCAGTAACACACGTGATTAATACTGGTATTGCAGGGCTTTTAAACCCTGAGCTACAGGTTGGGGATATTGTTATCTCCTCAGATTTAGTTCAACATGATATGAACGTTGGTCCTCTCAATTTTGCCGCTGGTCAAATTCCAGGTCTTCCGGTTTTCTCGTTTACAGCAGATGAGAGTCTTATTGAGCGCGCACTTGCATCAGCCAAAGAAGTAGCTCCTCAACTACAGGTTATTTCTGGCCGCGTTGCTTCAGGAGATCAGTTTGTAAGTTCATCAGAGTTAGCAGACCACATCTACACAACGTTTGGTGCTGACTGTTGCGAGATGGAGGGCGCTTCAATTGCCCAGGTTGCTTGGCTCAACCACATACCGTTTGTGGTGATTAGGCTTATGTCCGATAAGCCCGGCACTACTTCAAGCGGTGATTATTTGACGTTTGAGCGTGAGGCTTCTGAGCGCTCTGCCAGAATTACTGCAGCTATTATCAAAAAGCTTGCCTAGTAACCTGAGGCGTCCTTTTGAGGCAACTCTTCTGGGTTAACTGGGTAGCTCTTCCAGGTCAGTTTGCATTTTTCATAAGAGGGAAGGCGGGGCGTAAGAAACAACTTGCGCTGATTTAGCTATTCGAATGTTTGTAAACATAATTGAACGATACTTCGATTATCATTGTCCCGTTATGAAAGTGGTTTGAAAGGTACCGAATGATAACCCTCGGACACTTTTTTGAGATGATGGTTGCCAATCCGTTTTTGGCCCTCGTCATTGTCCTTGTTTTTGGATGCATTTTTGTAAATGGTGCAACCGACGCGGCTAATGCTATTGCAGAGGCTGTTGGAACTCGTTCAATTAAAGTTAACCATGCAATTATCATGAGTGTTGTATGCAACTTTGTTGGTTTGGTGGCTATGTGCCTCATTTCAACTGCAGTTGCAGACACAATTTTGGGCATGGTTGACTTTGGTAGTAATAACCATGAGGCTCTTGTTGCTCTTGCCGCAGGCTGTGTTGGTATTGTTACTTGGGCAGTAGGAGCTTGGGCTTTAGGTATTCCAACTTCTGAGTCACACGCCCTTATTGCAGGTCTCACCGGTGCAGCACTTGCTATTCATGGTGATTTTGGTGCAGTTAACTGGGGCGAGTGGAGCAAAGTTTTAATTGGTCTGCTTTTCTCGACCACACTGGGTTTTGCCGCTGGTTGGATCATTGTTAAAGCAATCAACAAGCTTTGCGTTAACGTTGATCGACAACGCGCTGATGAGATGTTTGGCCATTTGCAAGTTGTTGGCTCCGCATTTGTTGCGGCTATGCATGGTGCACAAGATGGTCAGAAGTTCATGTCCATTGCCATGCTTGCAATTGCACTTTCCGCAGGTCATGGAGCTGCTGGTGCAGATGTATTCCCGCTTTGGTTGCAGGTACTGTGTGCTGCTCTTATGTCTATCGGCACCGCAATTGGCGGAAGAAAGATTATTAAAAAAGTCGGAATGGAAATGGTAAAGCTTGAGCGTTATCAGGGCTTTGCTGCGTCCTTCTCGGCATCTGCATCTTTGCTGCTTTCCACACTGACCGGTCTTCCTGTTTCAACAACTCATACAAAAATGACCGCCATGATGGGTGCGGGTGCTGCAAAAAATATTCGTTCAGTTAACTGGGGCGTTGCAAAAGAAATGGTAGCAGCATGGGTGTTTACTTTCCCTGGCTGCGGACTTATTGGTTTTCTTTTTGCAAAACTGTTCCTGATGATTTTCTAAGTACGTATAACTGTCTTTTACGAGTTCTATTGAACCACTCAACTTTATTGGAGGATTCATGCTAGGTAAGCCAAAAGAGGACGTCTTCTACACTATGTTCCGCGAGTTTGGCGACAAAATTGTAGAAACCGCTGAAGAGTATGTGGTCATTATGGAAGGCTTTCCCGAGACCGCTGCACGTATTCCTCAGATGAAGGTTTACGAGCGTGAGTGTGACGAGAAAGTCCAGCACATTATGAAGGAGCTTTACGCTTCCTTTGTCACACCATTTGAGCGTGAGGACATCTCTGACTTGGCTCTTCGTCTTGATGACATTGTTGACGGAATGAATTCTGTTGCAGAGCGCCTTGATCTCTTTAACGTTGACGATACTCGTAAAGAGGCTATGCAGCTTGCTGAGCTTACCCTTCGCGCATGCAAGACAGTCCAGGAGATGCTGAGTGTTCTGAGTGACTACAAGAAAGATCCTACCGTTATGGAGAAGGCCATTGCAGTAGGACATGTTGAGGACGAGGGAGACCTTATTTACCACAACGCACTCTCTCGCTTGTTCCGTGATGAGATGCCTGGTCGCCACACCGTTGCTTGGCTTCGTATTTTTGACCGCATGGAGACTGTTCTGGATTCCTGTGACGATGCGGCGGGAGTTGTTCGCTCTGTTGTTATGAAGAACGCTTAAGTTCGTCTTCTGCTAACGGTATATACAGACTAAAAACTGCCTTCCACCGGGAGGCAGTTTTTATATTCTCTTTTTGTCCGGTATTGGGGTTAAACTGTTTATATAAAAGAAAGTGGAGGTGCCATGAGCGGCTTCAAGCGTTTTTGCTACATACTCTATGTTTTTGCAAGTGCTTTTGTGTTTTTAGCCCTTGCTTTAACGTGGTTTGGTCCTTGGACACATCAGGCAACTAATCTCTTGTTTACCAAGCCCTACCTTATTGCTCTTAACGCTTGTGCGGCTATTAGCATCTTTGGTCTTGTTGTGGTGTTGTTCAGAGCTCTCTTTATTAGAAAAACGGTAAAGCTCACAGTTGCAACAGTTGAAGGCGGAACAATCTCCGTCACTAAAGATGCCATTTCTTCTCAGGCGGCCCATATTATTGAAGAAGACGGAACGTGCCTAGCTCACCGTGTTAACGTGCAGATTTCTAAAAATAATTCTGTAGCTGTACAGATTGATATTCTCCCTAAAGAGCCTGTTGATGTTACTGCTAAGGGCTCTGAGTTCTACAACGCGCTTCAGTCTGGTCTTGCTATCGTGTGCGGACCTTGTGTTTCTAGTATCAATCTTTCTTTTATCAAGCCAAGTTCCTTCTCGCCAAAAGATGAAGAAAGCTCGTCTTTATCCCAGGCAAAAGAGGTTGTGTCAGAGCCAGAGATTGTTGAAGAGCAAACGTATGAACAGCCTTCCAATCAGGCTTCTGCGCAGCAGACTGGTCAAGACATTCGGTTGAGCATTCCAGAGCCAGACGCAAAGGAGGTCAAAGACAATGGATAAAAACTTTTTCCAAAAAATGCAAGAACAGTGCAAAAAATATGTCGTTGGCCATCCAGGTGCTATTATTGGCGGATTTTTAGGCCTTTTGTTTGCAATTCTTTTGTTTACGTTTGGCCTTTTTAAAATGCTGGTTGTTGCATTATTTGTACTGGTAGGAGTTGCCATTGGTCAGATTTTTGACGGAAAGGCAACCATTTTGGCAAAGATTCGTTCCTTATTTACGGACAGAAATTAGATAGGAGAGAGCTGTGGCAGAAGAGCTTACTAATTCACAAGAGACCACCTCTGAAGAAATTGTTCCTGCAGAAGAAACAACAGATGTTCCTTCCGATGCAGATCTAAAGGATACAGACTCTCTTACCTTCTCTGGCGGAGTTGTCGAGAAGATTGTCTCGTTGGCCTTGCGTGATGTTCCTAACGTGGTGGGCGCTCGCGGAAACTGGCTTAACAGGGTTCAAGACGTTCTTGGCGCATCTGATACAGCTAAAGGTGTCACTGTTGAAGTGCAGCCTGATAGTTCGTTAATTGTTACCGTGTCTGTTCTTATTAAATATGGTTCTTATGCACCTCAGATTTTTGAAGACGTTAAGCGTACGATTGTCGAGAAAATCACCGGTATGACAGGCCTTGAAGTTTCTGGTGTTAACCTGCGAATTGAAGATGTTTTGACCGAAGAAGAATACGATCGCCTAAAACATCGCCCAGAAGAGCCTGAACAGCTAGACAAAGAAGAGTAAGGTACGCTAAAGTTGTACTGTTTTACGCTTTTATATTAATTGTTTTATTGCTTTTGTTACTACAGGCTCCCTAAGCGCAAGGAGTTTTGCCATGAAAAGGCTTTCACGTTGGAGCATGGCGATTGTTGCTACTTTTGTATTAGCACTCTCGCTCGTTGGAGGATTTGCAAAGCAAGCGCTTGCAGACACCACCCCTGTTACCTCAGAGGCTGAGCTGCTGGCTGCTATTGCTGCTGCTCCAGCAGATGGTTCACAGTCTATCGTTCAGGTGAACGCAGACTTTACCATTACTGCTCCAGTCCAGGTTCCTGCTAATAAGAACATTAGATTGACGGGTAGTGGAACTATTACTAGTGCCATGACCGGCTCTAATCATTTCTATATGTTCAAGATTGCTTCTGGCGGTGCAGTTACTCTTGATGGTGCCACCATTGACGGTAACAACACTGCATTTGCTGTTGAGAACCGTGGTAGCTTTACTTTGCTTCGTGGCGTTATTAAAAACGGTAAGGCAAAACCTTATCCTGGAAATAACGGCGTAGTTCTTACTACTGGCGCTGGTGCAAAATTTGTTATGGCCGGCGGCACCATTCAGGACAGCACGGTTGATAACGCTCTTGGTGGTGCGGTTACTGTTGCAAATGGTGCAACAGGTGAGCTCCGTGACGGTACTATTCAGAACACCACTCTTACCAATCAGTACTCTGGTAGCGTTTTGGTAAAAAATGCTGATTTCACTATGACTGGCGGAACCATCACTGGTGGCAATGCTTCTACCATTAATTCCTCTGGTGGTCTGATGCTCTATGCTTTGGATCCTAATGGTGAGACAACAACAGCCACTATGGGTGGTGGATATATCACTAATAACAAGTCTGTTGACGGTGCGGGCGTCTATGTGTATGCAGGTAATGTTTACTATGGCGACTCTAAGTCAAAGGCAGACTTTACCTTCAACGGCGGCTCTATTACTAATAATGTTGCTTCTGAGTCTGGTGGCGGTATCTATGTAGCCTGGAACGGCAACGTTGTAATGAACAACGGCATCATCAAGAACAATACTGCTGGCATTGCTGGTGGCGGTGTAGCTACGTATGACCAGTTTGTAGGCGTTGCTGGTAATCGTAAGATGCCATATTCAAATGCTGCTGCACCATGGAATAACTGGCCAAATATCTACCGTGCTGGCTTCACCATGAACGGTGGTTCTATTGACGGAAACAAGGCCACCAGTAATGACACCAACCAGCTTGGTGATAAGGGTGTTGGTGCTGGTATTTATATTGCATCTGCTAATGCAACTCTTAATGCTGGCGAAATTATCAATAACACAGCAAATGATCAGGGTGGCGCAGTTTACGTTGCTTCTGTTCCTTATGTCCTTCATATCAATAACGCACTTATTAAGGACAACACTGCAACAGTTATTGGTGGCGGCGCATGGTTCTGTCCAACTGGTGATGCAGAGTTCCATTCTAAGAACGGTGTAGCTTTCTTCAATAACACCGCAAATGGTGCCGCCGATGAGATTGCTACTGTTCGCGGCGCAGGTTATAGCGGCGGTGCAACTATTTCTGATTACATGCTTGGTGGTGCTTCTGCTCACTGGACAAAGGACGGTGCTGTTACTATCAACCTTCCTTCCATCGTTGGTGATGCAGATCCAGCTGCTGCACGTCACACCACTGAAGAGGTAAGCAATATCGTCAACAATACCGATATGCTCGCACTTGAATCCAACCCACGCCACGAGTCAATTAATGCTGCACAGAATAAGGCTAAGTTGCTCATTTATGGCAACACTGCACAGCGTGGTGGCGGTATTGGTTCCAACGGTACCGTTATTACCGGTGAAGAGGGCACTCAGGATGTAACTGTTAAGAAGGTTTGGGATACTTCTGCAAATCCAGACGCAGTTATTCCAGAGAAGCTCACTGTTTACCTTGTTGCTGATGGTTATCGCGTTGACTCTGTTGAGCTTTCCGCAGCTAATAACTGGGAGCACACCTTTACTGGACTTCCAGATAACGTTACTCTGACCTTCCAGGAGTCCACACCAAATGGTTGGACTGCTCAGACTCCTGAGGTTAACGGCAATGTTACAACTCTTACTAACAAGGCTGACGCTCCAGTGACTCGCGATGTCCCAGTCACCAAGGTTTGGAACGGTACAAAGAAGGATTCTGTAACCGTTCACCTGCTTGCTGATGGTGTTGACACTGGTCAGACCCTTGTCCTTTCTGAGGCAAACAATTGGACCGGTTCATTTGTTGGTGTAAATCTTTACGCAGCAGATAATCACGTCATTGCTTACACCGTTTCTGAGGATGCTATTGAGGGTTACACTTCTGAGATAACTGGTGATATGGCCAATGGCTTTACTATTACAAACACCGAGACTCCAGTTACCCCAACCCCAACTCCAGAGAAGCCTGGTAAGAAGCGTAAGCACCGCACGCCTGATACTGGTGACGCAAGCGTAGTAGCTATGGTTGCGTTTGCAACGGTCGGCGCTGGCTTTGTTGGTGTTGGAGCATATGCTCGCACTCGTAAAGAGCAGTAAGCAACACACATATACTTAGTATGCAGATCCCCCGCTTTTATAAAAAGCGGGGGATCTTTGTCAGAAGGACGATTCCTTGTTTTAACTGGAGATGTTTACGTTCGCCGAATTTGCCAACCGTTTAACCAATAAGAGTGTTCTTCTCGCCAGGAGAAGTTAGAGAAGAACGACAATACTACTAGGTGGATAGTGAGTATCTGCATGAGTACCTTATTGGAGGTTGTTATGGAGCTCAAAGCTGATAAAAAGGTAATTGTCGAGCGTAATAACAAGGTTGTGTATGACAACGGAGACACAGTCGTTAAGGTGTTCAGCGGAAGCAAACCTTCTGCTGATATTATGAATGAGGCTTTAAACCTTACTCGTGCTGAGCAGGCCGGCATCAACGTTCCCTCTCTTGTAGAGATTAGTAAAGTTGGTAATTGCTGGGCTGTTTCAACCAGAAAAGTTGAAGGTAAAACAATTAGGCAGCTTATTGAGGAGCATCCAGAAAAAGAGGACGAGTATCTCAATAAGTTTATCGATATTGAGCTGGCTATTCACGCTCATAAAGCACCGCTTCTTACTCGTCAAAAAGACAAGCTCACCCGAATGATTAACAGCATTCCAGACATTCTTGATGAGGCTACAAGGTATGAGCTTCTGCTTAAGCTTGACGGCATGAAGCCTCACACTAAGGTTTGCCACGGTGACTTTGTTCCTTCTAACGTTATTCTCGCCGAGGATGGCGCTCCAATAATTCTTGACTGGGCCCACGCAACACAGGGTAATGGCGCTGCAGACTGCGCTACAACGTATCTGCACCTGCTTCTTCATGGTGATGAGGAGCTTGCCGAGAAGTACATCAATCTTTATTGCACCAAGCAGGGCTGCACACGTCAGTATGTAAACGATTGGCTTGGCATTATTGCTGCAGCAGAGCTTGCACGCGGTCGTGTAAAAGAAACAGAGTTCCTGCTTAAGTGGGTAAATGTTTTTGATGCAATGTAGTTGGTTACAAGAACTTTAAACTAGCCGAGAAGAGCCTCGTCAGGGGCTCTTCTTTTATTACACTTCTTGCTGTTACATAAAGAAGCACAAGGAGTTAGCTATGTACGATATTGATCCAAAGCAGACCACCGCAAATTCAGATAATAAGAAATCAAAGCTTGAGCGTATGAGTGCAGGTGAGTGGTGTGGCGGTGAAGCTGATGCAGAACAAAGCGCAGCTTTTTGGCGTGCTAAGGATCTTGCCTGGGAGTTCAATCAGACTCGCCCAAGCGATAAAGAAAAGTGTCGTCAGATTTTGACCGAACTTCTCGGCGAATTGGGAGAGGGAAGCGCAGCAGTTTCCCCTTTTAATGTTGATTATGGCTTCAACATCAAGATTGGCCCACATAGCTTTATCAACCACGGTGCATACCTAATGGATTGCGCGCCTATTACCTTTGGTGCGCATAGTTTTGTGGGGCCTCAATTTAAGGCATACACCGTTCAGCATCCTTTAGATGCTGAGGAGAGAAACGCTTGGTATGAGCGAGCTTTGCCTATTACGGTAGGGGATAACTGCTGGTTTGGTGGAAATGTAACGGTGCTTCCTGGTGTAACTATTGGCAATAACTGCGTTATTGGTGCTAATAGCCTGGTCACTAAGGATATTCCAGATAATTCTCTTGCTGTTGGTTCTCCAGCAAAAGTCGTACGTCAAATTACTGAGGCAGATAAGCTGGGACTTAAGGAGCTTCTGGGTTAGCCCTGTTAGGCTAGGAGCGCGTGGCTTCGGGGTATAGGACTTTAAAGTGCACTGTTTCGGGATTGTTTAACTATTTATTTGATGTTAGAGACGTCCGCGCTATAATAATTAAAACGGGGAGCTGGGAAATGGCCCGGCTGAGAGGCAACACCGTATGTTGCGACCCATTAACCTGATCTGGGTAATGCCAGCGTAGGGATTCAATGCCGTCCTTACGCACTACAAGAAGGAGGGCATATGAAAAAACTTTCTCAGTTTGCATTGCAAGCCATATCCCTTACTTCTTTTCTTGTGCTTTGGCAGCTTGTTATTGTTGCAGGAATTATTCCAAATTACCTTGTTCCAACTCCTGTTCAGGTTGTATTTGCGCTGGTCAAGGATTTTCAGCTTCTTCTGACACATACAGGGATTACGCTTCTAGAATCCCTTATTGGCCTGGTTATTGGAGTGCTTATTGGCTTTGCGCTTGCGGTTCTTATGGACTTTTTCAAAACGTTGGACAAATTGCTTTCTCCACTTGTTACTATCTCGCAGACTATTCCTATTGTGACTATCGCGCCGCTTCTGGTGCTTTGGCTGGGTTATGGCCTTTTGCCAAAGATTGTTCTTGTGGCCATTTCAACGTTTTTCCCTATTACCGTGGCGTTGAACTCAGCATTTAAATCTATTGATCCTGATATGGTTGACCTGATGACTACCATGGGAGCTAGTCGTTGGCAGATTTTCTGGCACGTCAAGTTGGCTGCTGCTGCGCCACAGTTCTTCTCGGGACTCAAAATGAGCGTGACCTATGCCGTAATCGGTGCAGTAATTGCAGAGTGGCTGGGTGGCGATGCTGGCCTTGGCGTGTATATGACGCGCGTCAGAAAAGCATTTGCGTACGACAGGATGTTTGCAGCAATCGTGGTGGTTTCTGCATTGTCGCTGGTGTTGATGAAGCTCGTAGAACTTGTCCAAAAGCGTGCGCTACCTTGGGATACCTCTCAGGAAGCCAAGGAATCCGCACAGTAACTTTGACGGCACTTAAAGAAAGAAGTGATTACACGCATGAACGCATCTAATCGCAAGGGTATAACAAGAAAAAGCTTTCTAGCTGCGATGGGTTTCTCGACAGCAGGTCTTTGCGCAGGTTGCTCGCTTGAGCAGCCATCCGCTCCGTCTAACAGCAGCAAGGGCGGTGGCGAGAAGAGCGGCGGTACCACGGAGATTACGTTTGCCCTGGATTACACTCCAAACACCAATCACACCGGCATTTATGTAGCTCAGGAGAAGGGCTACTTTGACCAAGCTGGTCTCAAGGTAACCATTCAGCAGCCACCTGCTGACGGTGCGGACGCGCTGATTGGTGCGGGTGGCGCTCAGATGGGCGTTACCTACCAGGACTATATTGCTAACAGCCTCTCGTCTTCTAATCCGCTGCCATATACTGCGGTGGCTGCTATCATTCAGCACAATCTTTCGGGCATTATGAGCCGTGAAGAGGATCACATTGTTCGCCCGCGAGACCTTAATAACCGCACTTATGCAACGTGGAATCTCCCTGTTGAACAGGCTACTATCAGGTCTGTTATGGAATCCGACGGTGGAGACCCCTCAACGCTTAAGATGGTACCTTACGAGGTAGACGACGAGGTATCTGGCTTAAGAGCAAAGATGTTTGATGCTGTTTGGGTATATGAGCAGTGGGCTGTTCAAAACGCTCGTGTTCAGAACTTTGCGTACAACTATTTTGCCTTTGCAGCTATTGATCAAAACTTTGACTTTTACACACCAGTTATTGCGGTAAACGATGGTTTTGCAAAAGAGAATCCAGATGCTGTTAAGGCCTTCTTGAGCGCTGCAAGAAAGGGTTACGAATTCTGCGTTTCTAATCCTGACGAGGCAGCAGAGATTCTGCTCAAAGCTGTTCCTGAACTTGACGCTGACCTGGTTAAAGCCTCTCAAAAGTTCTTGGCTGCTAAGTACATTGACGACGCCGAGAAGTGGGGCGTTATTGATTCCGCTCGCTGGCAGCGCTTCTATACCTGGCTCAATAACCAGCAGCTGCTTGAGAATAAGATTGATCCATCCGCAGGATTTACTAGTGAGTACCTTGGATAAGCAAACTACTGACATAACAGAAGGCACAGCCGTAGAAGCTCCTGGCGAGAAGGACCTTGGAGCTGCAGCTGCATGCGAGCCGCAACAGAATGCTCCAGCGCTTGAAGCATGCAACCTTACGCTAGTCTGGGGAAACGGCCAGGTAGTTGCTCAGGATATTTCGATTGAGCTGCAGCCTGGTACTATTACCTGCCTGGTTGGTCGTTCAGGCTGCGGCAAGACTACGCTGCTCCATGCGCTTGCAGGACTTCTGCAGCCGCAGGAGGGCAGGGTGCTGCTGCATGGCTCTGACGTCACGGGACACCCGGGACACATCGGCTACATGCTCCAGAAGGATTTGCTCATCCCAAGCAAACGAATCATCGACAACGTAGCACTTCCGCTTGAGCTGAAGGGCGTCTCGCGCGCTGAGGCGCGCGCACGGGCCCAGGAGATGCTAGAGCGCGGCGGACTTGAGCGCGTGGCACAAAGCTGGCCTCACGAGCTCTCAGGCGGCATGAGACAGCGTGTTGCGTTCCTGCGCACGGCACTTATCGGCTCAGACATCATGCTGCTGGACGAGCCCTTCTCGGCGCTTGACGCTCTCACACGGCGAGAAATGCGTGCATGGCTCATGTCTTCCGTGAAGGAGTTTGGCCTCTCCGTACTGGTGATCACGCACGACGTTGATGAGGCTGTTGCGATGGCTTCGCGTATTTACGTGATGGCGGGAAGTCCTGCTCAGGGCGTGGTAACCAAGATCGTAGGCGTTATTGAGCCACAGGGCTGCACGGATGCAGCGGCAGTGGACTCTAGCAAAGACGCTGGTCAAGGTAATGAACTGGCTTCGTTTGACCTAAGCGAAGAGTTTTTGGCTGCCAAGCGAGAAGTGCTTTCGTTGCTGGGATAGCTGCCTGCACGCGCAGACGCGAGTGCCACGGGTTTCTCGGCTCGCGGATTTCTGGAAGTGCGGGTTTCTCGCTCTAGAATTTGATACAGAAAAAGACATGAGAGTTTGCCTCTCACGTCTTTCTTGTTAGCTCGATTTGCGTACGCACAATTTTGTTTGTGCAGGTAATTATGCAGCCTGCTTACTCGCTGAACTCCAGGAATGCGCGATATCCACGATATGCCTCAAAGATGTCGGCCTTGTTTGCAATCTCCCAAGGTGCGTGCATGGAGAGAACAGGGACGCCGCAGTCGATGACGTGCATACCATATTTTGCCAGCATGTATGCGATAGTTCCGCCGCCACCAGCGTCAACGCGGCCAAGCTCAGCGGTCTGGAACTGGACGCCAGCATTGTCCATAATGCGACGAATCAGTGCAACGTACTCGGCATCGGCATCGTTGGAGCCAACCTTACCGCCGCTACCAGTGAACTTGTTGAAAGCAAGGCCGTGGCCCATGATGGCGGAGTTCTTGATTTCAAAGCTACCAGCAAAGCTTGGGTCATAACCAGCAGAAACGTCGCTGGAGAGCATGTAGGAGTTGGCCATGCAGCGGCGCAGGGAAAGTGGAGACTCAAAACCGGCAAGCGCCAGGACCTCTGCCATGATGTTCTCAAAGAAGAGAGAATTCATGCCAGTAGCGCCAACGGAGCCAATCTCTTCCTTGTCGGTCAGGATGGTGACTGAGGTGCGAGCAGGAGTGTCGCACTCAAGCTGTGCAATCAAGGAAGGGTAGGAGCAGCTGCGGTCGTCGTGACCGTAGCCCAAGATCATGGAGCGATCAAAGCCCATGTCGCGAGCGGGACCTGCAGGAACAATCTCAAGCTCAGCGGAGAGAAGGTCTGCTTCCTCAATGCCGTAGAGGTCCTTCAGGATGTTGATGACGTTAGCCTTAACAGCTTCCTTTGGCTCATCACCCTCTGCATCAGTGGGTTTCTCGCCATTCTGGCCCCAAACAAGTGGACGATTGCCAACAATAAGGTCCAGCATTTCGCCCTCGATGACCTTGGAAGCAGTTTTTCCAAGCTGCTCAGCGCTCAAGTGGATGAGAAGGTCGGAGATGCAGAAAACAGGGTCAGTTGGATCCTCGCCAACGCATACGTTTACGACGCTACCGTCTTTAAGTGCAAGAACGCCATGAATTGCCAGAGGAATGGTGACCCACTGGTACTTTTTGACGCCGCCGTAGTAGTGGGTGTCAAGGGTAGCAAGCTCGTTGCGTTCCTCAAGAGGGTTCTGCTTGACGTCCAGGCGAGGGGAGTCGATGTGAGCACCAAGAATGTTCAGACCCTCTTCTAGGGACTTGGTACCAATCTGAACAAAGATGACGGACTTGCCGCGAATGTCTGCGTATACCTTGTCGCCAGCTTTGAGGGTTTTACCTGCAGCGATAGCGTCGGAAAGCTTGACGTAACCTGCTGCCTCGGCAAGCTTGATAGCGCTTGCGGCGCATTCGCGCTCAGTCTTGTTATCGGAGATAAACTTTCTGTAGCCCTCGGTAAACGACTGGAGCTTCTCCAGGTCCTCCGAGGTGTACTTTTTCCATGCGTTTGTGGTTTCCATACCCATCCTTTCTGTAGCAAGCTCTGTGTGAGCTGCTGCTTGTTGTTGCTGTTAGGTGTGTTGCAGTGGTCGCGGTGCCGGCGACTGCTGCGACCGCGACTTAGTTGCCTCCATTGGAGCTGTTTGAGCCAGAACCGCTGGAGCCACTGTCAGAACTATTACCAGAGCCAGAGTTCTGATTGGAACCAGAATTGCTGCTTGAGCTGCCCGTTCCAGAGTTGTTGCTGGAAGAATTGCTCTCAGACGAGCTGCTTGAGCTGCTCGAGTCGCTGGTCTTTTCCGAACTAGACGAGCTGTCGGAGCTGGTGGTCTCTGATTTCTTGGAGTCAGTGCTCTCCGAAGAGGAATCCTTGGAATCAGTGGACTTGCTTGACTCGTCGGTCTTCTCGCTAGAAGAGCTGGAATCGTCTTTCTTATCCGTCGAATTGCTGGTATTCGTAGTTTTTTCCGTCACAACTGGGGTTGTGCTGACCTTTGGTCCCAGGCCAGATCCGTCGGTGATATAGCTGAGGAACATGGCATAAAGAATGACGGCAGAAATGGTAAAGATAATTGAAATAATGGTCACGATAGTCAGCGCTCTTACACGCTTGCGAGACAGCGTTGGTGTGCGATTTACCTGCGACGACTGCCCTGTACCAGAGTCAGCGTTGGGATAATAATCGCGAGAAGGTGCATATTGTGCTCGAGGCATATATTGTGTGCCTTCAAGCGTTGTTTGGCTGCTGTTTGGATATGCCTGCTGGTTATATTCATCGTTGTCGCCAGCGCGGAACTTATGCGTGGAGCGCCTGATAACGTTCTGGTAAATCTGCGAAGCAAGCGCCGAGGCGGCGGCACCAACAGCCACTCCAATAATCGAGCCGGCAATACCAATCTGGTTTGACAGTACAAACGCAGTCACCGCAGCAAGCGATGTTGCCAAAATTTGGGTAATTGAGACGTCCTTAAGAAGGCTGGGCTTCTCGTTTGTTGCCTCATCTGTAGGCTGAGCAGGCGAAGCTAATCGAGTTTTGTCTGCATCAAAGTGCTTATAGCTCACAAGATGCTCCTTTCTTCGAACTGATAGCCTACCTCATTTTTGTGAAGATGTAATGTTTCGTCGCTAAATCGCAACATCAGAGGGCATTAAGTTTCATCCAACATACAACTTCAGTGTCGGAAATGGCGAGAAGTTCTGTGAGTAACTAAGCGATTTTCTTATGCGCGTGTTTCTCGCCATGTATTTGTTAAAAACGACCGTATCAAAGGGGATGAAACAAGGTATCATTTATATGTATCAGTTTTCCGTCAAACGGAGGTTTAGCATGCTTGTAAGCGCAAAAGCCATGCTCCAGAGTGCCGAGAAGGGCCACTATGGCATCGGCGCATTCAACGAGAACAACCTTGAGTGGACCGCAGCAATCCTTGATGCAGCAGAAGAGCTTCAGTCTCCTGTCATCATTCAGTGCACCAGCGGCGCAGCAAAGTGGCAGGTAAGCTACCGCGTTGTTGCAGACATGGTTCGTCGTCTTGTTGAGGACAAGAACATCACTGTTCCAGTTGCTCTTCACCTTGACCACGGTTCATACGAGGATGCATTCAAGTGCATCGAGGCTGGATTTACTTCCATTATGTACGATGGTTCTCACGAGCCTGATTTTGAGACCAACCTTAAGCGCACCGAAGAGGTCGTAAAGGCAGCTCACGCAAAGGGTATTTCTGTTGAGGCTGAGGTCGGCGGCATCGGCGGCACTGAGGACGGCGTAACCGCTAAGGGCGAGCTTGCTGATCCTGAGCAGTGCGCAAAGATTGCTGACCTGGGCGTTGACTTCCTTGCATGCGGCATCGGCAACATTCACGGTATCTATCCAGCTAACTGGGAGGGCCTCTCCTTCGACCAGCTCAAGGCTATCAAGGAGCGCGTTGGCGATCTTCCACTTGTTCTTCACGGTGGCACCGGCATTCCTGTAGAGCAGGTTCAGAAGGCTATCTCTATGGGCATTTCCAAGATCAATGTCAACACCGATCTTCAGCTTGTCTTTGCTGAGGCAACCAAGAAGTACGTTGAGGCTGGCCTTGTTGACAACGGCAAGGGCTACGATCCTCGTAAGCTTCTGAAGCCTGGTCGCGAGGCAATCATCGAGCGCACCAAGGAGCTCATCCGCGAGTTTGGTTCCGACGGTAAGGGCTGGAACTAACTGCTGCGGTTTACGCTGGGCGCGGGCGTCGATGCGACAGCGCGTTCTTGCTGCTAGTTAAAGCAACGGACCTGGATTTTTCCAGGTCCGTTTTTTGTTGGGCGCGGTATGTGCGAAAGACGTGCACCTAGTACGCCCTTCTCGCGAGGGGCGGGTGATGTGTTTGATGTGAGCCTGAATTTCTCGCCAAGTCTGAACGATTTGCCGGATTTTCTCACCATGTCTGAGTAATTTGCCTGTTTTTCTCGCCTTATCTGAGTGATTTTGTTCAGACTTGTTAAACATTTCAGGCTCAGTTTCATGAAAGAGAAGTGCGCAAGCCGCTTGGTCAAGTTCGCATTTCGGACTAGCGTCAATTAACGTGTAATACTCATTTGCGTCATGTAGTATGGAGAAGAATACTCATTTAAATATGGAATTCTAATTTTGTCACTTATTTGTCACGAAATTGAGAAAATACATTTATTTAGCGGTCTAATCTTTGTAGCAGGACTTTTAAAAGATGATATTTGAAGGTGTTTTTAATCTATCTGCGGAAATAACGTATTAATCAAATATTCGTAGGTTTTTTTTGTTGTTTTGCTTATTTGACTTTTAGAAATACTATTTCCATATGGAATATTACCTTTCACATACATCTGCTCTACAAATTTATCGTGCTTTGCGAACACGGAGACACGAACTCTTAACTCATGGATTTAATGAGTATCTGAATAAGTTCAATTTAGATGCTAGACAGTTACTGACCAAAGATGATATTTCTTATCGTGAATTGGTTAGAGCTATTAATGCCGAGTTACTAGTAGATTATGGTATTGAACTTAAAAATCCAGTTGAAATTACTGTGAGCAATAAAAAGAATTCCTGTGCTTATGAAGGAATTCATTTTCATGTTGATACATGTGCTTCGCTTGACTCTGTAATAAAACTGAATATAAGCAGCTTTTCAGTTTTAATTTCATCTCCATTCGAATTGCTGTTTCAAATGGCTTCTAAATTGAGTCTGTTAGAACTAGTGCTCCTCATTTCAGAATTCCAAGGACGTTTTGTTATTGATGCGTCAACAGGAGAATTGCAGTCAAATTGGTATTCGCCTCTTTTCAAAAAGTCAGAATTACTTGCATATCTCAGCAAAAAGAAAGGTGCTAGATCTTTTAGAAAGGTAAAGGCTGCGGTAGATTTGTCTGTTGAAAATGCAGCTTCCCCGATGGAGGTTAAACTTGCACTTCGAGCTTTAATGCCAGTGTATAAAGGTGGATATGCTATTCCATGCGTTGAGTTAAACAAAGAATTTGAGATACAAAGTATTTCAGGAATAAAATCTCAGAAAAAGTGTCGTGCAATTGACCTGCTTCTATCCAGTGGAGTATTGAATCCAAAAGAATCTCAAAATGTAGCACTTGAATATAACGAATCTGTTCATGAATCGATTGACAGCGCAGACAGGGACTACAAACGAAATAACGAACTTTTAGCTGCTGGTATAGAAGAGTTTGTAATTAGCAAAAATGAATATGACGATATTGTTTTTATGGATAATTTATTTACGGTCATTCGCTCTAGATTAAATTTGCCAAGAAGACATACATCTTCAAAACAAAGGCAAATTGAAAGAGAGAAAAGAATTAAATTGTGGAAAGAGTTAGAAAAGATTTAGAAATACTAACTTGAATCTACGATAAATTCTTCAAGCCTAGGAAATCGTTCAAGCCCTAGGAAATCGATCAAGCCCTAGGAAATCAGAGCCTGAATAACTTACCAAGTCTGAGTAAAATCGCTCAGACTTGGTGAGAAAAACCGGCAAATCACTCAGACATGGTAAGAGAATCCGGCAAATCGTTCAGACATGATGTGATTTTCAGGCTCACGCTCGGCGCACTCCAAGTGCGTCTTTCTCGCGAGAAACCTGGTGTACTCCAAGGTCTTCTCGCTGTGCACGCCCCACCGCACACGACAATAAAACCGCAGCTTAAACGCTTACTCAGCGGTAGGGTTGTCGGCGGGGGAGACGTGCATGTTGCCTTCGTTGCGGGCGATGTCCGCGAGCGTCTTGCTGTCCAGGAAACTGGAGGTCATGCGACCAAGGTCACGCCAAATGTTGATAGTGGTGCAGGACTCCATCTGGGGGCAGAGCGTAGTGTTTGTGCAGTTCAAGCAGCTAGCGGGTGCAAGATTACCCTCGGCTGCACGAAGAATCTCACCCAGCGTGTAGTCCTCGGGCTTGCGCGTGAGGCGATAGCCACCGCCCTTTCCACGCAGGCTCTCGACGTATCCAGCCTTGTGCATCAGCGCAATGACCTGCTCAAGGTACTTGCGCGAGATATTCTGGCGCTCGGAAACATCGCCCAGCGAGACCCAGCCGTCGTGAACGGCCAGGTCAGCCATTGCGCGAAGCGCGTACATTCCCTTTGTAGAGAACATTCCGGCCACGGTTACTCGCCGTCCTTGGCGCTCGCGGCGCCGTCCTCGGTGGTAGATGCGCCGGCTGCGGCAGAACCGCTGTTGTGAGCCTCGAGCATCTCCTCGAGCGTGTGCCATGCCAGCTCGGCACACTTAACGCGCGCAGGCATGTGTGCGATGTCGTGCAGAATGTTGGCGTCTTCCAGCTGGCCAAGCACGGCCTCGTCAGTCTCTTCTCCGCGAATCATGCGCCCAAAGAGTTTGCAGAGCTCAATAGCCTCTTCTGGAGTACGGTCAATCATCAGGTCGCTCATGATGTCGGCCGACGCCTGAGAAATTGCGCATCCGCTGCCCACAAAAGCAGCCTCGGCAATCTTTCCGTCCTCAATACGCACGGAAAACGTCAGCTCATCGCCACAAGAAGGGTTAACACCCTCGTGGGAGACGGTTGGGTTGTCCATCTGATATTTGTAATCGGGGTGAGAAACGTGGTCCATAAACTCAGCGTTATACAGGTCGTTTGCTGCCACTTATTTCAACTCCTTGTTTTATTTGTTGCTGACCGCACTGCCAAAGATCTTCCATACCTGGTTAAGACCCTCGATCAGCTGGTCAATGTCGTGTTTATCGTTGTAGAACGCAACGGATGCGCGGCAGGTGCTGGACTCGTGCAACTCAATCAGAAGCGGCTCGGCGCAGTGATGACCAGCGCGAATGCAAACGTTGTTCATGTCTAAGATGCTCGAGACGTCGTGTGGATGAACGCCGCGCACGTTAAACGCCACGGCACCCACGTGATTATGTCCCAGCTTAGAGCCAACGATGTCTACAAAGTCCAGTGTGCACAGCTGCTGCACCAAGTACCTGGCGAGAAGTTCTTCTCGCTTCTCGATTTTTGTCATATCCAAGCCGTTGAGGTATTCGACAGCGGCGCCGGTAGCATAGATACCTGCAGCGTCCTGCGTGCCTGCCTCAAACTTCTCGGGAACAGGAGCCCAAACAGCGCTGGTTTCGGTGACGGAATCAATCATCTCGCCGCCGGTAAGGAACGGTGGCATGGCATCAAGCAGCTCAGCGCGACCCCAGAGCACGCCAATGCCCATAGGTCCACACATCTTGTGTGCCGAGAAGGCCAACAGGTCGCAGTCAAGATCATGCACGTTAATAGGGATGTGAGGTGCGGATTGGGCGGCGTCAACAACCATGTAGGCGCCCATAGTGTGTGCACGCTTGGCAATGTCCTTGATGTCATTGCGGGTGCCCAGTACGTTGGAGACGTGTGTGACAGACACAATTTTGGCACGCTCGGTAATCTTTGACGCAATCTCTTCGGGTGTAATCTGGTACTGCGAATTCATGCGCAGGTACACCAGGTTAGCGCCGGTAGCTTTACAAATCTGCTGCCATGGGATGATATTGGAGTGGTGCTCCATAATGGAAATGACCACGTCATCGCCTGGCTTGAGTGCATAGCGGCCAAGGCTTGAAGCAACCAGATTAAGCGCCTCAGAAGTGTTGCGCGTAAAGATAATCTGCTGGCTTTCTGGCTTGCCGTTTTTATCGACAGCGCCAATGAACTTTGCAATCGAAGCGCGAGCTCCCTCGATAGCTGCGGTTGCTTCCACACTCCAACGGTACAATCCGCGTAGTGCGTTTGCGTTCATGGTCTCGTAGAAGCTAGACTGCGCCTCAATAACCGCGCGTGGGCGCTGAGAAGTAGCAGCGCTGTCCAAGTAAGCTACCTCGGGGTTTGCTGCCAGAATTGGAAAATCTGCCTTGTAAGGGTTATCGGTAATCTGAGCAACTTCTGCGTCGGTCATTACGCGACACCACCTTTGCTGGAATCGGCTTCAGCGTCGGAATTCCTGCCATCACTGGCAGCCAGGGAATTGCCAGCTGCGTCGTCACTAGCTGCAGATCCGTCATAGTCGTGAGCAATTTCTGCGCCCAGCTCAGCCTCGCAACGCTCAACAGCCACGCGGTGGGAAATCTCCTCAGGCGCGTTGATGATGGCGTCTTCAAAAAGAGCGCGTATAAACATCTGCTCAGCAGCCTGGTGAGAAAGTCCTCGAGCTGCAAGGTAATCAAGCTGCTCAGGGGAGACGGATCCGATAGTAGCGCCGTGGTTACCAGCAACGTCGTCTTCATCACAGAGAATAGCAGGCATGGTCTTGTTGACAACGTCGTCACCAAGAATCATGACCGTTTCAATCTCGTTGCCCTGGGCATCCTTTGCACCGCGGACAAGATCGATAGTTGCGCGAAGCGTCTTCTTAGCTGCCTCGTTAAGGACGCCGGACTCGGTGAGCAGCGCGCGCGTAGAGGTACCACGCATGCGTACCAGGTGGTTAATATCAAGCGTCTCTTCGTGAGTAGCGTGATAGCGATTGTTAAGGTCAAGGCGAGCTTGAGCGCCAACTAAGTTGGCGGTAAGGCCAAGACCGATGGTTGATCCACCCAGAGCGTACTGCTTAACGTCAACAGCAGCGTCCTGGTGAATCTCAAGGCCAACGCTTTCAAGGTGCTGCTGGCCCTCATTGACGCCAAGCATCTCAATAAGGTGCAGTTTTGCACCAGCCTCAACCACAATGCGGGTGAGCGCAGCGCTGGTTGGAAGCGCATCGTCGTTCGCGTCGCTGCCTGTAGGTGCGTCGCCGTCAACATCGCCTGCAAACGCTGCGATGACTACGGTAGCCTCGGCACCTTCGCGTACAATGATGCCGGTGTTAGCACACTGATTTTGAGCTGCAGAAACAGCAACAACAATAGGCTCATCTCGCTTGGTACGAGCGGGAACGTTGTAGAAATCAGACTTGAATGCCTGTGACTCTACGTAGTCAGTAACCTCTTGGCCCATTCCACACTCAATGCGCTCAAAAAGGCGAGGCAGAGGCAGGTAGACTTTGCCTGCGTCAGCGTGATTAGGGACGGTAACTGACAGTGAGTTTGCGCGTAGACGGTTCCATGTCTGAGCTGCAGGAACGTTGGCGCGATTAATCAAAACGTTATCCATTAACCAATCGCTCCTTCCATCTCAAGTTTAATCAGGTTGTTCATCTCAACGGCGTACTCCATTGGGAGCTCCTTTGAGACAGGGTTTGCAAATCCGTTTACTACCATGGTGCGAGCCTCAGCCTCAGAGCAGCCGCGGCTCATCAGGTACAAAACGGTGTCGTCAGAAATGCGGCCAATAGTTGCCTCGTGGCCAATCTGAGCAGTTGCATTGCGGACATCCATCTCTGGGATGGTGTCGGAACGGCTGATGTTATCCAGCATCAGAGACTGGCACGAGAATGCCACGCGAGCGTTTTCTGCCTTGCGTCCAACGGTAACTGTAGAGCGGAAGGTATTGACGCCACCGTCCTTGGAGATGGACTTAGTGTCAACGTTTGCTGAGTTATTGGAGCCGTTGATGATCACCTTGCAGCCCGTGTCTAGGTCCTGCGTAGCGCCTGCAAACGTAATACCAGTGAACTCGCAGTTAGAAGAATCGCCGTTCATGATCGTAGAAGGATAGAGGTAGGAAACGTGGCTTCCAAAAGAGCCCGAGACCCACTCCATCTTTGCATTGCTGCCAATAATGGCGCGCTTGGTGTTGAGGTTGTACATGTTCTTGGACCAGTTTTCGATGGTCGAGTAGCGCAGACGAGCGCCGTCCTTAACAAAGAGCTCAACAGCCCCTGCATGGAGGTTTGCTGCATAGTACTTAGGTGCGGAGCAGCCCTCAATAAAGTGCAGGTCAGCACCTTCCTCAACAATAATAAGCGTGTGCTCAAACTGGCCAGCACCCTGAGCGTTCAGTCTGAAGTAACTCTGAAGTGGGTAGTCCAGAGTGACGTTTTTTGGCACATAAACAAAAGAACCGCCAGACCACACGGCATAGTGTAGAGCCGCAAACTTGTGGTCTGAAGGAGGAATCAGTTTGCCAAAGTACTCTTTAACAACAGGCTCCCACTGTGGATCATGTAGAGCATCCTCAATAGTGGTGTAAATAACACCCTGCTCAGCAACTTCCTCACGCATGTTGTGATAGACAATCTCAGAATCGTACTGAGCACCAACACCAGCAAGGCTCTCTGCCTCTGCCTGTGGAATGCCCAAACGATCAAAGGTATCCCTAATATCCTCAGGTACGTCGTCCCAGCTATTTGCCTGCTGAGTCTTTGGCGAGACATACGTGGAGATATGATTCAAATCCAGACCTGCAATAGAAGGTCCCCAGTTGGTAGCCATCTGGCGCTGGTGATAGGTTTCCAGAGCCGACAACCTCATTTGGAGCATCCACTCGGGCTCTTCTTTTTTCTTGGAAATAGCACGCACAATTTCTGGCGTAAGGCCATCATCGTAGCGCTCGTAACCCTCTTCGGACTTGGTGAAGTCGTAGAGCGAGCGGTCTACGTCAGCGACCTCAGATCGCTTCTTCTCGCTCACTAGTTAGCACCGCCCTCATCAGTCTGGCTCTCAAAACGCTCAAAGCCCTCGTGGTCAATCTGGTTGATAAGGTCAGCAGGACCGTCTGCTACCAGGTGACCCTTAACCATAACGTGAGTGCGGTCAATCTCAAGGCGCTCAAGAATGCGGGTGTTGTGAGTAATGATGAGCAGAGAGCCGCCGCAGGTCTCGCGATAAGCCTGAATGCCTTTTGAGACAACGGAGAGCGCGTCAACGTCCAGGCCAGAGTCTGTCTCGTCGAGAATGGCAAGCTTAGGTTGAAGCAGCAGAAGCTGGAGCATTTCAACCTTTTTCTTCTCGCCACCAGAGAAGCCAACGTTAAGCTCACGCATCAAGAAGCCCTGGTCAAGCTCAAGGTGATCAGAAATCTGACCAACACGCTGACGGAACTGACGAGCAGTCATCTTAAGCTCAGGGCGCATCTGTGTAATGGTACGCAGGAATGAATAAAGAGGAACGCCAGGAACCTCAACAGGTGCCTGGTAGGAGAGGAAGATGCCCGCAAGGGAGCGCTTATCTGCAGTAAGCTCAGTTACATCCTCGCCGTTAAAGATAAGGGAGCCATCGGTAATCTTATAGGTAGGATCACCCATAATGACGCGGCCAAGTGTTGATTTACCTGCGCCGTTAGGTCCCATCAGAACGTGAGCCTGGCCATCACCAATGCTCAGATCAATTGAATGCAGGATGGATTTCTCCTCGGTACCTGCAGAAATTCCGTTCACACGGAGTAGCTCAGTTGCCATAAATCTCTCTCCAAATATCTCTACGTGCAAGCACGTGATACGTTTGTGACTAGCAAGTTTGGGCAGCTCTAGAGCGAGCAAAACCTTGTGCTAGTGCGGTTTTGTGGCAAAGACAAACGCCAATGTCACCGATGTTTTTGTCATACCCCAAAATCCGCTAATTCATACTAATTGGTAGGAATTAAAAAGCAACCCTCACATAAGCACTTTTTCACGTTTTCTAGAAAATAATCGGATTTTTTCATAGGTTTCAAAAGTTATAAAAGCTTTTCTGCGCCAGAGCTGTCTCTCATGGGTAAACTAGAAACATCTATGTTTGTAACAAGGAGGATTCATGGGTCAGAGAATTCAAGGTACCGAAGATCTTTACGGCGGCTATATGCGCTCTTGGGAGCATATGCAAGATGTTGCCCGCCATCTGTTTGGTACTTATGGCTTTGACCGCATTGAGACACCTGCACTTGAGCAGGTAGATACCTTTGTTCACGGTATTGGTGAGTCAACCGATGTCGTACGTAAAGAAATGTTCCGCGTTTTTTCAGGCGCGCTACTTGATGATTTGCTGGCTGCCGGCAATGAGTCCGGTCTTAAGCCTCGTCAGCGTATGGCTATGCGTCCTGAGGGAACTGCTGGTGTGGTCCGCGCTGCCGTTGAGCACAACTTTGTGCCACAGGGAGGAACTCCTGCAAAACTTTGGTACGCCGAGTCAATGTTCAGAGGAGAGCGTCCTCAGAAAGGCCGTCTGCGCCAGTTCCACCAGGTAGGTGTCGAGTGGCTTGGAGCCTCTGATCCAGCTGCCGATGCAGAGTCCATCATCATGTTGATAAAGTTTTACGAGCAGATGGGTTTCTCGCCAGCTGATATGAAGCTCATGATTAACTCCATGGGTGATGCGGAGTGCCGTCCTGCATATCGCGAGAAGGTCAAGCAGTTCATTCTTGATCACAAGGATGAGATGTGTGAGGACTGTCTTGAGCGTGCAGAGATCAATCCGCTTCGTGCGTTTGACTGCAAAAACGAGAGTTGTCATGCGGTCATGAAGGACGCTCCACTGATTTCTGACAACCTGTGTGATGATTGTCGTGCTCACTATGAGCAGGTCAAGGCGTATCTGGATGCTGCGGGTATTTCATACGTTGAGGATCCAACACTTGTTCGTGGCCTGGATTACTACACGCGTACCGTCTTTGAGGTAGAGATTCCAAACGCTGGTGTTGGCGCCATTGGCGGCGGCGGTCGTTATGACGGTCTTGTTGAGCTTGAAGGTGGAAAGCCAACTCCAGGTGTCGGTTTTGCTGTTGGTTTTGAGCGCATTATGCTTGCGCTGGAGGCTCTTGGTGTTGCAGCCGAGCCAGCAGCTCCAAGCTGTGTTTATGTTGCCTGCGCAGGTGCTGAGCAGGCTCCTGTTGTATTTGATGCTGTGCTGGCGCTACGTGAGGCTGGCATTAGATGTGAGGCTGATCGCACTGGTCGTTCGCTGAAGGCTCAGTTTAAGCAGGCAGATAAGATGGGTGCAACGCTTTGTGTGGTTATTGGTCCAGATGAGGTTGAAGCTGGTGCGGTAACCCTTCGTGATATGGAGTCTCACGAGCAGGTACAGGTGCCTGCTAACCAGCTTGTTGCTGAGGTTAAAGCAAGACAGTAACAGCTAATAGTTTCGATTCCTGAAACCTCTCATGTTGAACTGCCTCCCATTTCTTGGACACGAGAAATAGGAGGCAGTTCAAAACACACCTAAGTCGGATAATCTGTTAAAAAGACGTATACATGACGCAGAAATTGTCACAAACATGCAGATTATCGTCATTAGATGTGTAAAATGCCCGCATCTGAGCAGATTATCTGACTTAGGTGTGTTCCGTAGGTGCAGAATTTATCGG
>JDFH01000017.1 GCA_000564995.1 Atopobium sp. ICM42b
AGCCTCCCATTTCTTATGTCCAAGAAATGGGAGGCAGTTCACATGCGGGTGGCTTTTTTGGTGACTAGTTATAGGAGCGGTTCTGCGAAGAGAGCTTACCTGTGAGCTGGGACTACTGTGGCAAAATCCAGGTAGGAAGACCATCAGAGAAGATACGTGCGAGGGGGTATGCCTCTTCAACAGTCAGTGTTGCAACAACGTGATAAGGGCCCTCTGCTGATGCATCAAATACCAGCGCAAGGGGTTTCTCGCCATCAGAGGTAGGAAGCGCAAGGTAGACGCAGTGCCTGGATGGATTGTAGAGCTCAACGGCCATGCGCCATCCATGTTTTGCTGCTCGCAGGGCGTTTTGCACCAGAGGCGAGTCGTCATCAAATCCGCACTCGGGATCAAAGAGCAGAGGCGCGGCACCTGGAACGGGAAGCGAAAAGTCAGCGTCAGTATGCATGAGCTGCTGCTCGTTCTTTCTGTAGACGTACGCTGCGGAAAGGCAAGCTTGCGCTGCCTGCAACGAGGGCGCGTCGCTCAGATAGGTGGTGCTAAGCGCATTCCAATCGGAGACAGGAGCCTCGTTCATGACCACGTCAACAGGGTTTATGGACAGCTGCTTTTCTGCGGCGGGCAGTTTCTCCCATGAAGCGATACCAGACTTAGGCAGACCGCGAAGCACGTCAACTGCCTGATCCTGCAGCTCACTTGCAGAAACGCTAAGCTCCAAGAGCGTCCAAGGACGCAGAGCTCCGCGTTTTGACTTGCGGATAGTAGCGGTAATTACCTCGTCTGTCTGCGGTTTCTTGTAACGCGTGTTAAACGTAAACGTGCCGCCCTTGGAAATGAGCGCGCGAGAAGACACTGCAAGTTTGAAGTCTTCCTCCAGCTGCTTGAGGACGTTGGCGTCAACGGGAGCCATCTGATACAAAATGCCGAGAAGCTCGTTGTTGACGTGGAGGTCTTCCTCAAAATCGGCTGGGTATGTTGGGGCAGGGGCAGGAGCTTCATTCTGATTGATTACCTGCGTAGAAGTTTGGGATTCAGAAGCTGTAATGCTAGAGGCAGAACTTGTTGCACTCATTGCCTGCTGCAATACTGAAGGAGCAGCTTCAAGCGTCTTCTCTTCATCGGAGCCGTCGTAGGGGTTATAGGTTACGGTAAGCGAGATGGTTGGCTCAGGCACTACAGGTTCGGGCACTGTCGGCTCAGCAGTTTTAGACTCTGGAGCTGGCGTTTCGGTCTCGTCAGGTTCTGGAGATGCGTCATCAGCGGTTCCAGCGGGCTCTGGAGTGACATCATCGGCAGATTCTTGCTGGAAGTCTTCTTCAGGCGCCTCTGCACAAGGCGTTGCTACAACAGGTGTCCCAGCAGCAGATTCCTCTGTGACTAGTGCTGTTTCTGCAGCTGACAGTTCCTCCGAGCTCTCCGTGACAGGTAGCTCCTCTGGCTCCGTCAACTCTTCCTGTGCAGGAAGCTCCTCAACTTCAGGTTCCGCTTCAACTACTAGGTGCTTTGGCTTGAGTGCGCGAATGGACTTTGCTCCACGGCGGCGTTTCCATGGTTTACCGTTGCTTTGGGGCTCGACGTTTTTCTCGCCAGCTACAAGGGCAGCCTCAAAGATGTCAAAAGTCAAAAGCGTTGCGTAGACGTAACCCTTTTTGAAGGCTGTGATCTTAATGAAATCGGGGCACGCCTCCATGAGAGCGCGGATGTCGTCAAAGCCAAAATCCTGCGGTGCAAGGTCGTCTTCAATGAGCACGCCCTCAACGGTAGAGAGGGGAGTCTGCTTAGAGACGCCAATGGTTGCTTTGAGTAGTTTATACAGGTAGAGAGCGTGTTCTTGTTTTATAACAGCCATGATGCTCCTGAGATAGTAGTTAGTGGACTACATACTACTCGATTTTGAACAGACAAAGATACTGATTACGCACAGAAAGTCGCAATACGTAGCGAAAAAGCGAGAACTGGACTGATAGAATAAAGCTAGATTGAAGGGAGCTTACATGATTGGTCGTTTTATTAAGAGAGCTGCAGTTAGAGCTGCAGGTTTAGCAATTACTCAGTATGCCGCAAAGGCAGCACTTCAATCCGAGGCTGGAAGAAAGCTGCTTGCTACAACGGCTTCTAAGGCTGCTAACTTAGCAGGTAATATCGCAAAAGAGCAGCTTACAGCTGGGTTTAATGCTCATATTAGGCCAGCACTGCCAAACGGCGATGCTATTCAGTCATCAGTCGCTCGTGCTCAGTCTGCGCTTCGTTCGGCTCAGACTTCAGTTTTGGCTGCTCAGGCCCAGCTTCAGTCTAATCTAGAGAATCGTTTTTCTCGCCCAAAGAACAAGCTTTCAAAGCAGCTTGCAAGCACTGCAGAGTCGCTTGAAGAGATGGGGGAGACCCTGGCCGAGCACCAGGATGCTGCCGCAGATATCGCAGTTGCAGATGTTGTTGAGGAAATTGCTGCTCAAAATGAACAGGATTCTGACGCTTTGTTAGCCTCTACCAAAAAACGCAAGACGCTCAGAAACGTTGCAATTGCTGGTGGCGTTGTGGCTGGTGCTGCTCTTGGTTTGGCTGCATACGGTGCTTATTCCATTGCTCCACGCAAGCAAAATGATCGCCTGCTCCTGGAGCGTTGGCATGAGATTGCTCGTCATCGCTATGCTCACCGTGGTCTCTACAACAACGAGGCGGGCATTCCAGAGAACTCCCTACTTGCTTTCCGCGCAGCTGTCGAGAAGGGCTTTGGCTCCGAGGTTGATGTTCACCTGACGGCAGACAACAAGCTGGTTGTTGTTCACGATTCAGCGCTTGATCGCCTCTGTGGCGTACAGAAGATTGTTGAGGAGTCCACGCTGGAGGAGCTTCGTGGTCTTAGGCTTCTTGCTACCGACGAGCAGATTCCAACATTTGAGGAAGTTCTTGAGGTTTATGCGTGGAGTGGCTCCGGTGAGCTGCCTGCACCTTTGATTATTGAGGCTAAGACACGCAACAATAACGCTGAGCAGCTGACAGAAAAGATTATGCAGGCTCTTGATCTTCGTCCCGTTCGTGCATGCATCGAGAGCTTTGACCCTCGCGTTTTGCAGTGGCTACGTCAGAACCGTCCTGAGATGCTTCGTGGCCAGCTCTCAGAGAATTTCCTGGTTGACCGTCAGACTAAGCACATGAACATTGCTACACGAGCTGGCGCTACAGCTCTCTTTGGTAATTCTGTTGGTCGTCCAGACTTCATTTCTTACAAGTTTGAAGATCGCAAGAACCCCTTTGTTAAGCTGGCTTGCAATACCATGGGTGCACACCTGATTACCTGGACCGTTAGGAACGAGGAGGACATGATTGCCTCCGAGCTTGAAGGTGCGCCTGTCATCTTTGAGGGATTTATCCCAACCCCTGCGTCGCTGATTAACTAGTTTTCTACTTAGCGAGAAGAACGTTTGGCTTAAACTACGGCCAAAATTTATAGGTTTATCTGGGACTCCACGGGTTTCTCGCCCGTGGAGTTTCTTGTGAAAAGTTCTTTAAAATTGTCGTATGAATATATGTACATATATCAATTTAAGGAGTAGACTAGGCGTAACAACAATCCAAGGAGGAGCTATGGGCTCAAAGACAAAGGTGAAGATTGCTCGCATTGTCTGTTCTGCTGTTTTGCTAGGTATTGCTTACGCGGTTGAGCACGCATTTGACCTGCAACTTTGGCAGGCACTGTTGCTTTACTTGTTGCCTTACGCTGTTGCGGGATACGATGTTGTTCTAGAAGCATGGGAGAGCATCACTGAGGGTGAGTGCTTTAACGAAGACTTGCTCATGACCATTGCTACTGTTGGTGCCTTGCTCATTGGCTTTGTGCCTAACGGTTCTCCTATGTTTGATGAGGCCGTCTTTGTCATGCTGTTCTTCCAGGTAGGAGAAGTGTTTGAACACCTTGCTTCCGATAACAGCAAGAAATCTATTGCCAAGCTTATGGATATCCGTCCTGACAGCGCAACGGTTGAACGTGACGGACAGCTGCTTACTATCTCTCCAGAAAAAGTTGGGCTAGGAGAGATTATTGTGGTCAAACCCGGCGACCGTGTCCCTGTTGACGCAGAGATCGTCGAGGGTTCTACCAGTCTTGATACCGTTGCTCTTACTGGTGAGAGCGTGCCTCGTGACGCAACGGTGGGAGACAATATTATCTCAGGCTGTGTAAACCTTTCTGGTGTGGTACGCGCCCGCGTTACTCACCTCTTTGAAGACTCTACTGCTTCCCGCATCATTAAGCTGGTAGAGAGCTCAAACCAAAACAAGTCCAAGAGCGAGAGTTTTATTCGTCGTTTTTCTCGCGTGTATACTCCAGCTGTTGTTTACGGTGCTATTGCGCTGGCATTTTTGCCACCACTGCTCTCGGGAGACTTTGTGGGCAACGCATCAATCTGGATTGTAAGAGCACTGACCTTCCTTATTGCATCTTGTCCGTGTGCGCTGGTAGTTTCCGTGCCACTGGCTTTCTTTGGCGGTATTGGCGCTGCTTCGAAGGAGGGCATCCTAATCAAGGGCTCTGCGTACATTGATATGCTTTCTACCCTTGATACCGTTGCATTTGACAAGACCGGTACGTTGACCGAGGGTGTCTTTGAGGTTCTGGCTGTTCATTCTCAGACCATTGGCGAGAAGGACCTTCTGCACCTAGCTTCTCAGGTTGAGATGCACTCCACGCACCCCATTGCTGCAGCTCTTCGTGCTGCCTATCCAAGTAAGGACGATGACTGTGTTATCACGGACATCAAAGAAATTGCTGGTCAGGGCATTTGCGCTAACGTGAATGGTAAGAGCGTTGCTGTTGGCAACAGCGCACTTATGGAGAGCGTAGGAGCTTCTTGGAAAGCGTGCGAGAACCACGGAACCATCATTCACGTGGCTGTTGATGGGACCTACATGGGCCACATTGTTATTTCTGACCGCGAACGAGCTGATGCTCCAGCAGCAATCGCTTCCCTCAAAAACGTTGGCGTTTCTAAGGTTGTTATGCTCACGGGCGATAAACGCGACGTTGCAGAAGAGATTGCAGCTCAGATGGGTATCACCGAGGTTCGCTCTGAGCTGCTTCCACAGGATAAGGTAGCTGCGGTCGAAGGCCTTCTCGCCCAAAAGACAGCTGGTAAGTCCCTTGCTTTTGTCGGTGACGGCATCAATGATGCACCCGTTCTTGCACGCGCTGATGTAGGCGTTGCTATGGGCGGTTTGGGGTCTGATGCTGCTATTGAGGCCGCCGACGTAGTTCTTATGGACGACAAGCTTTCTAAGCTCTCAAAGGCCGTAAAGATTGCTCGTCATACCTTGGGTATTGCAAAGCAAAATATTGTGTTTGCTATTGGCGTTAAGGTTTCTGTTTTGATTCTTGCAGCCTTTGGTTTGGCTCCCATGTGGCTAGCGGTCTTTGGAGACATAGGCGTTATGGTGCTTGCGGTTCTTAATTCCACTAGAGCTTTGAATATAAAGTCGATCAAGTAAAAGAGTCAGGGCTGCTGGCCTAAAAAAGAGCGCTCGCAAAGGAGCGCTCCTACAAAGGTTTTTTTGGCAAACGGCTGTTTCTACACAGAGCCAATTACAAATTACTGAGCCTTCTTACGAAGTCTACGAGCACGGTTTGCAAGATTGCGGACCGTGCTTTCCATTCCATGAGGAACGTAGGTTAGCGATTCTAAATCTTCTGGAAGGTAGTCAACAAGACTGACAGGCTCTGTGGGTGTGAAATCTGCTGGTACAGGACCCGGAGCAATTAGGTAGGCATGAACCTTAGCGCCCTGGGCGCCAAGTTTTTGTTCGTACTCACTGGGAACATCGTGAGGAAAATCTGTCTGTGCATCTCGCGTTTTCCAAATAAAGTTGTAACCAGCAACTCCAACTTGCTCAAGAGAAAAATCAAAAAGTGGCTGACTGTCCGTTTTAAGACGAACAACACCCTCTTTAGCCAAAACATTTCTATACTGCATAAGACGCTCAGCATCAGTGAGGCGCAACTTTGCCTGCCTGATTCGAGGAAATGGTGCAGGGAAGTTGAGGTAAATAACAGAGACTTCTTCTGGCGAGAAGTACTCATCTATCTTCATGCCGGTACCAGGAACTACGATGGCGTTAGGCACTCCAGCTTCATAAATTGTTTTAGCAGCATATGAAATACAGATAGGCTCTGTATCAATGGCTACAAAAAGCACGTTAGGATTTGCCTTAGCTTGAGCAGCAGTAAAAGATCCCTTGCCGCAGCCAAGGTCTACACGGACCTCAGAGAAGGGAACATGTCCTTGAGCAGTAATTGGCGCACACACAGAAGCCCACGTACCTCTCAAAGCCTCTGGATGAGGCTCAATGACGCTGGAATACGCCTCTAAGCGCTCTTCCAGAACAAAGTTTTTAGGCAAACGTGCATGTAGTGCGCGCAAAGTAACTCCTCAAAAGCAGGCAAAATCAGCGTTTCTTTACAGAAGCTGATCAAGCGTTTCTCCGTACGAAGGTAGGAATTCTGTCATAAAATCGCGCACTTCTGGAAGAGAATCTGCTAAATCTTCAACAACTCCACGAGTTGAGGCTTCAGCGGTAATAAATTCTGAGTTTCCAGACTGAGCCTCCTCAATACACTTAATAAGTGCCGCAATCTTATCTGCAGCTTTAATAAGCTTTCTAAGATAAACTTCACTCTCCGAAGCCTCAGTGCTGTGAGTGAGCACCTGAGCATAGGCATCTTGCAGGTCTTCTGGCAGTGTGGAGAGAATGGTTTTCTCGGCACGTGCCTCTACCTGATGATACGCATCTCTAATCTCTGAATTAGCATACTTTACCGGCGTGGGCATGTCTCCGGTGATAATCTCTGATGCATCGTGATACATACCAATAAGGGCTGCACGATCTGCGTCAAGATTTCTGTGATAGCGCACATTTGCAATAGTTGCGAGGCAGTGAGAAATAACGGCCACGTCAAGGGCGTGTTCAGCAAGGCTTTCTGATCGAGAATTGCGCATAAGCGACCAGCGCTCAATGTAGCGCATGCGAGAAATAAGTGCAAAAAAGCTAGACTGCGACGAAGAATTCTGAGACATTGCCCCTCCTTAATTTGTTTTCTCAACCTTACCACGGATACCGGACAAAAACTGTTTTGACACAACTATGCAATGTAGTCATAGCAAATATGAAGTAATCAAATACTTTAGATGTTTATATGAAATTATTGATATCTGAACATCCGTTCATGGGTATTTTTGCTCCGCTTACCGGCAACCATGGCTAACTTATTCCAAAGGAGTTAACCCGGGCTTACTATGCAAGTAAACCTCGTCCGTTTAAAAGAAGTGAGCGGACAACAAAGGAAGGATGGGAAACATGAGTAAGTATGCTTTTGTAGGCGGCAAGCTCGTTGACGGTACTGGCGCTGCTCCAGTTGAGGACTCCCTTGTCCTTATCGATGACGACAAGATTACCTATGCTGGTCCTCGTAAAGAGGTCCCAGAGGGATATGAGGTACGTGACGCATCTGGCCATACCGTAATGCCTGGTCTTGTTGATACACACCTGCACTTCTCCGGCAACCTGACCGACAACGATAACGACTGGGTTATCGAGTCCGTTGCTCAGAAGCAGGCATGCGCAGTCAAGCAGGCTTATGACGCTCTTACCCACGGCCTTACCACTGTCGTTGAGATTGGCCGTAATGGTATTGCTATCCGCGATCTCGTTAACATGGGCATTATGCAGGGTCCTCGTATCTTTGCTACCGGCCTTGGCCTTTGCCGCGTTGCTGGTCACGGTGACTCTCACCACCTGCCACTGCAGATTTCCAAGGACGGACACCCTTGGGGCGACCAGGTAGACGGTCCATGGGAGCTTCGTAAGGCAATCCGCCGTCGTCTCCGTGAAGAGCCTGACGGCATCAAGATCTGGGCAACCGGTGGCGGCATTTGGCGTTGGGACTCCGACCGTCTGCAGCTCTTCTGCACCGAGGAAATCAAGGCAATTGCTGACGAGTGCGCACTGGTAGGCATCCCTCTGTACGCTCACTCTTACAACAACTTTGACGCTGCATATGACTGCGTCCGCTTTGGTTGCAAGCAGCTCATTCACGGCTTTGAGCTAGACGAGCGCACCATGAAGCTTATGGCAGAGCAGGGAACATACTTCACCCCAACCATCGGCTTCCTGCCAACTTGGTACGGAACTTATCCACCAGACTGGACTCCAGAGCTTGACGCATTCCCAGGCGAGACTGTTGTCGAGAAGGGCCTTGCACGCACCTACGCTAACCTGCGTAAGGCTTATGACATGGGTATCACCATTACCATCGGCTCTGACTCCTTCAGCTTTGTCACTCCTTACGGCTACGTCACCATCGATGAGATGTATGACTTTGTCGAGAAGGTTGGCATCTCCATCCTTGATACTGTTGCAGCTGCTACTTACAACGGCGCAAAGATGCTGGGCAAGGAGAACGAGTTTGGTGCTGTCAAGGAAGGCCTCTCCGCTGATATCCTCGTAGTCAAGGGCGACGTTGCTAACAACATCCGCGACCTCACGCCTGAGAACATGGACGTCATCATGAAGGAAGGCAAGATTATTGATCGCGGCAGCTTCTAAGCTTCCTGTTCGATAATTTGTAACGCGAAGGTTGGGCCCTGACTCACTTAAGCGTCAGGGCCCACTTTTACAGGCAAGAAGTTTATTCTTTGATATAAAAGTTTGACATTTGAAGGAGCTCACTATGTCTGAACCAAAGCAGGTGAAAATTGTGCTGCTTACCGGCTATTTAGGCGCAGGTAAGACCACTATTTTGAACCACATTCTCTCTAACACTGAAGGTATTCACGCAGCAGTTATCGTCAATGATATTGGCGAGATTAACGTTGATGCTGGTCTTATTAAAGACGGCGGCTACGCTAAAGAAGGCGACGTTATTCCTCTCACTAACGGTTGCCTCTGCTGCACCCTTTCTAATGACTTGGCACTTCAGTTGGGTGATTTGGCCGATACCGAGGAGTTTGACTACATCATTATTGAGGCTTCGGGCATCTGCGAGCCAATCCCCATTACCTATAACATTTCTGCATTCTGCAATCAGAGCCAGCATGCAACTAATCACTCTCACCTCAACCTTGATAACATCGTCGCAGTTGTTGACTGTGCTCGCATGTTTGAGGAGTTCCACAACGGCGCCGATCTTCTCGACCCAGACATTGAAGAGGACGACATCGAGAACCTGCTTATTCAGCAGATTGAGTTCTGCTCTACGCTGGTGCTCAACAAGACCGATCTGGTTACTCCAGAGCAGCTCCACGAGCTCAAGGCGCTTGTTCGCGGCCTGCAGAAAGACGCCGTTATTGTTGAGGCGGTCAACGGTGACATTCCAATGAGCGAGCTTATCAATACGGGCCGTTTTGACTTTGACAAAGCCTACGCCTCCGCTGCCTGGATGGATGCAATGGAGCATCCTGAGGAGCACGAAGACCCAGAGGTTTTGGAGTACGAGATTACCACCTTTGTGTATCGCCGCCGTCAGCCATTTGACCTGGACAAACTTAACCAGTTTGTGGCTAGCTGGCCAAAGAATATCATCCGCGTCAAGGGTAGCATCTGGATTTCGCAAGACCCCGAGATGAGCTTTGTCTTTGAGCAGGCTGGCAAGCAGGTCCAGTTCTACGAGAATGGCATGTTCTACGCTTCGCTGCCAGAGGATGAGCGAGAAACCCTTCTTGACGAGAAACCCGAGCTACGCGCAGAATGGGATGATGAACTGGGCGATCGTCAAACTAAGCTGTGCTTCATTGGCCGTCATATGAACCATGAGGAAATTGAAGCCGGTCTGGATGCATGCCTTACCGAGTATGTTTCAGACGAGTTTGATTACTAGCGTTTTCAGCGCCAAGAGCTCCGGCGCTTGAGACGAGGGACCCAGTTTATCCGGGTCCCTTTTTTAGGTTAGAGGTGCCTAATGACCAAGATTGAGCAGCTTAAAGACTGGATTCAGTCGTCAGATAACATTGTTTTCTTTGGTGGCGCAGGCGTGTCAACGGAAAGCGGTATTCCTGATTTTAGGGGTACTAACGGTCTGTATCGCCAGGGCGGTATCAAAGTAGAAAACATGACCATTGGCCTGGGCCAAGACGGTTATGACATGGGAAAAGAAGCCTACGACCTGGGAAATGGCGTAACGGTTGACCCCGATAACGAGGAGTCTTTTGCCTACAGTAAGGCGCCAGACTTTACGCTTGAAGAGATCTTCTCGCTCGATGTGTTTTTAGATTACCCTGCAGCGTATTACACGTATTTTAGAAACTCTCATCATTTGGGGGAGGCTCAGCCAAACATTGCTCACAAGTGGCTGGCAGACTTGGAAGCTGCGGGAAAGTTGCGCGCGGTGGTGACGCAAAACATTGACGGACTACATCAAGCTGCTGGTAGCAAGCGTGTGTTTGAGCTCCACGGCAACGAGACGCGTTTTTATTGTCCCGAGTGCGGCCACACCTACACGCTTGATCAGATTGAAGAGCAGTCGTCTGTGGTGCCGCTCTGTCAATGCGGCGCAGTTATTAGGCCTGATATCGTCTTTTACGGAGAGGGCCTTGATATGGACACGGTCTACGGCGCGCTGAATGCTATCTCACAAGCGGAGGTTCTTGTGGTTGCAGGGAGTTCGCTGGTAGTACAGCCTGCCGCCGGTCTTCTCGACTACTACGAGGGCAACAAAATGGTCATTATCAACGACCAACCTACGCCGTACGATGGTCGCGCCAATCTGGTGATCAGAGACAGAATAGGCGCCGTCATAGAACAACTCCTGTAGAAAAACGCCTACCCGCAAAAACACAGGTAGGCGTTATCATTTCAATCAATGGCGAGAAACCCGACGCGCGAGAAACCCGACGCGCGAGAAACCCGACGCGCGAGAAACCCGCGCTAGTTGGCGGTTTCCTCGGCGAGCGTCTGAAGCGTTGCCATGAGAGATGGAACAACCTGTTTCTTACGGCTGACAACACCTGGAAGAACAGCAATGTTGCCATCAACCTTTACGTTAAAGGCGCGCTCGATGACATTGGCAGCATTTGCGCCGTAGAAGAGCATCTCGGTGACCTGGCTCTTTACGTCGGTGAACATGTAGAAGACCATTGGGAGCTCTTCGGACTTAGCAGCGGTCTCCAAGAATGGTCCAACAAGTTCCTCTGCAGCCTTGCGACTGGACTCGGTCATGAAGGATCCCTGGCCAACGCCAAACTTTACGCCGCCACGGCTGAATACCTTGTAGTCACCGTGGAAGACTTCTTCTGCAGTACGACCAGTGAGGTCTGCGCCAGCGTCAAACATTTGCTCAGAGTAAGCGTCAATGTCTTCTCCGCAAATCTCTGCAAGCTTTTTACCAGCAACAATATCGCGCTCGGTGCAGGTAGGGGAGCGGAATGCAAGGGTGTCGGAAAGAATTGCAGAGAGCATGAGGCCAGCAATATTCTTTGGAATCTCGATGCCGTACTCGTGGTAGAGGCCATAGATGATGGTGCAGGTGCAGCCAACAGGGACGTTTCTAAAGGTAATTGGGTTAGAAGTCTCAATGGAGCCGATGCGGTGGTGATCAACAATCTCCATGATCTCTGCCTGCTCAAGACCATCAACTGCCTGAGTGCGCTCGTTGTGGTCAACAAGAATGACATGCTTCTTGCGAGGGTTCAAAAGACCAGGACCGCTGATAAGACCTGCAAAGGTGCCATTCTCGTTGATAACAGGGAAGAAGCGGTGCCTTGAGTTGGTCATTTCCTTACGAGCATCATCAATTGCGGTGTTGACGCTGAACTTAAGGATGTCGTCAGTGAGCATCTTCTCACGGACAGGCATAGACATGATAAGCAGGCGAGCTACCTCAAAGGTATCGCGAGGAGTGCTGATAATAGCGCAATCACGCTTTTTAGCCAGGTCAATGACGTCCTGAGCAATTGGAGCATCGCAAGAGACAATAAGGCAGGAAGCGCCGTGCTCAACTGCGATAGTCTGGTTCTCATGGTTGCCAGCAACAACAATGATATCGCCAGCATCAACAATCTCTGAAAGGGCGGAAGCGCTGGTACCAACGCGAATATTGCCCTGCTTAACAACGCCCTGAGGATCACCAAGAACCATGGTGCCGCCAAGCGTAGAAACGATATTTTCATAGCTTGTCTTAGCCTTAGAGAGCAGGTTTGGCTCGGAAAGGCTCATGTTTGCATTTGCAATATCTTTAACGGCAATCAGGCCGGTAAGCTCTTCTTCCTCATCAGTAACGCAGAGTGTATCAAGCTTAACGTCCTGCATAAGCTGCCAAGCAGCATAGAGGCTCATTCCAGCATCAACTTTTGGCTGAGCTTGAATTTCTGCATCTTTAATTTGAGGAGTAACCGTAGTAATAAGCTGCGGCTCTTCAAAGCCAAAGTGATTTAGGACAAACGCAGTCTCACGGTTGAGTGAGCCAGCGCGACGAGCTTCATAGATAGGGTTATCAATCTGATTTTTGAGATACGCATAAGAAATTGCAGCACAAATGCTGTCTGTATCTGGGTTCAAATGGCCAATGATATTTACTTTACGAATTGCTTCTGCCATCTTCGCCTCCCTGGTAATGTCGATGATGTAACTTTCTAATTAGAACACACTTTAGTAAGCACATTTTGTTTCTTTTTTAATACCACCTTGTAGTGTACCCCTCTCTCTTTTTACTTAGAACAGAAAATCGCAGAAAAACAGCGGGCGTACCTGTGAATCTGGTAAATGTGTATAGGACAAATGACAATTCAAAAGTTGAAGGAAATTAGTACAATGAAATAGTTAACAAATCGATTGAATTGGAATACCTAGTGAGTTCTCCTACGCGTTTTTCTGCTAAAAAAAGAAACGCTCGTCATATGGTTAAAGCGGCGCACGTCCCTGAGCCTTCATCTGAGGCAAGGGAAGTTGCACCTGTAGAAGCACCTCAGGCTCCCGTAGAGAAGGCTGATACTACGGCAAGTCCAGTGGCCTCTCTGCAGACCGCTTCTGAGCAGCTTTCGTCTGCTTTTGCGTCGTTTGCGCAGCGTAAGCCCGCAGAAGTGTCTGCTGCACAGCCCGTAGAAAAACCTGCAGAAAAATCCGCTACACAGCCCGCAGAAAAACCTGCAGAGGGCATGCGGTCTAAAGTTGCGTCAGAAAAAAAGAAGCGTCAGAAAACTCCTCTATCTGCACGCAAAAGCATTCGTGTGGAGAAACACCGCCACAATCAAGCAGATCCAGAACCAGAACAGCGTCATTCTCGCCCGGTGAGTGCGGGCAGAAGAAAGCTTGAGCTGGTAAGTGTCGTTGCAATTTTGGTGCTTGCGGTGCTCTCGATTGTGCTGGTTAACCGACCAAGTCAAAAAACGCTGGTGTTTGGCAACAATCAGGTGACGTATACCGGCACTACCATTCAAGGAAAGATGAATGGTCAAGGCAAGATGACTTTTGAGAATGGTGATACCTACGAGGGAGAATTTGTCGACGGGTATTTCCAAGGTACGGGAACGTATACTTCAAAAGATGGCTGGACGTACGAAGGTCAGTTTGTAAAAGGCCAGGCAGACGGACAGGGAAAGCTCACTACGCAAGACAACATTGTGTACGAAGGAACTTTTAAGCAAGGGATTTATCAAAGTGCGAATTAAATGGTTTTCGCTTGTACGTATAACAGGACTTGTTTTAGTCCTCATATATCACTTTTTTAAGGACGCGCTTCCAGGTGGCTTCATTGGTGTCGACGTATTCTTTACGTTCTCGGGCTATCTCATCACGGCTCTCTTGATTGACGAGTTTGCTCGCTTTAGATCCATCGACGTCATTGGATTCCTGCGCAGGCGTTTTTACAGAATTGTGCCGCCGCTTGTGTTTATGGTGCTTGTATGCACGCCGTTTCTTCTGCTTGTGCGTACCGAGTTCATTTCCGGTATTAAGTATCAGATTGCCGCAGCTCTTGGCTTTGTAACTAACTACTTTGAGATAGTTCTGGGCAACAGCTATGAGAATCAATTTGCTCCTCACGTGTATCTGCACACCTGGAGTCTTGCCGTTGAGATGCATTTTTATGTGCTCTGGGGTTTGTGCGCCTGGCTGCTTGCTTGCATGAGCAAAACAATTAGAAGCTATAAGGTAAAGATTGCTGGAGCTTCCCTGGTGCTGTTCGTTGTTACTTACTTGGCGATGGCCAACGGCGCCCAAAACTCCACGAATCTTTCTATCCAGTATTTCTCGACGCAAACGCACGTGTTCCCCTTCTTTATCGGTGCGCTTTTATCGTGTGTTGCAGGAATTGCTCAGACGGGCGAGCTCTTTGACCAGCTCGAGCAGAAGCTTTCTACTCAGCTAACGCTTGTGGGCCTTGTGGCAAGCTGCGGCGTTCTTGTCTTCCTGAGCGTCTTCATGCACTTCGAGGATCTCTTCACGTACACCTTTGGTTTCCTTTTTGCCTCGCTCGCAGCAGCCGCAATGATTTTCTTTGCTCGCATGTTGCATCAAAAAACCGAGGGTATCAACGAGCCTGGCATCGTTTCTTTTGTGGCAGATACCAGCTACGGCGTGTATCTGTTCCACTGGCCTTTGTACATTATTTTTGCCGAGAAGGTCGATCCAGTCCTAGCTGCACTCCTAACCCTGGTGCTTTCGTTTGTATTTGCAAGCTGCTCGTTCTATGTACTTGAGCCAGCGCTGGCAGGGAAGTCTCCGGAGATCTTCTCGCGCATCAAGCTTGATGGTCAGAAGGTTTTGCGAGGTACCGGCCTTGCGCTTATTCCTTTTGCTGCGGCCGTTGCCTTTATTGCGCTAACCGCTCCACAGCTTAGCGATTTCCAGAACGATCTGCTGCTCAATGCTTCGTTGCAGGAGCAGAGTACCATGACCATGACTCGCAAGCATGCGGATACCTCGCAGGCAAGCAACTACAACGTTGTTGAGGGAGTCACCTACATTGGCGATTCCGTTTCGCTGCGTGCTCGTTCTTACCTGCAGGATGCGCTGCCCGATGCTCAAATTGACGCTTCTGTTAGTAGAAACGTGGCGATGGGCGTAGATTTGCTGCAGTCCGCAATCGATAACAACACCCTCTACCAGGACGTTGTTGTTGCCCTGGGCACCAACCCTGTTGGTGGCTCCGATGCGGTTGATAAGATTGTGGACATGCTACCGCGTGGACATCGTCTGATTTTTGTCACTCCGTATGACGGTAGAAACTCCGATCCAAATGCTGGTGCAAATGCTATTCGCGCACACGAGCTTGAGCTCGCTCAACAGTACGACTTCATTACCATTGCGGATTGGGCACAGATTGCTCAGGATAATCCTGACATTTGGTCAGGTACTGACTATGTTCACTTTGGCTCTGATTCAGATTCCATTAATCGTGGTGGTACCCTCTACGCGCAGATGGTCAAAGATGCCGTAGATAAAGCAAATCAGGGCCACGTAAAACCATAAGCTCACCTAAACCACAAAAGACCACGTTAACCCACAATTTTGTTGCCATTCTTCCTACTCGTTCGTAACGACGCGGTTGAATGGCAATTTACAATGCGATTGTTCTATATAGCTTGGAGATTTGGTGTCTCTTGCGACAAACCATCCGAAGACGGCAATCTAATGCGAGCCATAATCACAATTAATGGGTCAATTCATCATTATGTATAAATAAGACTCAATATTCGTAATGGTGAATACTGATATATAAATATTTTAACTACCCCTATTTTCGAGCCTCTAGCTACACACCTATGTCGGATAATCTGCTTAATGCGAGGCAAAAAACACACCTAAGTCCAATAATCTGCAAGATATAGAGGTTTTGAGTGCAATGTATACGCCTTTTGAGCAGATTATCTGACATAGGTGTGTTCTCGCGCTCCACGTCGCACCCTCGCGTTCCACGTCGCACCCTCGCGCACCGCATCGCACCCTCGCGTTTTGCAGGCATATCCTCTTTCCAGCTTCTCTACTGTGGAGTCCTCGCAATATTTCATTAGAATGGACTATGTGAATATTTCATCTGACAGCCCCTTAAGGAGGAGCACATGGCAGAGTTTGTCTATCAGATGTACAAGGCTCGCAAAGCTGTCGGCGAAAAGGTCATCCTTGATGACGTCACCGTCGGCGTATACCCAGGCGCAAAAATCGGTGTTGTGGGTCCAAACGGAATGGGAAAGTCCACCTTGCTCAAGGTTATTGCCGGCATGGAGGACGTTTCTAACGGAGAGGCAAAGCTTACCCCAGGTTACACCGTTGGCCTGCTCCAGCAGGAGCCGCCGCTGGATGAGACCAAAACGGTCAAGGAGAACATCGAGCTTGCCTTCGGTGACCTGCTTGCCAAGATCGCGCGCTTCAACGAGATTGGCGTTGAGATGGGCAATCCTGACGCCGATTTTGACGCGCTTATGTCAGAGATGGGCCAGCTCCAGACCGAGATCGACGCAGCTAACGGCTGGGATCTGGACAGCCAGCTCTCTCAGGCAATGGACGCGCTCCAGTGCCCTGATCCAGATTCTCCCGTCACTCATCTCTCTGGTGGCGAGAAACGCCGTGTAGCCCTGTGTCGTCTGCTTCTCGAGGCACCTGACCTGCTCCTTCTTGACGAGCCCACCAACCACCTTGACGCGGAGTCGGTGCTCTGGCTTGAGAAGTTCCTGCACGATTACCCCGGCGCCGTCATGGCCGTCACGCACGACCGCTACTTCCTCGACGACGTTGCCGAGTGGATCTGCGAGGTTGACCGCGGACAGCTCTATCCTTACGAGGGCAACTACTCAACCTACCTGGAGAACAAGGCCGCACGTCTCGAGGCTCAGAACCAGCAGGACGCCAAGCGCGCAAAGAAAATGCGTGCTGAGCTGGAGTGGGTTCGTTCGTCTCCTAAGGCTCGCCAGGCAAAAAACCGCGCGCGTCTTGACCGCTATGAGCAGATGGAAGCAGAGGCTCGTGCATCCAAGAAACTCGACTTCACCGAGATCCAGATTCCTGTGGGTCCGCGTCTGGGCCAGAAGGTCCTGGAGGCCGATCACATCCACAAGGCCTTTGGCGACCGCGTTCTTATCGACGACCTTTCGTTTAGCCTGCCAAGAAACGGCATTGTTGGCGTGATTGGTCCCAACGGTGTTGGTAAATCCACGCTGTTCAAGGCTATTGTTGGCCAGGAGGAGCTCACTTCCGGTACGCTTGAGATTGGCGAGACGGTTCAAATTTCTTACGTTGACCAGCTCAGGCAGGGAATCGATCCAGATAAGACTATCTGGGAGGTTGTCTCTGACGGCAATGATTTCATCAAGGTGGGAGATACGGAAATTCCAAGCCGCGCCTATGTGGCCAGCTTCGGCTTTAAAGGACCTGACCAGCAGAAACGCGCTGGCGTCCTTTCTGGTGGCGAGAGGAACCGTCTAAACCTTGCCCTTACGCTTAAGCAGGGTGGAAACCTCCTGCTTCTGGACGAGCCTACCAACGACCTCGATATTGAGACGCTGGAAAGCCTTGAGGATGCACTTGAGCGCTTCCCAGGATGCTCGGTGGTAACCAGCCACGACCGTTGGTTCTTGGACCGCATTGCTACGCACATCCTTGCGTGGGAGGGCGACGACGAGAACCCAGGTAAGTGGTTCTGGTTTGAGGGTAACTTTGAGGCTTACCAGGCTAATCGTATCGAAAGACTTGGTCAGGAGGCTGCTCGTCCTCATCGCATTCACCGCAAGCTCACCCGCGACTAACGTATAGGTGGCGCAAACGCAGCGCATTCAAATAGAAGATAAAAATAGTAACTATTTTTATCATTAAGATTTTGTGCAATCTGTTTAAGAGACCAACAACTGGGTATCAAAAATGAGAAGCCAAAGAGCTTCTCATTTTTTGAGAAAAAGTTATGAGGAAAGAGAAGAACATGGCACTTGACACAAACGTTGGTAACATCCTTAATCTGCAGATCAACAAAGAGTTTTATTCCGCATATCTCTATCTGACTTTTGCAGATTTCTATGAGGAGCAGGGCCTGAAGGGCTTTGCAAACTGGTATGTTATCCAGTCTCAGGAAGAGCTTGCTCACGCACGTATTCTTCGTCGTTACCTACTTGATAACGATTGGACTCCAACCATGGAGGCAATCGCAAAGCCAGACCTTACCTTTACCAAGGTAGTTGAGCCAATCAAGGCAGCATACGAGCACGAGCAGTTCATTACCGCAAGCATTAACGAGTGCTATGCCGTTGCTCAGAAGGCAAACGATTTCCGCACTATGCAGCTACTTGACTGGTACGTTAAGGAGCAGGGCGAGGAAGAAGCAAATGCTTCCGATCTTCTCAAGGCAGTAGAGATCTTTGGTGGAGATCCAAAGAACCTGTATGACCTTGATCGCGAGAACGCTGCTCGCGTCTTTGTAGCACCTACTATGCCAATGTAAGTAGCAGCTTAAGCGCAGCTCGTTTGCGACAGCAGCTTAAGCGCGACCTGCACACGGGTGTGCGGCAGCTTGTACGCGTGGCTTGCTCGCAGCTTAAACGCTACAGTGGAGTTTCAATAGCCTCTGATTTGTCCGAAGAGGCGCCTGATAGCTCAGCAAAGATGGCACCGCCTATGATGCAGGCGGTGCCTATTATTTTGAGAAGACCAAAGGGCTCGCCAAGGATAAGTGCCGAGAAAATAACTGCAGATAGTGGCTCAAGGTAGCCAAAGACTGCCACGCGCTGAACAGGAATCTTGGTAAGTTGTGGGAAATACAAAAATGATCCAAGGCCTGTGTTAAAGAGACCGATGGTCAGAACGGCCAGCCAGTTTACCGACGCTGGATTTGCGGGCAGTTCAATGCCATGGAATACAACAGTAACCAGAGCAACAATAGCGCAGCCAATGCCCAGTTGAATGCTGGTGCCTTCAATACCAGAAACACCTTTGAGCTGCCTGTTACAAATAACCATAACGGCATAAAGAACAGCAGAGAGAGCGCCTAGAAGAAGACCAACTGGCGAGAGGTTCAGTCCAACTCCATAGCCAATAATAAGGGCAGCTCCAATAACAACTACAAGAAATCCTAGTATCTTTTTAGCAGTGAGTTTCTCGCCAAATAAAAGGGGAGAGAGCGCCATTACAATAACGGGTCCGCAGTAGTACTCAAGCGTTGCAATACCAACGCCTACCAGGCGATACGCCTCAAAAAGAAAGGTCCACTGAAGACCCAAGGCAATGCCTGATCCAACGAGCGCCTGGAAGTCCTTGGGGTAGTTTTGAATGGTAAAAGCCTCTTTTTGTACAAGCTTAACCGCGAGCAAAAAGAGCGTGCCCAAAAGCATACGGAAGAAGACAATTTGGTAGCTAGGAAGATTGATAAAGCTTGCAACGATTCCGTTAGAACCGCAGATGATAAGCGCAATTAGGTAGAGCACGGTAGGTTTAAATGTGGCGTCTCTCATCGGCTACTCGCAAATTTCTGTATCCACGGACTGTGGAATTCTGTCGTTACAAATTACCTGGTAGAACAGGTTTTCTTGCTCTCGTTGATCGGAGGTCTGACCAAGCATCCACATAGTTTTTGCAACCAGAGCTTCGGTAGTCATATCGTCTCCAGAGAGAACGCCGGGCATATCTTGATAGGTTCTACCAACTTCATATACACCCAGGTCAAGACCCTCTTCAGGAACTTGTGTGGTAATAACTACAGTGCGACCAGACGCAATCCAATCGGTGATAGCTTCTTCGTAAGAGCCGTCGTATGAGGGGATGCCACCAATACCAAAGGTTTCAAGCACAATAGCGTCGTAGTCATTCTTCAGAAGGTAGAAGATAGATGGATTAAGCTCGGGGGTCAGTTTAAGCACAATGACACGTGTATTAAGCGTTTCATAGGTGGTAAGACCGCCATCTACCTGCTCTTGATTTGGAGCACTACGAATAATCTTGTTGCCACGGATGTGGGCAAGCGGTGGATAATTCATGCTCGTAAATGCATTGAAGCTCAGGGTGCGCTGTTTATGAGCGCGGGTGCCGGCAATAACCTCGTTGCCAAAAACCACCACGACTCCGGCGCTTCTGTCGTCGAGCGCGTAGAGAACGGAGTGGTAGAGGTTAAGTTTGGCGTCGGTAAACGGATTTGCCATTGGCTGTTGAGAGCCTGTGAGCACAATGGGTTTCTCGCTATTTTGAATCAGGTAGGAGAGGGCAGCGGCGGTATATGCCATGGTATCGGTGCCGTGAAGGATAATAAAGCCGTCGTAGGCATCGTACGACTCAATAATGGCGTCTCTGATCTGGAGCCAATTTTGAGGGCGCATATTGGTGCTGTCGATATTCATGACTTGTTTGAAATCAAATTCACAGAGGTCATGAACAAGAGGGACGTTGGCTAAAAGCTCTTCTCCTGAAAGTGAGGGAGCCAAGCCCGATTCAGTGGAAACAGAAGCAATAGTTCCTCCTGTTGCCATCAGTAAAAGTTTCTTCACACGTCCCCCATGAACTCCAATTGTGCAGACTTTACAGAAAATAAGTCTGTATAGCGCTTTATTGTAACGGGATAGATGCTTTTCAAGGCGAGAAAAGCAAAGTCGGTGTATTCTTTTTTCGGTAAACGAATCTTTTAGCAAGGATTGTTGATGGCAGAGAACAACCTCTTTGGTTTTGGTAAGAAAAAGCGTCCAGCTCAGGTTCCACCTACTGTCTCTCGTAATGGGGAGTCTTCTACTTCTCCACGTGCGGTACGAGGTCGTCACGCAGCTGTTGGAAGCCGTGCACAGGCGCAGCGTAGGATGACGCAAGATCGCCCAACAAATCCCGTTAACCATGCCCGTGCAGATGCCGCCCGTGCACGTGGTCGAGCAAGAACTGCTTACGGCAATCACTATGGCACGCTCAACCCCAGAGATGAAGCTCAGGCAGCATATGCGGCCAGGAGACGTCGTTCTTCTCGCATGAGACTGGGTCGTGTGGCGCTGGCAGTATTGCTTGCAGCCATCATCTTGTGGGTAGTGTTTACACTGGTAAGTTCATGTAGCCCAGGAGGCGCTTTTGCGCATGCTCAGGCGCTTGATCCTACCGTTACCCTGGCTGGTTCCGTGAAGGTCGGATAGCCTTACGGGCTGCGACGCGTTTAGCATTTGTGGCTGGCGCGTGAGCTCTATTTTGGACTCTTACTTGTAGAGACGCGTGAGAAGTCCAAATTCAAATCAACTGAACCGGTAATACCGTCAACTTGTCCTGTTGAGGTGTATTGCCATATCAAAAAGTTAAAGTTTACGTCTGGCTGATCAACGTATTGTGCCAGCCAAATGGGCTCGTCGAGTGAGACCAGGTCAAAGCGATTCAGATCAACTTTGTTGCCATACACAATAACGCGGTATCCTGCTTCTTGAATGGTGGTGCAAAACGCGCGCGCAATTGCGTTAGTTTCTGCGGGGGAAAGGTTGTCGGCGCGACCGCTGTAATCGGGAGAAGGCTCCAGATCAAACGCAACAGGAAGAGCAAGCTTTGTAACTCCTGCTTCCCGTAACTGCTGCAGAACAAAAGCTGCCTCCTCGCGAGCTTCTTCCACGTTAATAGCCTGCGAGAAGAAGTACACACCTACATCAAGACCAGCGCTTTGCGCACCCTTTAGATTGGTCTCAAACAGCTCATCCGCGTGAATACTACCCTCGGTGGAGCCGCGGTAGCCAATGCGAAGCATGGCAAACTGAATGTTATCGGCAGCAACGGCCTCCCAGTCAATAAACCCCTGGTGAGAAGAGACGTCAACGCCCGTGCGTGTGAGCTCTTCTCCGTCCACCACATAATGCGCACGTCCCGTTGCATCATAGGTGAGGTTTTCCCACTCATAGGGGACTTCGTTTTTGATGATCAGGTTGTTGTCAAAAGAGAGGGAGAAAAGTCCCTGGCACGATTGCAACAATGCCAGCACAAATACAATGGCCAGCGTAATGAGTCCCCAGGTAACAACAGGATTATTCTGGGAATTTTGCTCAAGTATATGCATCGCCCGCTGCTTACGTTTTGAAGCGTTTGCAGAAGCAGGTGTATGTTTAGTTTTAGAACGAGTCGTAGAGTTTCTCGTTTTCTTGCTTTTATGTGAGCTCTTAAAAATCACTGGTGAAAGAATTGTCCTTGTTCAAAAATTGGCTCGCAACACACGTTAATGCCCAGCTTGTGATAGATGGACTCGTCATCGCTTGGAATAATTGACGAGAAATACGCGTCGCATCCACGGAGTAGTTGCGTGGCATCAACGGCTTTTCCGGCCAATGGGTTGGTAATTGAGCTGATAGAGAGCGCAATGAGCATCTCGTCGGCGCAGAGGCTGGTGCGAGCTAGCTTAAAGTTGTTCTCTTTTAGCGTGCAAATAGGCCTTAGGACCTCATCTGAGACAATAAACGTCTTCTTCTCAATACCAACTACGTATTTGAGGGCGTTGAGCAAAAGCGACGCTGGCGCACCTAAAAGCTCCGAAGTCTTGCCGGTAATAATGGTGCCGTCAGGCATAACCATAGCGCCCGCAAGCTTTCCTGTCTCTTCTGCTTTATGCAAACAAGCTGCATGAGCTGGCGAGAAGTTCTGGTCAACGTTAACGTCTTTCATCAAGAGATTAATCTTTGTGAGTTCACGCTCACCCATGCCCGTACGCTCGAGTTTCTCGGCAGCCCTAAACCACCTGCGTACAATCTCTGCCTTTGAAGCTTCTTGGCAAACCTCATCATCAATAATGCAGTTGCCAACCATATTGACACCCATATCGGTTGGAGACTGATACGGGCTGGTACCTGCGATTTTCTCCATCATGGCTTTAAGCACAGGAAAAGCCTCAACGTCGCGGTTGTAGTTAACGGTAACTTTGCCGTGAGCCTCAAGGTGATATGGATCGATGATGTTGTTGTCGCCCAAATCTGCCGTGGCTGCCTCATAGGCAACGTTTACGGGATGCTTGAGCGGAAGGTTCCAAACAGGGAATGTCTCAAATTTTGCATAACCTGCGCGGACTCCACGCGCGTTCTCGTTGTAGAGCTGCGAGAGGCAGACAGCAAGCTTGCCTGAGCCAGGACCAGGTGCTGTCACAACAACCAGAGGATGCGTAGTCTTTACGTACTCGTTTTTACCGTAGCCCTCCGCCGAGACGATAAGGTCAATATTGGAGGGGTAGCCCTCAATGGGGTAGTGGCGGTACACGGCAATGCCCATGTTTTCTAGGCGCGCACGATAGGCCTTTGCCTTTGGCTGACCAGAGTACTGCGTAATGACAACGCCGCCAATGGCAAGGCCGCGAGCACGGAAGATGTCCATAAGCCTCAACACGTCATCGGCATAGGTAACGCCAATATCGCTTCTGCGCTTGCCGTTTTCAATGTCGTTTGCGTTGATGGCAAAGACAACCTCTGCCTCGTGAGCAAGCTGCTGAAGCATCTGAGCTTTTGCGTCTGGAGCAAATCCAGGGAGGATGCGAGAAGCGTGGTTGTCGTCGAGCAGTTTACCGCCAAACTCAAGGTAGAGCTTGCCGCCAAATTCACTGATACGCTGGTGGATTCGATCCGCCTGCATAGTGATGTACTTCTCGTTATCAAAGCCGATACGCATGCGTCCTCCTGCCAAGATTTACTGTAGAAATTGTATCATCAAGCGCAGACTTCCTATACGCTATAAGCTATACAGAAAACAAATAAACAACCAAGGAGTTGTGTATGGATAGCAAGTTTTCACAAACACCTTCTCGTGGCGAGAAGTTCAAAGAGCTGGCACTGAGTGCCTTGCGTGCATTTGGTTATGGTTGTCTTACAGCAGCTGGAATGAGTGCTGTTATCTTCGCATTTGCGTACTTTACCAGCGGTATGGATATGTTTACGGGCATCGACTGGGTGCGCCGTGTTATGTACGTCATTTCTTCTTTGGGAATTATTGCTTGCGGCGTTGGTCTGCTCTTTAGCGGAAAAGAGTACGAGGACCGCCAGATGGGCTTTACGCGCGATATTGATGACCCCATCAGCCTTAAAGAAGGAAAGCTTGATCCTCGTATTTCAAAAATCGAGACCAATCACCTTTCTTGGCAAGCAGCAATTCTTTATGCCTCAATTGGTATGTTTGTAGTTACCACTATCTTTGACGAGGTTATGAGCCACACCTTCTTGATGTAGGTATCCTCGTCTGGACAGAGACAACTTACTAGGACAGTGGTGGCTTGCTAGTACGGAGGTAGAGCGCCTAGTATAAAGGCAGCTCGCCCGTTAACGGATCAATATCTTCTGCAGCCAGTGGCTCAAATGCCAGGCAGGTAAATGTTGGTTCTCCATGGAACTCGGTAAAGCCCGCGTCCCTAATAAGGGCCACGACAAAACCACGAGCTTTTCCCTCGACAGCAAGCTCAAGCAACGCTTCTTCAGAATCAACATAGACACATACCTTTGCAACGCCAGCATCAAACCAGTTAGTGATTGCAGAGGTATCTTCGTCAGCATGGTCCAAATAGACCCAATTCTGATCATCGGTAACACGAACCTGATCAAGTCGACGCTCTTTTGCAAGTGCCATCAGCGTGGCTTCAACACATGCATGGCTTGCCTGAGCGGCAATTTTACCTTTTCGCATCTTAAGATCGCGACGAATAACAATCATTTGTTTTGATTTATATGAAGAACTTGGCATGAAAAACCTTTCTAGAAACTGAGTGCTAAGTGTACCATTCACGGCTTTCCGATTTTTGTCGCAAGTAAATCTCGAAGGATCAAAAAGGCTCTCTAAAACCAAGAGCGGCGAGAAGAACGTTGAATGTTCAGCTTGTTACATCAATAAGTTAAATAACGGCACCTGTGTAGAAAGTTGATTCTTGTTCATGCTGCTAAGGTTGACTGAGGAGGTGTCTATGAGAGAGTTAGTTATTTTTGTCATGTATATCTGGGCTTCAATATCGGATATGCGAAATCGCACTATTCCAAATAGAATCCCTATTTTGCTCGCTTTTTTATGGCCTATTTGGCTTGTGGCAAATGAAAAGCGCACTGAGTTACTGATGAATGCATTATGGAGTGAGCTCTTTGTTATATGTGTACTGGTTACCGTAGGTATAGTTACAAAATTTATAGGTCATATGTCTTCTCTGGGAGGAGGAGATATTAAACTAATTCTCTCAACATGCCTTTATCTTGAAATAAAAGAGACATTTGTCTTTTTATTTTTAGCAAATATTTTAGGTGTTATGTTTTCCTTTCTGTTCTTTATTTGGCGTAAATTTTTAAAGAGAGAAGACAGAAATAAAGAAGAAATTACCAGTTCAGATAGTATATTTATGTATACATTTCCTTTTGCGCCATTTCTTGGATTTGGTGTGGCACTTGCGCTATTTTTACGCTAAAATCGGGAAGTGTTATATGAATTTAAAAATTCTTCTAATTCCCGAATATATAAAAAGTTTTTTCTGCTATCAATAGTTTACACGTTGCGTTGAGAGATTGAGTACCCCCAACACTCAATTTCATTACTGAATGGCCCCGACTGTTCAGATCTCTCGTTATGCGAGGCAACGTATGCCATGGAGGCAGGACGACTATTAACGTGGTCGCACACATGTCGCCCTGCCTCATGGCAACCTTTAAGAGCAAGAAGCTCTGCTTCTGATATACCCATTATTTCAAGTATTTAAAAGTAAATATACAGCTACTAAGCTATTTTCCTGTGGTTTTATACGTGCCAGAAACCAGCTGCATGGATCATCCAAAATCTTAAAAGCCAGATGGCATTGAACTGCCTCTCATTTCTTATGTCCAAGAAATGGGAGGCAGTCCATATGCGGGTGATTATGATTCTGCAGCGTGTTAGCGTCGGCTTTTAGTCCTGGCAGACAAAATAGCGCAGCTTTGGTAGGTTCTGCCGAAGAATCGACATGTTTTTAATCAAGATAGCTAGGCTGCTAGGTGGTCGCACTACCCGATATGCATCTCTATGCATAAACTTAACCTAATATGCTATAAAATGAATAGCGTCATATAAAATATTTAACTATAGGTAAATTTCGCACCTACGGAACACACTTAAGTCGGATATTCTGCTCAGATGTGGGCATTTTACACATCTAATGATGATAATCTGCATGATTTAGCTATTTTCAGCGTCATGTATACGTCTTTTTGACAGATTATCCGACTTAGGTGTGTTTTGAACTGCCTCCTATTTCTCGTGTCCAAGAAATGGGAGGCAGTTCATATAGAGACTCTTTGTTATCGCAGAAAAAATGCCAATACATTATTTTGCATAGAGGAATTGATTTTTGCATATCTTTTGTATAGCCAATTAATCCCAGACAGAAAAGTCACTTACGATTTATTTACGTAACAGGTATGCAATTTTCTTTAAATTTCCGCTTGTAAAACAACATAACAAATTGTATCTGAAGATATTTTAGTGTAGTATGATACGGTAACAGCACGAGACTATGCATAAAACATACGCATGTTTTTAAGGCATCGTTTGAGCAGATGGGGCTGTGAGATGGCTAAGGCAGGTGTTACCAAAAAGACCGACCCAGGTTTGGGTAGGACAGTAGCAAGGTTGTTACAAGAAAGTGGCAAGCGCCAGGTAGACCTGTGCGAATTCTCACATTGGTCACGTGCGTATGTCTCTTATATTTGCACCGAGCGCCGTAAGTGGCCTTCATTTGATAAAGCAAAGGTTATCGCTGACTTTTTCTCCTTAAGTCTTGATCAACTCTGGGTTGAGCATCTTAAAGATCTTGTTGATGCTGGCGTGGAGCTTACAGAGATGCAGAAGAAGAATTTAGCCGAGGGTGTTAATCTTCCAAATCCTACTGTTATGCATGACGGAAATGACAATAGAGAATACCTTCAACCTGTTGTTTCCTCGGGGAACGGTTCAGATTACACGCTCCCGGAAATTCTTGGCGTCGAATAAGTATTTTTGACTATTTTTATTGTTTTCAATGCCATACTTGCTGTATACGCGTATGATTCAGCGTTGTTCAGATTGCATGGGGCTATCTGAAGAGTAGGAGATGTGCAAGATGGCTGGACTACACTGTTCAGACTGCGCTTTTAGCTCGTTCAAATTTAACGAGGACGCCCAGATGTATCAGGCGTACTGCTCGCGCGGCTATTTGCTGGCTGATCCACATATCCATGAGCTTTTCGCCATGCACTTTGCTAAGTCTCCAGAGGATTTTGTTCCCGTCAAAGATCCGTTTAATCGCGAGTATCTAAGGAAGTCATATATCTGCGGAGAATTTATTAAGCGTAAGGATAATTTGGGTTAACGGTATGTCTTAAAACCCTGTTATGTAACATAGCAGGGTTTTATTATGCCTCTGACGTGTTTCTCGTCTAATCAATATCAAAGAATTAAGTAAATATCACAAAAGTTGTTATGTAACGATTATAGATTTCTGCATAATTAGTTAACTTTCTGTTATATGTTCCTCTTAAAACAAGATAGTATTGATTTGGGGGAATCTCCTTATTACAAGGGGATTTAAAACATTTATAAAGGAGCGACAGCAATGTCGAGGCGACCACAAACAGAAAGTTGCGACACTCGTCACAGACTTCTTAAATCCGCAGAGCAAGAGTTTGCTTTACAGGGATACGATAAAGCTTCACTTCGACAGATTTGTGCACATGCAGGCGTTACCACGGGCGCTCTTTATTTCTTCTTTGATAACAAAGAGGACCTCTTTAAGAATGTTTTGATTCCTGTCACTGAAGGCGCAATTCAGATTCTTGAGGATTACAAAGATCATCTGCTGGTCTCTGGCGAAAGAAATCTTGAAGACACTCCTTTGGGTGATAAAGAAACGCTCGAGAAATTCTTGGACCTTCTGTACGGCAATAGGTACGTGGCGCAGATTCTTGTGAATAATCGAGAAAACCCATATGTTGCCTATTTCTTTGAAGAGTTGACCGAGGTTATCTCTGCAACCATCAGAGCTATTCTTTATCCTAACGTTGCACAGGTTAAACCCTATGATGAGTTTATTATTACCTGGCTTGCTCAAACTGAAATGACCACCATTGTCAATATTCTTAAAAATGATGAGACTCGTGAAGAGGCTGACGGTCATATAAATTCAGCAGTAATGTTTACGCAAGGTGGCATCAAGGCTTTAGTTGCAGAGCATTAAGTGTTCATCTATGCATAAAAATTGACAATATCTACTTATTTCCGTTATCCTCTTACAAGGTATAAATCACCCGAAGGAGACCTTTATGAAGTTCAATAAGCTCGGCCTCGTAGCAGCATCCGCTTCTGCCGTTCTTGCACTTGCTGGCTGCAATCTTATTCCAAATCTTGCTGATCCAGGAACCACTACTGGCGGTGGTCAGCAGCAACAGCAGCAACAGCAGACTGCACCTGATGCAAATACCGCAACCAAGCCTTCAGATACTCGTGCTGGTGACTCTGACTCTAAGGACCTCTATAACACTCTGATGGATAAGCACAACACTTCAGAGCAGGTTACCAACGTTCAGAAGTACGTTGATGATATTAAGAAGACTGGCGATAAGACTGAGGTTCTTATCGACACCGATAAGATTACCGTTACCGTTACCGGCATTGGTGTTGACTTTGAGAACTCCAACGGCTATCTGGTTGAGGTTGTTAACAAGACCGATACCAACATCTTCATTCAGACCACCGACACCGCTATTGGCAAGGATGAGCTGAGCTTGTTTGTTAACGCAGCTCCTAACGCAACTACCAAGGGCTTTGCATTCTTTGACCCAGGTGTAAAGATGGATCCATCCGCAACTGTTCGTGGTACCATCCTTGCTCTTTATGGTTCTGACTACAGCATGGATTCCTTCAACGTTATGTTCTAAGTTTCACTTAGTTCGTTGACTGCAAAGGCTCAGCTTTTAGCTGAGCCTTTTTTGTTAGCGAGAAACCCTGTCAAAAGCAGTTAAATGAGTCAGTATTAAGTTATTAGAATCCGTTAGACTATAGAGTTGTTAGCTATTAGAAAAGCATATATGCACTGCATATAAGGAGCTACGATGCTAGATTTAGATAAAAACACAGACAGGTCATATAACGATCTTATCTTTTTAAAACCTCTTTTTCACAATAAGATTTGGGGCGGCAGAAGGCTTGCTGAAGAGTATGGCTATGACATTCCTGAAGGTGCAGTAGGAGAGTGCTGGGCAATCAGCGCACATCCTAACGGAGACTGTGAAGTTGCCTCTGGTGCCTTTGAAGGAAACACTCTTTCCGAGCTATGGGTTTCTCATCGAGAGCTTTTTGGTAATGCAGAGGGCGACCGTTTCCCACTTCTCATTAAAATTCTTGATGCAAAAGATGACCTCTCTGTTCAGGTTCATCCAGATGACACGTACGCAGCAGAACACGAGAATGGTTCTCTGGGAAAGTCTGAGTGCTGGTATATTCTTGATGCAAAAGAGAATGGCGATATTGTTGTAGGACAAAATGCCTCCTCAAAAGAAGAGTTTGCAGCCATGGTTGAGCAGGGAAAGTGGTCTGAACTGCTCAATTACGTTCCTATCAAGGCTGGAGATTTCTTTAGGATTGATCCTGGAACCGTTCACGCCATTAGAACGGGCACGCTTATTCTTGAAACGCAGCAGAGCTCAGATATTACATACCGTGTGTATGACTATGATCGTTTAGGAGACGATGGCAAGCCTCGTGACTTGCATCTGGCACAGAGCTTAGAGGTTATTGATTACGCTCAGAAGGCTCCAACATCTGGAGAAATTACTGCTCCAGAAATTGATGGCAAAACTGAACTTATGAGCTGCAAGTACTTCTCGGTAGAAAAATATGAGATTCATGAGGCAAAAACTATTGCTCAGCCATGGCCGTTTATGTGCATAAGTGTCATTGAGGGAGAAGGTACGGTTTGCGCTGATGGTGGCAATGGAGTAGAGCATAGGATTTGCAAGGGCTCGCATTTTATTGCACCTGCATCTTCTGGTAGCCTGCGCTTTACGGGCACTATGACATTGATTACCTCTCATCTTCCTCATACAAAGTAGGATGATACATAAGTCGAATGCAGCTTAATGTGTAACATTTGACTCGTTTCAAGTAGAATATAAAAAGTTGAGCCTTTTATACGTTTATAGGAGGAACGTATGAATAAAGAGATGATTACTCGTCGCGCTTTTGCTGGATTGGCTGCAGGCGGTGCTGCCAGCACGCTTGCTGCTTGTAATAGTGACGTGATGCAGGCAATCTTAAACCCTGATTCTATTCTTGGTGGAGCTGGTCAAGATCCTCAGAATGGCGGTCAAGGCGGTACTGGTGATGCACCTTCTCAGTCAGATTTTGTGAAGCTTGAAGAGATTCCAGACCATCCAACGCTAACCGGAGATTTTTCTAAGATTATTACTGGCGTCTGGTGTGTTGACAATGGCGTTGGAACTAAAGGTGGATCAAAGGAAGGCAAAACCTTTGACCATGGTGGCATGCTTAATCAGGGCTATAACGATGGAACCGTTCTTTACTATTCATTCAAAGAAGACGGCACTTTCTTCATGCATAATTTTAAAGGTGTGAAGAATGATGGTAAGTGGGAAGCAAAAGGAACTATTGCCATTCAATGTACGTATGATGATGGCGATAGTGTGCCAATGCTTTTTGATAAGGACGACAACAACTATCTGAAGTACAGTGATGCCAAGAGCGAAATTACATTTAATTTCAAAAAACTTTCTGACAATCCAGACGATACTTCACAGATAGCTTATATTGAAGGACAGGTAGTCAATTTTGCTGCCACCATTCCTGGTACGTATTATCTCTTTGGCTTGCACTATGCAGATGGTTCTAAAGAAGATTTGACCAGTGATCAGATTGAGTCTATGAATAAGGGTTCTGGCGGAGCGTATACCTTCTCTGCTCATAAGGATGGAGCTGCTGCACTGTTCTATCCAGACGGTAGCGTTTCTCCTATTCAGATTGTTGCAGAAGAGCCTTCGGCGGATGGTCTTTCTTTCCCCATTCTTGCTCAGGGCTTTTCAGAAACTGAACAGATATCTAAGTCTGTTCTATACACTACTGCGGAAAATAAAAAGCTTCTCAGTATTGATGCTCCTGGGTTTACTCTTAAGTTTGCCCTCCTTAATCACCGTGAGGATGATTGGGCTAAATATGAGTATCCACCAAAGGCAGAGTTCCCTTGGCAGCCAGATGGTAAGGGTGGCTATAAGCTAGTAACTCCTACTTCTGGTTCTGGTAATGGTGGTAGCTCTTCAGGAAATGGCGGCAGCTCTTCAGGAAATGGCGGCAGCGGCAAGGGCGGATTAGGTAAGAAATAACCCAGCCGTTTCTGGTTTCTTTTAGTAACAAAAAGCAGGCATATGATATGCCTGCTTTTTTCTTGCTAACCTTTTGCGCGTGTAAAAAGCGTGCTTTTCAGCAGAATGCTGATGTTACGCAGCGTGTGCGCCGCCCTCAATCTCACCAGTGCAATGTGGGCAGCGAGTTGCGCCTTCTTTAACCTCTTCAAGGCAGTGTGGGCAGTGTGGGGCTGCAACCTCTTCAACAGCCTCTTCTTCGTCCTTCTTAAGCTTGGAAGCCTTCATGAACTTATTGAGGGCTTTAACCATGCAGAAGACAATGAATGCAATGATCAGGAAGTTGATGATTGCGCTGATAAACGCACCAAAGTCAATGCCGTTCTGGGTGCCAGGAACTGGAATAGAAAGACCAGAAACCTCGGTGCCACCGCCAGAGATCAGCTTAATAAATGGGTTGATGATGTCATTGACAAGGGAGGTAACAATAGCGGTAAATGCGCCGCCAATGATGATACCAATAGCCATGTCCATAACATTGCCCTGCTGGATAAACTCTTTAAACTCCTCGATAAACTTTTTCATTTCATCCCTTTCGTTTAATTGGTAGAGGACAGATATTTCTACTCGCGCCTACGGCGTGCGCTTATGCGCTGGCCAGACCATAGATGCGAGAGTATTTATCAGTTAGATACTTGGTGTAGTAGTGGACGTCAAAAGGCTCACCGCATGCACCCAAGATAAGCTCCTTAGAGTCCTTTGCTCGGCCCCAGGTCCAAATGCGACTGCCCAGCCACTCTTTGATAGGTGCTAGGTCTCCTGATGCACAGACGGCGTCAAAGTCCATGCCCTCAGCAATCATGGCGTGCTTGTACTGTGCGCCATAAGCGCTGCCAAGAGCATAGGTTGGGAAGTAGCCAAACTCACCCCATGACCAGTGAACATCCTGAAGAGCGCCTTCGGTGTTGTTTGGAACCGTAACGCCCAGGTACTGCTTGTACTTCTCGGCCCAAAGAGCTGGAACGTCCTTTGCAGTAATCTCGCCAGACAAAAGTGCCTGCTCCATTTCGTAACGGATGAGGATGTGCAGAGGATAGGTGAGCTCGTCCGCCTCAGTGCGGATGAGACTTGGCTGTACCTTATTAGCTGCCGAGAAGAGCTGGAAGGCAGTGACACGATTCAGCTGGCCAGGGAAATGCTTGCGCATAAGCTGAATAAGAGGCTCAGCAAAAGCCTCAGAAAGGCCAACGTAGTTCTCAAAGAACCTAGACTGGGACTCGTGCATACCCATAGAAGTGCCGGTGCTCAGAGAGGTAAAGCGGTACTCCCAGTTAATGCCCTGTTCGTAGAGGGCGTGACCGTTCTCATGCAGCATGGAATAAACGTTGGAGAGAACGTTATTCTCGTAAGCATGGCTGGCAACCATAACAAAGCCGATACCAGGGCCACCGGTGTAAGGGTGCTCAGTTTTGCCAAGCCAGTAAGCGTCCTCGTCAAGACCCTGGAGCTTTACCAGGTCTTTTGCAAGATCCCACTGACGGTTAACGTCAAACTTACCCTCAAGAGGTTTGGTGCTTGGCTGACGCTTAGAAGCCATACAATCAGCAACCAGAGGAACTACCACTTCTTTAACATTATTGAAGAAGGTGTTGTAGAACTCTCTGTTGGTGCCGTGCTCAAAATCGCTGAGTAAGAGATCATATGGGTCTTTGGAAGCATCGCGTGCCTGGCACATCTCTTTGCGAAGCTCAATTAAGTTATCCAGCTTTGGAGCAAAGAGTGACCAGTCATCGCTGTTCTTTGCCTGCTCCCAGACCTCGTTAGCCTCTGTGGTAAGACGAACAAAGTTGCTCTGAAGCTCAACAGGTACATCTACCAGCTGGCTTCTATCGCGACGAAGAATTTTAACTTGTGCGCGATGAGTCTCATCAAGTAGAGCGCGATTCTCGTGAAGTCTATCAAGGAGTGCGCCAACAGCAGGATCACAGAGGGTCTCCTGGACCTGCTCGCCAAGGATTGCCAGGGCTTCTCCGCGCTCTTCAGCAGCCTTTTTTGGATCGATGCATGGTCCAAAAGAGCCAATCTCATTAGCTGCGTAGTTGAGAGCAAAGAGCTTCTTCTCAAGTTCATCAAGTTTAGCGATATCATCGCGGGGATTTGAAAGCGCTGCGTTCAATTCAACAGTGTTATGTGCGCTGTCCATAAAAATCCTCTCTACAAAAATAGGTGTGACCAGTTATTTTACCGGTCAACAGAAACCGTTTAGCAATTGCGTCATATTTTACCCTGTTATTTATTGTTATTTGAGCGATACTAAAAAGACTACGTCCTAAAACAATAAGCACATCTTTTCGGCACAATTTTGCCCAAAGATGGCTTGTAAGGAGTAAGAGTTCTATGGATGACAGCAGAATCTCGTTTGACGTATGGAGTGATCTTTACGCAGATCGCGTTCAAACCATGCGAAAAAGCGAAGTACGAGATTTGTTTGCGGCCCTGTCTCGTCCAGGTGTTATTGCGCTGTCTGGTGGTCTGCCAGACATTTCTTCGCTGCCACTTGACCAGGTTGCAGAGTGCGCTCGACGCTGCGTTGCTGTTGAGGGACTTAGGTCTCTTCAGTATGGCAACTCTGATGGCCGCATTGAGTGCAGAAGGACCATCTGCAAGATTTTAGCTGCTCAGGGCGTCGAGGCTGATCCTGACGAGATGATTTTGACTTCTGGTTCTCAGCAGGCGCTTGATTTCTTGGGCCGTGTCTTTCTTAACTCAGGGGACGATATTATCTGTGAGGGTCCAAGCTATCTTGGCGCGTTCCAGGCATTTTCTGCATACGAGCCTACTGTTCACACCATTGATATGGACGAAGAAGGCATCAGAACAGACCTGCTTGAGGCAAAGCTCAAAGAGCTTGCAGACCAGGGCAGAAAGCCTAAGTTCATCTACGTTATTCCTAACTTTAACAATCCTGCCGGCATCACCATGTCTATGCCAAGGCGTCTGCGCCTTCTTGAGCTGGCGCGCCAGTACAACATCCCTGTTGTTGAGGATGACCCGTATGGTCTTATCCGTTTTGAGGGAGAAGATCTAACACGCCTTAAGACGCTTGATCCAAGTGTCATTTATCTGGGAACCACGTCAAAGATTTTTGCCCCTGGACTGCGCTTAGCATGGATGGTTGCACCTCGTCATTTCCTTGAGCGCATCAACCTTGCTAAGTCTGGCTCTGACCTGTGTACCAGCCCCTTTAACATGATTCTTGCTGAGCACTATTTCAATGAGGTTGATTGGCAGGCAGCACTTGAGGTGTCTAAGTCTCGCTATAAAGAGAGAAAAGACGCCATGCTCGCAGCGCTTGCAGAGTTCTTCCCCAAAGACGTTACCTGGACTAAGCCAGAGGGCGGTTTGTTCCTGTGGGTAACCTTCCCGCCATACCTCAACACTGAGCAGTTGCTTCCTCGTGCAATCGAAGAGGGAGTTGCCTTTGTACCAGGTGTTTATTGCTATCCTGACCAGCGTATTAGTTCAAGTATGCGCCTGTGCTACTCATTTGAGACGCCAGAGCGCATCCACGAGGCAATCCGCAGGCTGTCTTTGTGCGTCCAAGATCGCATGGCGCTGTATCGCGCATTCCTAGAGGCGGGCGCTCTACCTGAGTCTTCTCATTCTGAATCTCAATCCTCTGCAAGGGAGTGTTAAGTATGGCTACAAAAGTTGCTGTCATTATGGGTGGAGCCTCATTTGAGAGGAACTTCTCGCTCAAAAGTGGAGCTCTTGTCTCTGAGGCTTTAGAGAAGCACGGGTATGAGGTATTACCACTTGATGCTGATGCGCACCTGGTAGACACCCTCCGTGCCGAGAAGCCTGATGTTGCGTTTGTGTGCCTTCACGGTGCAGGCGGAGAAGATGGTGCAGTACCTGCGCTTTTAGAGTTCCTCAAGATTCCGTATGTGGGCTCAAGGCCTGCATCTTGTAGGGCAGCCTGGAACAAAGCTGACATGCCATTTATTGTGCGTCAGGCCTGGTCAAAGGAGGAGTCCGAGGTCATCTGGCCTCCTCAGATTGTACTAACTGCCAGCGCTTTTAAAGATCTTGGAGCCGCAGCCGCTCTTGATCTGGTTCCCGAGCGCCTTGGCGGTGGCGTTGGCTTCCCTCTAGCAGTCAAGCCCGTTCACGGCGGCTCTGCTATGGGCCTTTCTAAGGTTGACAGCGCTGACCAGCTTGGACCAGCACTTCTCGGCGCACTTGGTTTTGACGATTCCGTCATTATCCAGCAGTGGGTTGATGGTGTTGAAGTAAGCGTTACTGTGCTCTCTGATGCAGACGGCGAGAAAACCCTGCCACCAGTAGAGATTTCAGTGACCAAGGGTATTTACGACACGGATGCTCGTCTTGATCCAGAGCGTATTCAACACTTCTGCCCAGTTCGTCCTGAGTCTTTGGCAGCACTTGGCGCAGATCCAGCTGCTGCTCGTGAGGCTCTTGAGCGCGCAGCTCTTGAGGTATATACCGCGTACGGCTGCAGAGATCTTGCTCGTATCGATTTTATTTGGGATGGACATCACGTATTGGTCATGGGCTTAAAGACGTTCCCAGGACTTACCGAGACATCCCTTGTTCCAATGGCTATTGAGGCTGCAGGATACGCTGTTGAAGACGTTCTTGCGCAGCTTGTTGAAGGTGCGCTTAAGCGCGGCAACTAGGGGGTTTTATGGAATACGTATTAGGCATTGATGTTGGTGGTACTACCATCAAACTGGGACTCTTCTCTGCAGAGGGAGAGCTACTTTCTGAGCAGAAGGTCAAGACGCCAGCGCTTGATAACCAGGAAGGTTATCAGACGGTAACTGATGCTATCAAGCTTATTGTCCATGGCCAAAAAGCAAGCCGCAACGATGTTATTGCGTGTGGTTTGGATATTCCAGGCCCTGTTGCAGATGATGGAACCGTTGGTCTTCTCGCCAATGTAGACATTGATCCTGAGGGATTGGTGCAGGCAATTACTATGTGCCTGCCAAACGCAACTATCGCGTTTGTCAACGATGCTAACGCCGCTGCTCTGGGCGAAGCGTGGGCTGGTGTTGCCGTGGGTGTGCCGTCGTTTGTGCTGATTGCGCTGGGCACCGGCGTTGGTGCAGGTGTTGTTGTAGACGGCAAGCTTGCTGCAGGTGCTTTTGGCGCGGGCGGCGAGATTGGTCACATCATTGTTGAGCCAGAAGAGACATTGACCTGCGGTTGTGGTCGCCACGGTTGCCTGGAGCAGTATGCTTCTGCTAAGGGTGTTGTCCGCCTGTACCTGGAGGAATGCGCTTCCCGAGGCGTTGTTCCTGTGAACATTGAGCACGAGACCGATACGGTGTCCGTGTTTAGGGCTCACGCTCAGGGCGACGAATGCGCAACCCTTGCTATCCATAAGATGTGCCACTACCTGGGTCTTGCTATGGCGCAGGTTTCGTGCGTGGTTGATCCTGCCATGTTCTTGATTGGCGGCGGTGTTGCGGGCTCGTTTGCAACGTTTGCTACCGAGCTTCGCGAGTGTTTTGAGCAGTACGCTCTACCGGTAAGCAAGGGCGCTCGTATTGAGGCCGCTAGCTTGGGCAATCAGGCTGCAATGTATGGTTGCGCATACGAGGCACTGCGCCTGAGGCAAGAGCGTTTTGGTCAGGAGAGCGCTGAGTAGAAGCAAGTTTCTGGCGCATGATCTTCTCGCCTGGAAAAGGTACGTACGTTAGGGCTCCTGACGAGAAAAACATCAAAGTTTTTGTCATAAACGCTGTACTAAATGAAAGTACGTTCAATAACATAATTTTCTGATTACAATTTATGTAAAAACGTAGTTGTCAAAGCTGCTCAGTGCTAACATTGAGCAGCTTTTTTGGTTGTGTTTGGAATAGTTCCGAGCACTAGGATGAAAGGGGAGTGCTGTGGCTGACGAGTCAAAGTATGACATCGTTGCTGCTACTGGTTGCCCAACCGGTATTGCGCACACCTTTATGGCTAAGGAGGCCCTTGAGAAGGCCGCCGCAGCTAAAGGTTTTACCATTAAGGTTGAGACGCACGGCCAGGTCGGTGTAGAGAACGAGCTCACCGCAGCTGAAATCAAGAACGCCAAGGCAGTAGTTGTTGCTGCCGATAAGGACGTTCAGGCTGAGCGTTTTGCCGGAAAACCAATGGTAAATGTTGGTGTTACTGCAGCTATTAAGGATGCAGAGGGTCTTATCGACCGCGCTCTTGTTGCTCAGCCTGAGGGCGAGCTTGCAGAGGCAGACGACGCTCCAGTCTCAAGCACTATTGAGAAGGAGTCTGTAGGCCACATCATCTACAAGCACCTCATGAACGGCGTTAGCCACATGCTGGTCTTTGTTGTTGCTGGTGGTGTTCTGACGGCTGTTTCATTCCTCTGGGGTATTACTTCCTTCAGCTCCACTGCACCTGACTACAACAGCTTTGCTGCCATGCTCAAGATCATCGGCGGCATTGCAATGGGCCTTATGGTTCCAGTTCTTTCTGCTTACATTGCTGAGTCTATCGGCAAGCGTCCTGCTCTTGTTCCTGGTTTTGTTGCAGGTATGATTGCTATCCAGGGCCTTCCAATCAACCCTGACACTGGCATGATTGATGCTGGTGGCGCTGGTGTTGGTTTTGGCTTCCTGGGCGGCATCGTCGGCGGCTTCCTTGCTGGTTATGTCATCGTTGGACTTGAGAAGCTTCTCTCTGGTCTTCCAAAGAACCTTGACGGTCTGAAGGCAATCTTCCTGTACCCACTGCTTTCCACCACTATTGTTGGCCTGGTTATGCTGGGAATCTCTGGTCCTATGGCAGCAATTAACACTGGCATGATGAACTTCCTGCGCGGCCTGTCTGCTTCTGGTCCAATTGTTCTTGGTCTTGCAATTGGTTGCATGTGCGCATTTGACATGGGTGGCCCAGTTAACAAGGCAGCTTACGTCACCGGTACCGCACTTCTGACCGAGGCTCTTGCTGCCGGTGTTGGTACCCCAACTTATGAGTTTGGCACCAACTTTATGGCTGCAGTTTCTGCTGCTTGTATTGTTCCTCCACTGATTACCACCTTTGCTGTTGTCGTTGGTAAGAAGTACTTCACCAAGTCCGACTTCAACGCTGGCCTGGTCAACTTCATTCTTGGCTGCACCCACATTACCGAGGGCGCTATTCCATTCATGACCAAGAACATTTGGCCTGTCATGCCTATCATGATGATCGGTTCTTCCATCGGCTCCATCTTGACGCTGCTCTTTGGTGTCCACGACCCAGCACCTCACGGTGGTTTCCTGGTTCTCCCCGTTGTCGATGGCGGCCTCAAGTGGGTTCTCGCCATTCTCATCGGCGCTGTTGTTGGTGGTATTCTCTTTGTTGCTTTCAAGGCATACGAGTACCGCAAGAACGGCAACCAGATTGTCGAGGGCTAAGCGTTACGCTTAGCACACTCGGCGGCGTTTGAGTCTCATCAGAATTTACGTACAGTTTGGGTGCAGACTCAGATAATCGAAGTAAAATATGGACTCGGCGATTTCGTCGGGTCCATATTTGTTTCAGAGGGAGCTTTGATGATTTACACACTTACCACTAACCCCGCTATCGACATGAACGTCAACTCGGGAGTTCCTTCTTATACGCACGTCAACCGCACAACCGACGCTGTTTACACACCAAACGGCAAGGGTCTGAACGTTTCATTTACGCTTGCTCACTACGGCGTCGAGTCCACTATCCTGGGCTTTTTTGGTGGCTTCTCGGGCAATTATATTGTTGAAGAGGCATCCAAGATTTGCCCGGTCAAGCCTGTGTGGATTGACGGTATTACCCGCGTAAACATTTTTGTGACCACACCAGAAGGCGAGCTTAAGTTCCCTAATGCAGGTGCTCCCGTTATTCGCTCCAAGCAAGACGAGATGCTTGAGCTGCTGCGCACTGCGCCCGACCTGGACGTGCTGGTGGTCTCTGGCTCGCTTTCCCCTGAGATGGATCCAACCTTCTACGACGAGCTCTTTGATCTGTGTCATGAGTGCGGCGCTGAGCTGGTCCTGGACATCTCTCATAAACACCTTGCAGAACTTGTCGAGAAAAAACCACTGCTCATCAAGCCAAACGACGAAGAAGTGGCAGAGATCTTTGGCGTCGATGTCCATAACGAGGCCGACGTTCTTCTCGCCCTCCACAAGATTCACGAGCGCGGCGCAAAGAACATCCTGCTCACGCTAGGCGGCGAGGGTGCGTACTTCTTTAACGGTGAACATGTCTGGCACGCAAATGCTGCGCAGGTAGAGGTGCTTTCGACGGCATGTGCGGGCGATTCGACACTGGCAAGCTTCATGTCGGTTTGGCTTGAGGATCCGTCGGCTGTCGAGAAGGCTTTGACGCGCGCGATGGCTACCGGCGGAAACGTTGCGATGAGCGCTGGCTTGGGCGACTTTGCGCTAGTCGAGAAGATCGCGGAGTCCATTCACGTTGAGCTGGTGGAGTAGGAGCGGACGTGTTGCGCGTGGAGGTGTGCGATGGTGCGCGGACTTGCGTGGAGGTGCGCAGGCTTACGAGCTCACGGGTTTCTCGGCGTATGGCGTGCGTAAGTCTCCATATCTGCAAAATAAGTCTTTTCTCGCTTCTTGATTTCGTGTAACGTATAAGGGCTAATGTGATAATTAGGTTTTCAAACCTCTAAAGAAGGAGAGTGCAATGTCCGGACACTCTAAGTGGGCCACAACCAAGCACAAGAAAGCAGCTATCGACGCTAAGCGTTCCTCGCTGTTCTCTAAGCTTTCCCGCAACATTACTGTTGCTGCAAAGATGGGTGGCGACCCAAATCCGGACAACAACGCTAGCTTGTCTGCCGCTGTTGCCCGTGCTCGCATGGTCTCCATGCCTAACGCAAAGATTCAGGCCGCTATCGATAAGGCATTTGGCGCTGGTGCTGATGCTGCCATTTACGAGGAGATCGTTTACGAGGGATACGGTCCTGCAGGCGTCGCAGTTTACGTTGACTGCCTGACTGACAACAAGAACCGTACCGCAGCAGACGTTCGTTCCGCATTTACCCACTCTGGCGGCAATCTTGGTACCGCAGGTTCCGTTGCGTTCCAGTTTGAGCGCAAGGGCTCCATCGCAGTTGACAAGGTTATTGTCTCCGAGGAGAAGAAGGTTGCTGACCGCGAGAACGCTGTCGACGAGGACGAGTTCATGATGGCAGTTGCCGAGGCGGGCGGAAACGATTACGAGGACGCTGGCGATCAGTGGATTGTTTGGACTGCATACGACAAGATGCAGGACGTCCAGAAGGGTCTCGAGGCTCAGGGCATTGAGGTTAAGGGTTCCGAGCTTACTATGGTTCCAACCACCCCAACTGACGTTTCTGTTTCTGATGCAAAGAAGGTTCAGCGTCTTATCGATAAGCTCGACGAGCTCGACGACGTTCAGAACGTCTACAGCACCATGAACATCACCGACGAGATTGCTGCTGCTCTCGAGGAGGAGTAAGCTCTCTGGTCCGCGCCGCGCGCCGCGCGCCGGACGCGATGCACGCGACGATGCGCGACGAGCGCGAAATCGCGACGATGCGCGACGATGCGCGACGAGCGCGACGATGCGCGACGATGCGCGAAATCGCGACCGGCGACAAAACTGCACTTCAAAGCCCCGCCAGTTGGCGGGGCTTTTTGTTTAGATAGCGTTAATGCTGTCAGAACACACCTATGTCGGATAATCTACACGTTTTTAGAAGCCCGAACACACCTATGTCAGATAATCTGTATATACAGAGCCAAAAACATAACTTACAGCCCTAAAAAACACAGCAAATGACGATATTCTGAGAAAAATAGGACTTTTGAGGGTCAATTTTGCAGAATAAGTGACTTTGCTGTGTTTTCAAAACGCCAAAAATAGGCCTTTAAAAATTTTATGCATACAAATGAATTCACCCTCATGAATATTCATGAGGGTGAATATTTTCGCATCATGGTAGTTTAAATTTTGATGTCTTCTTTGCTGGGCGAGAGAACCGATGGACTACAGCAGCGAAAACTTGCGATTAAAGCCGAATCTCATCGTCCGACGCATGTGGACATGCAGCTCTACAGGCTAACGCGGACAACCTTACGAACGCCGGCAGCTTCGAGGGCTGCTACCTGCGAAATCGATGCGGATTCGTCCGTCATCAGCACGTCGATATCAGCAGGCAATCCATATTGGAAGCTGGAGTTGACGCCCAGTTTGCTTGCATCGGCCAAGACAATGTGCTGCTCAGAGTGTTTAAGCATCAGCGAGTTCACGCGCATCTCGTTTGAAACCAGCGTGGTAAGGCCGCGCTCAGCGGAAATTCCCGAGCATCCCAAGATGCACTTCGCGGCACGAATCTGATTGATCGAAGCAAGCGCAAAATCGCCGGTCAGTGACTTCTTAGCTGGTCGAACTTCTCCGCCCGTGACCAAAACGGTCATCGATGGGGGATAGTCGGCGGCCAGAACGCTACCGTTATTGGTAACAACCGTGATGTTCTCGGCGGTGATGAATTCCAGGACTTTTATAGCGGTTGAGCTGGTGTTAATGAAGACCGTGTCGCCGTCTTTAATCAGCTTGGCGGCGGCCTGGGCAAGCTTGAACTTTGCGGTTACCTGGTTTGAGCTGAGTCCTGTCGAGAGCGGGTCAAGCAGCGTGGCCATGCCATAGCTTCGGGAAATGAGGCCTTGAGCTTCGAGTTCGTCAAGATCGCGGCGGATGGTAAGCGAAGAAACTTCAAATCTATCGGCAAGATCGCTGACGGAAACCTGGCGATATTGTTCAAGAAGGCTCATGATCGAGCTTCTGCGTGATGCTACGAATGAACGACTTGTGGCCATGAATCCCCCAATAGAACTCAACTGCTGATAGACCTGTAGAATTACATTTAACTAATTCAGTTCTGTGAAAAACATCGTACAAATTGACAGCACCTTTTGAATGGTTCTTGAACAATTGTGTAGATGTTTTTCAGTAGATCCGATTGTATCTTACCCTATTCGATGAACGTTTTGAATACTTAAACGGATATTATTTAACGGTCAACGGTTTTTATGACGTAAATCTCTAAAGTGAGCATAGATAAGTATTGCTAAACTCCTAACTTTGGCTATACTAACATTATCGATTCGATTGGTAAAACGTTCCAAACGTTCAACAAATAGGGAAATTTGTTATACGGCAAGTCAAATGTCATATAAATTATTTATCTAATTGTTGAAGCGTTCATAAGATTCAAGTTTTTGTCGTTAAGCGATGTATTCTTGTGTGGTCTTGCTATAGTCCAACACAAGGAAAGATTCACAGTAGTCTACTGGAGAGGAGTGAATCGCATGCTACTTCGCGATATCTACGAGCAGAATCACTATGCTTTCGTGAAGACCCCCATGACTTGGGAAGAGTCTATTAGAGAGTGCTGCAAACCACTGGAGGCTGACGGAACAGTCAATTCAGAGTATGCAGACGACATTATTGAGTGCGTAAAGAAGTTTGGTCCCTACATTGTCATCGTTCCAAACGTCGCAATGCCACACTCCACTGCTCGCATTGGCTCTAATGGAAAGACTGCTATTGGCTTTATGCATTCTGATGTTCCTGTTAACTTCGAGGATGGCGACGATGAGAAGCAGGTTAAGACTTTCTTCACTCTGAGCGCTACTGATCAGGATGCTCACCTCAAGAATATGCAGATGCTCGTTCAGGTTCTTATGAATGGAGAGGTCCTTGAGCGTCTGAAGAATATTCAATCTCCAGAAGAGCTTTTGGAGATCGACGAGCTTATCTCCGAGTAAACACGCCCGTTTGGGCACGTAATTGAGGATTTCCTTTTGTAGTGTGGGCTGCAGAAGGTACGTATGTAGGACCCTTTGAAAGGGGTATCAATGGATATTGTTCTTGGTATTTGGAAATGGTTTGCGAGCAACTTCTTGACTCAGCCAGCCTATTTCATCGGTTTGATTGTTGCTATCGGCTACATTCTTCTTAAAAAGAAGTGGTACGACGTACTCGCTGGCTTCCTTAAGGCAGTCATTGGTTATCAGATTCTCCTGGTTGGTTCCGGCGGCCTGGTAACTGCATTCCGTCCAGTTCTTGTTGGACTTCAGGCTCGCTTCAACCTTTCTGCAATGGTCATTGACCCATACTTTGGCCAGAACGCAGTACAGGCAGGCATGGAGGCAGCTGACGCTCCTGCATTTATCGCAGGTCGTTCCTTCTCCTCCGTTATGCTTCTTCTGCTCTTCGCTTTCATTCTGAACATTGTTCTGGTTGCTTTTAAGAAGCAGACTAAGCTTCGCGCAATCTTTACTACTGGTCACGTCCAGGTTCAGCAGGCAGCAACTGCATTTTGGCTTATCCTCTTCTGCTTCCCACAGCTTAACGACGTTACCATCCTTGCAGTTATGACCGTTCTCCTTGGCCTTTACTGGGCAGTTGGTTCCAACCTTTGTATTGGACCTACCCAGGACCTTACTGATGGCGCTGGCCTTACCATTGCTCACCAGCAGATGTTTGGTGTTTACTGCGCATCCAAGGCTTCTGAGTGGCTCGCCAAGCACTCCAAGAAGGAGTCCAAGCGTATTGAGGATATCGAGCTTCCAGGCTTCCTTAAGATCTTCAACGAGAACCTCGTTGCAACTGCAATTCTCATGACAGCATTCTTTGGTGTCATCCTTGCTGTTCTTGGCCAGGACTTCCTGCTTGAGAACAAGTTCATGAAGCCAGGTCAGGATTTCTTCTTCTACATCATGACCACTTCCTTCCAGTTTGCTGTTTACCTCTCCATCCTGCAGCTTGGTGTTCGTACCTTCGTTACTGAGCTCACCAACTCCTTCCAGGGTATTTCCAACAAGCTCCTCAAGGGTTCCGTCCCAGGCGTTGACTGTGCAGTTACCTACGGCTTTGGTTCTCCAAACGCAGTTACCCTCGGCTTCCTCATGGGTGCTGCTGGCCAGTTCCTGGCAATCGCAACTCTGTTGCTTTTGAAGTCCCCAGTTATTGTTATCGCAGGCTTTGTTCCACTGTTCTTCGATAACGCTACTATCGGCGTTTACGCAAACAACAAGGGCGGCCTCCGCGCAGTTCTTATCATGCCTTTCATCTCTGGTCTTCTCCAGGTCTTCGGTTCAGCTCTTATCGCTGGCTGGGTTGGCATGGCTGCATACGGTGGATACCTTGGCATGTGGGACTGGGCAGTTGTCTGGCCAATCATGACCGGCATCATGAAGTTCCTGTCCTACGCAGGCCTCGCAATTGTTGTTATCGCTCTTATTGCAATCCCACAGCTCCAGTACCGTGCAAACAAAGACACGTACTTCATGGAGGTTGAGGATTACCAGAAGTGCAAGGAAATCCGTGCACAGAAGGCCGCCGCAGCTAGTGCGGAAAGCAAGTAGCCCTCTTTCTTCCTACCCTGAGCAGACCCCCATCTGCTCAGGGTTATTAGTAATACTCGGCACATTGTTTGATGCAGTATTTGCTTTAAATGCGAGCGTTGTAGCGCCCAAATGGGTACAAACACAATGTGTCCGTAATCAGTTTGTTTGATCGAAGGAGTCAACATGAACGCAAAGATTTTGGTCGCATGTGCAAACGGCGCAGGTACCTCTCTGATGATGAAGATGACCGCTGAGCGCGTCACTCAGAAGCTCAACATGGGCGTCGATAAGATTCACCACTGTGCACTTTCCGAGGGCGTAAGCTCTGCTCGTCAGTATGACATTGTTTTTGCACCACTTAACTTCCTGAATATGTACGAGGATGCTGCTAAGGCTGGCGTTACCGTCATTGGTCTGCGCAACGTTCTTTCTGATGCAGAGATGGAAGAGAAGCTCAAGGAAACCGGCGCTGCAGAGAAGTTTTCCGCATAGTTTAGGTTTCTAAAGAATCGAGCACTTTAATGACTTTTGAAAAGAAAATTCTTGCCGAGATGCCCAAGTGCTATGCACTTGGCATGTTTGAGGGAGAAGACACACCAAGCTTTTTAGCTGCTGTCGAGAAGGACGGTCCAATCCGTCGCTTTACGCTTGATGGTGAGCCTCTGGAGACTGTTGCTCCAGGCCCTGGCGGCGTCATGACCATTACACAGGTCCCTGGCAGGAAAGATCAATTCCTCGCAACCCGCAAGTTCTTCTCGCCAAACTTTGGTGGAGACGACGCGGCAATTGCATCCTATACCAAGCAAGCAGACGGTTCTTGGTCTGAGCAGATTCTCTGCGACCTCCCGTATGTTCACCGTTTTGGCATTTTGAAGGCTGCTAACGGTCAGCTTTGGGTTCTTGCTTGTTCTATCAAGGGTGGAGCTGAGACCGGCGTCAAGGATGATTGGCGCACTCCAGGTGCTGTTTGGGCTGCTCCTCTGAGCGATAACCTTGAGCAGTACACGGCAGACAACCAGCTTAAGCTGACTTGTGTTGCTAATTATCAGGTTCAGAATCACGGTTTCTGGACTGCACCTGATAAATCGTATGCTTTGATCTCAACCGCTGCAGGCGTGTTTAGATATGTGCCACCAACTACCCCTGAGGGTACTTGGGATGTCACCTGCCTTCTGGTCCAGCCAACAAGCGATATTGTTGCAACAGACTTTGACGGCGACGGCAAGCTGGAGATCCTTACGTTCTCCAAGTTCCACGGTGACACGCTGGCAATTTGGCACGAAGGCCAGACTCGCGATCGCTACGAGCAGGTTTGGTGCGACCCACAGAAGCGCAGCTTCCTTCACGCGCTTTGGGCAGCAGACCTTAATGGCGAGAAGTGCGCAGTCATTGGCAACCGTAAAGATGGTCGCGATTTGTTGCTTGTTAGATACGTTGACGGTGAGTACACCGTAGACGTTATCGACCACGACCTCGGACCAGCAAACTGCATGGTGTATAGGCATGACGGCAGCGATTACATTGTTGCTGCATATCGTGAGACAGACCAGCTGGCTCTCTACAAAGTAGTGGAGTAGGGCTGCGTTTTGTAGCGAGCGCTCAGGATGAGCTTCTGAGCATGCAGGCAAAGTCCTGAGCGCTGCTCAAATTACCTGCATATGCATCAAAGTACTAGTCCTATGTTTTAGAAAGGAGCGCGTAATGGCAGATTTGAAAGACGTCACACGCGATAGTTGGATTATGAGCACCTTCCCTGAGTGGGGAACTTGGCTCAACGAAGAGATTGACAATGCCGTAGTAGAGCCAGGCCAGGTTGAGATGTGGTGGCTCGGCTGCGTTGGTATTTGGTTTAAGACTCCTGGTGGAGCAAACGTTGCTGTCGACTTCTGGGCAGGCAATGGTAAGCGCACCCACGGTGACGGCCTCATGAAGCCTGGTCACCAGATGGCAAACATGGCTGGCGTTCGTAAGATGCAGCCAAACCTGCGTAACGTTCCTTTTGTTATTGATCCATTTGCTATCAAGAACCTTGACGCTGTTGTGGTAACTCACATTCACCAGGACCACATGTCCAAGGAGCTTGCAGCTCACGTTGTTAACAACAACATGACCACTACTGACGAGAATGGCAAAGAGATTCCTGTTCCCTTTATTGGTCCTAAGGATGCAGTTGACATTTGGGTTGACTGGGGCGTTCCACGCGAGCAGTGCATTGTTGTTAAGCCAGGCGACCGCATCAAGGTCAAGGACATGGAGATTGTTGCATACGATTCCTTTGACCGCACCATCATCGTTACCACTACTGATACTTCTGAGAACCGTCCTGACCTCTGGGGTAAGTGCCCAATGGACATGGATGAGAAGGCAGTTAACTACCTCTTTGTCACCCCTGGTGGAAACATCTATCACTCCGGTGACTCTCACTACTCCATTTACTTTGCTAAGCACGGCAAAGACATCGCTCAGGAGTTTGGCGGCGTAGACGTCTGCTTTGGTGCTTTTGGCTGCAACCCAATTGGTATCCAGGATAAGATGGAAGCAACCGATATGCTTCGCATGGCTGAGGCTCTTCAGTCCAAGGTTGTTATCCCAATTCACCACGATGTTTGGACTAACTTCCAGGCAGACGTCCAGGAGATCAAGGTTCTTTGGGAGATGCGTAAGGACCGCCTTGACTACAAGTTCCACCCATTCTTCTGGGAGGTCGGCGGCCACTACACCTATCCACAGGATAAGGACCGCTTTGCTTACCATCACGACCGCGGCTTCCATGATTGCTTCGATCACGAGCCAAACGTTCCATTCCGTAGCGTTCTCTAAGGAGCAGTCTCTATGATGCTTAAAGAGCTTCGTGATGAAGTGTATGAAGCAAACATGGACCTGCCAAAGCATGGCCTGGTAGTTTTCACCTGGGGTAATGCTTCTGGACTTGACCGTGAGCGTGGTCTGTTTGTTATCAAGCCATCGGGCGTCTCCTATGAGGAGCTCAGCCCTGAGAATCTGGTCATCTGCGACCTAGACGGCAACGTTGTTGAGGGTGAGATGAACCCATCTTCCGATACTCCAACTCATGCATGCTTGTATCGTGCATGGGGCGATAAGATCGGCGGAATTGTTCACACTCACTCAACCCACGCTGTTTCTTGGGCACAGGCAGGACGCTCTATTCCTTGCTATGGAACCACACACGCAGACTATTTCTACGGAGATATTCCTTGCGTGCGCAGCCTTACCAAGGACGAGGTAGAAAGTGCCTATGAGCTTGAGACCGGAAACGTTATTGTTGAGGGCTTTGCTAACTTGGACCCCATTGCGGTTCCAGGAACACTCCTTCACAATCACGGTCCTTTCTCTTGGGGTAAAGACGCAATGGCTGCTGTGTATCACGCAGTAGTTATTGAGGAGGTTGCAAAAATGGCAACACTCACCGAGCTCAATAACCCTAAGGTTCAGGAGGCACCTCAGTACCTTCAGGACAAGCACTACATGCGCAAGCATGGTCCAAATGCCTACTACGGACAGGGTAATCACTAAAGCCTGTTCAGTGAGTAGAATCTGTTTCAGTCAGGCGGTCTTTTATAAGGCCGCCTGTTTTTAAAAGGAGAAGATATGTCCAAGTATCAGCTAGGACTTTACGAGAAGGCCACTCCAACTGATCTTTCTTGGGAAGAGCGCCTCAGCGTAGCAGGAGAGTCTGGCTTTGATTATGTTGAGATCTCCGTTGATGAGTCTGACGCTCGTCTTTCTCGCCTTGAGTGGACTGGTGAGGAGCGTGCAGCAGTTCGCCAGGCAATGGTAAACTCTGGCGTTCGCCTAGGCTCTATGTGCCTTTCTGGTCACCGTAAGTATCCTTTTGGTTCTCGCGATCAGGCTACTCGTGAGCGTGGCCTTGAGATTATGCAGAAGGCGCTTGATCTTGCAGGTGACCTGGGACTTCATACCATCCAACTTGCTGGCTATGACGTGTACTACGAGGACGGCGCAGAGGATACGCGTAAGTACTTTGAGGAGAACCTAGCAAAGGCTGTAGAAATGGCTGCTCAGGCGGGCATTGTTATGGGTTTTGAGACCATGGAGACTCCTTTTATGGATACAGTCGAGAAGGCCATGCACTACGTAAACCTTATCAACAGCCCTTACCTTGGTGTGTATCCCGACGCTGGTAACCTCACCAATGCATCGTTTATGTACGGCAACACGGTTGCTGACGATATTGCTCTTGGTGCAGGCCACATCTTTGCAGCTCACCTCAAGGAAACTGTTGCCGGTGCGTATCGCGAGATTCCATTCTCTACCGGCACCACTGACTACGAGGGAGCTCTCTCGCAGCTTGTTCCTCAGGGCGTCAGGCGCTTTGTTGCAGAGATGTGGTACACCGGCAACGAGAACTGGAAAGAAGATCTTGTCTTTGCTTCCACCTACGTTCGCAGCAAAATTGATAAGGCGTTTGAGGGGTAAACGGCCTTTTTGCACTTGTTTTGGGTTTCTCGCCACAGACGGTACATAAGAATCTGTACAATGTGGATGAGCTCTTTCTTAGTACGACGTACGTTTCCAAACTCGTTTAGGTTTGTACAGGAAAGGATTACACATGAAGTTCTTTATTGACACGGCAGATATCGATGAGATTTCTGAGGCTTTGAGCTGGGGCTGTTTAGCAGGTGTTACTACCAACCCATCGCTGTATGCAAAGATTGGTGGAAAGCTAGCAGACTTTGAGTCTCATATGGTTAAGATTGCTCAGCTTTGCGAGGGACTCCCTGTATCTGCTGAGTCAACAGCAACAACAACTGAGGGCATGATTGAAGAGGGCCGTCACCTGGCTTCTCTTGCTCCAAACATTGTTGTTAAGCTTCCTATTTGTGCAGAGAGCCTTGCTGCTACCCATCAGCTTGCTTCTGAGGGAATTCGCGTCAACATGACACTGATTTTCTCGGCACCTCAGGCTCTTCTTGCAGCAAATGCTGGTGCCCGTTATATTTCTCCATTTGTTGGTCGCTTTGATGACATCGGTGAGGACGGCATTGAACAGCTGGGAACCGTTGTTTCTTGCATTGAGAACTATGCATGGGATAAAAACGTTGATCACACCGTAGAGATTATTACGGCTTCTGTCCGTACGCCTAACCATGTGACTCAGGCAGCTCTGCTTGGTGCTGACATTGCAACCGTTCCATTTGGAGCTTTGAAGAAGTGTCTGAAGCACCCTCTGACCGACGCCGGTCTTAAGTCTTTTGAGGCAGACTGGGAAAAGGTTAAGGCTCAGCAATAAATAGTGATTGTGGTACGCCCAGCTTAGGTTGGGCGTACTTGTTTTGAGAGGATGAGAATGGGAACATCTGCATTACCCGAGCGCAACCTCACCGATGATGAGCTCAAGCTTGCAGCTAATACGCTGAGGCGCGATGTCATTGACATGCTCGAGAAAAGCAAGTCAGGTCATCCCGGCGGCTCTCTCAGTGCGGCAGATATTGTGGCTACACTGTTCTTCTCGGGAGTTATGAAGTACAACCACAACAACCCAGAGGACCACACCGAGGATAGGTTCTTCCTGTCCAAGGGTCACGTGGCTCCTGTGCTGTATGCTGCGTACCACCTGCTTGATTGGCTCCATGACGAGGATATGGTTACCCTCCGTCAGCTTGGTAGTCGTTTGCAGGGTCATCCAGACTGCCACGCATGCCCTGGTATTGAGGTTTGCTCTGGCTCTCTTGGTCAGGGTCTCTCGGTAGCAGCAGGATGTGCTTTGGGACTTTCTATGGACGCTCTGGCAAGCGGCGAGCACGCCAAGAAGGTATTTGTCCTTCTGGGCGACGGCGAGCTGCAGGAGGGCTCTAACTGGGAGGCATGCATGTTTGCTGCTCACCAGAAGCTGGATAACCTCATTGCCATTGTGGACCTCAACAATCTGCAGATTGACGGCCACGTAACCGATGTGTGCTCTCTTGGCGATATTGACGAGAAGTTCCGTTCTTTTGGCTGGAACGTACTGCGCGTTAACGGTCATGAGGTTACTGAGGTGCGCCAGGCCCTTCTCGCTGCACGAGATGGTCGCGAGGCAGGAAACACGGCGCCTACCGTGGTTATTTGCCAGACCGTCAAGGGCAAGGGCGTCTCGTTTATGGAGGACAAAGCCTCCTGGCACGGAAACGCTCCTTCGGCTGAACAGGCTGATCTTGCGCGAGAAGAACTTGATGCAGCAAGAGAGCTTCTTTTGATTGATCTTCAGGGTGAGGGTAAGGAGGTTGCCAATGTCTAGAGCAACTCGTGAGGCATATGGTCAGACTCTTGTTGAGCTGGTAAACGAGGGTCACGATATTGTGGCCGTTGACGCAGACCTTGCCGGCTCCACTAAACTTGCCGACCTTCAGAAGGCCTTCCCACAGCGCATGGTTGACGTGGGTATTGCCGAGCAGAACATGGTAGGCGTTGCATCTGGACTGGTACTTACGGGACGCACCGTGTTTACCGGCTCGTTTGCTGTGTTTGCTACCGGCCGCGCTTACGACCAGATCAGAAACACCGTCTGCGATTCCGGCCTTAACGTGAAGATTTGCCCTACGCACGCAGGTATTACGGTGGGAGAGGATGGCGCCACTCACCAGTCCCTTGAGGACATTGGCATGATGCGCGCCCTGCCTCAGATGCGCGTGCTTGTTCCTGCAGATTACAACGCTACCAAGGCAGCGCTCAAGCTTGCTGCCGAGGCAGATGGTCCCTTCTACGTGCGTATGGGTCGTCACAAGGTTGCCGACATCTACGATGAGTCCTTCAAGGGCGGCCTGCCTTTTGCAAACGTCTTGCGTGAGGGTACTGACGTTACCATTGCTGCCTGCGGTGTTGAGGTTGCTCAGGCACTTGCAGCCGCAGATTTGCTGGCAGAGGAGAAGATTTCTGCCGAGGTCATTGATGTGTTCTCCATCAAGCCTTTGGACGAGGAAGTTATTTTGGCATCTGCCGAGAAGACCCGTCATGTGGTAACCGTTGAGGAGCACAACGTGGCAACAGGCCTTGGAGCTGCAGTTGCCGAGCTTCTGGCCGAGCAGCTACCAACGCCCATGCGCTTTGCTGGTATGCGTACCTTTGGCACCTCCGCTCCTGGCGACGTGCTGCTTTCGCACTTTGGCCTGGACGCCGAGGGTATTGCTGCTCGCGTCAGGGAGTTCTTGCTCTCGTAGACGCGTGCGAGAGCTGCAACGGCAACGCCGCAGGTCAGCGGCGCGTGTGCGGTTCACAGGTTACGAGTGATTTTGACCCGGTATCTATTTCGTGTGGATACCGGGTTTCTTGTGCGGATACGCTGCTAGTGGACGGGCTTCTCGCCAGGTGGGCGGTATGAGCCCGGAGTGAGCCAGGCGTATGCTTGGTGCGCCTGATTTTCTCGCCATGTCTGAACGATTTGCCGGAAAAGTACACCATATCTGAGCTATTTGCCGGTTTTTC
>JDFH01000018.1 GCA_000564995.1 Atopobium sp. ICM42b
GGTGTGTAATATGCCCGCATCTGAGCAGAATATCCGACTTAGGTGTGTTCCGTAGATACAGAATTTATCGATAGTTAAATTTCTTATATAAGTCTATTCATGTTTAAGCATATTAGGTTAAGTTTATGCATAGAGATGCATATCGGGTAGTGCGGCCGCCTAGCTGCCCGGCTCTCTTGATTAGGAACATGTCAATTCTTTAGCAAAACCTACCAAAGCTGCGCTATTTTGTGCGCCAGGCCTAAAAGCCGACGCTAACACGCTGAAAAAAAGCTGGTAATCCTTACGGATTACCAGCTCAAGGTCAGTATGTTTCTCGTCACATGAGAAAGCCACGTGTTCGCGCGCGTTCGCGCTTGGCGCGCTTTCGCGCCCGTTGTACCTGCGGCGACGCCGTGCTCGTTGCGCTCTTAGTGGGTTGCGTCCTCGAAGAACTCCCATGCCTGAGCGTCGGTTGCGCCCTCGTGAACGATCATGCGGACAGCCTCAGCCATCTGCAGAGGATGGGTGCTCTGGAAGATGTTGCGGCCCATGTCAACGCCGCGTGCACCCTTGCGGATAACGTCGTATGCAAGGTGCAGAGCGTCGCGCTCAGCAAGCTTCTTGCCGCCAGCAACAACAATTGGAACTGGGCATGCTGCAACGACTTCCTCGAAGTCTTCGCAGTCGTAAGTCTTAACAATCTGGCAGCCCATCTCAGCAATGATACGAGTTGCAAGCTTGAAGAAGCGACCGGTGCGCTCCATGTCCTTACCAACAGCACAAACGCCAAGGGTAGGAATGCTATAGCGGAAACCAGCGTTAATGACCTGGCTCAGGTTGTCGATGCTGGAGAGCTGGCCATCAGCACCGATGAAGGTCTGAACAGCCATGCAGTCTGCGTTCATGCGGATAGCGTCCTCGATGTCAACAGCAACAACCTCGTGCGAGAGGTCGGACTGCAGCATAGAAGAGCCGGAAGAGACGCGAAGAGCGATGCCCTTAGAAACCTCAGGAGAAACGCAAGTCCTGATTGCGCCACGGGTGCCCATGAAGCAATCGACGTAAGGAGCAAGCTGTGGAAGCAGCAGGTCAAGACGCTCGAGACCAGCGGTTGAGCCCATGAAGTAACCGTGGTCAAATGCGAACATTACAGTGTTGCCGCTCTTTGGATCAAAGATGTTGGAGAGGTGCTTCTGCATACCCCAGTCGAGGTTGTTTGCACCCTTTACATAAAATCCCTGATTGTTAGCAAAAGGAGTGTCTACGTGATAATCCTTAGCTACTTTCAATCCGTCCAGATCTGCCATGAAAATCCTTTCAATAAAACCTTAAAGCGCGCAGAAGAGGAGTGGTTCTTTGGCGGCGCCCTCCTTAGGAGAACCGCCCTAGGAGGACCACCCTCCTCTGCGGCTGAATTACCTCATAAGCTGGCGAGAAGATCGGTCTTCTCGCCAGCCGTGAACTTACGCCTTGATTAGAAGGAGTAGTTGTTCATGTTCTCCTTGGTGAAGACAAGGCGCTCAGGAAGCAGGACAACGCCGTTGTTCTTCTCGCCAGTCTTTGCGCCCTCAGCGATGGAGTCGTTAGGCTCAACCTTGACATCGCCAATGCTTGGGATGGAGATGGTGTCGCCAACCTTGACCTCGTTACCAGCTGCAAGGAATGCTGCAACGTAGCAGCCCATAGCGCCCTGAACTGCGCAGTCCCAGAGACCCCAGTTGTAGATGGTGCCGTGCTCGCAGTAGGACTTGATGGACTGTGGAGAAGCAAAACCGGTGATGGTGATCTTCTTTTCGTCGTAGCCCTTGTTCTCTGCAGCCTGAAGCTGACCAGGAAGAGCGGTGGAGTCGTTGCAGATGATCAGGTCAATCTCTGGATAAGCGTCAAGGATTGCCTCACCAATGGTAATTGCCTGCTCTGCGTCCTGGTTGGAGTAGTAGTTCTCGTGGACGTTCTTCCACTTAGGATACTTCTCCTTGATGATCTTCTGTGCAGCTACCTGCCAGGAGTTCTGGTCGGTAACGGTTGCCTGGGAGTAGTGCCAGACGTAGGTGATCTCGTCCTTCTCTGGATCCTTGCCGCGCTCCTTGAGGCCAGCGACGCCCATGTCAACGAGCATCTGGCCAAGGATCTCTGGGGTGCCCTGAGAAACCATGAGGGTACGATCCTCTGGGTTAGCGTCGGAGTCCCAAGTGGTAACTACGATACCAGCAGCGGTTGCCTTCTTCAGTGCGTCGGAAACGCCCTTTGCGTCAACGGTGGAGATGCTGATTGCGTCTACGCCGTTAGCAACTGCCTGGTTGATGACGGAAACCTGAGCGGAAACAGATGCGGTTGCGTCGCCGATGTAGTCAACGGTGAAGCCCCACTCCTTAGACTTGTCCTGTGCGCCCTTGTTTGCGGACTCGAAGAATGCGTTACCGGTGACCTTAGGAATAAATGCTACGGTCTTACCCTTGACGTCTCCGCCACCCTCGGACTTCTTGGTCTCTTCCTTCTTCTCGCCACCACCATTATTGCAGCCTGCCAGAGCGAGGCCAGCGCTAACTGCGGTAATACCAGCGGCACCAATAAAACCACGACGAGTAATCTCTTGCATAGGTAACCTCCCTTGTCTGTGCCTAAGGCACAATTTCCCCAAAGCTTATGCCTTGGCTTTACTGCTGCTTGAAAGCAGCGATTTCAAAAACGCACCAATATTTGTTCCGCTTGCTGCCGATCGAGCAACGATGACAACAACCAGCAGGACACCAACAGGAATATCCAGGTACTGTGGGCTTACCTTGAAGCACAGTGGCAAGCCGAAGCGCAAGAATGCAATAACAAACGAAGCAAGTGCGGTACCAACAATGGAGCCCTTACCACCAGTAGAGAGCGTGCCACCCAAAACAACTGCGGTGATGATGTCCATGGTAAGGTCGGCGCCAAGGTCGGACTTAGCGGTACCCAGGTAAGCGGTCAGGACAACACCTGCAATAACAGCTGAAACTGCGGTGAGCATGTAGGTGGACATGATGACTGCTCGGCTGTTAATGCCAGAGAACTCAGCTGCGCTCTGGTTAACGCCAACCAGGGTAATGCGGCGACCATACTTGGTCTTGTGCAGCAGAATGAACGCGATAACCAGCATCAAGATGTAGATCAGCAACTGGAATGGGATGACGCCAAAGAGCTGGAAGTTAGATACAAACTTGAAGTCCTCGGGGAAACCGCCAATTCCCTGGTAGCTCTCGGTCTTGGAGAGCGTGGAGATGAGCAGCGCCAGACCGGAGTACAGAAAGCTACCACCCAGGGTAACAACCATTGCTTGCACTCGACAGTACGCAATCAAGAAGCCCGAAAGCGCGCCACAAGCAACAACCAGGACAAAGGCAACGCCTACAGCGCCCCAGATAGGAAGACCAAAGTCCTGCCAGCCAACGCCAATGGTGATGGACGTCAGACCAACCAGAGACGCAACCTGAATGTCGATGCCGCCGGTAACCATAACAAGCGTTACAAAGAGCGAGATCATAAAGACTGGCAGGTTATCGTTAATGCTGGTAAACAGCAGTGCTGGACGCAAGAACTTACCGTTTGCAGCACCAAAAATCACAAACTCAAGCACAAGCAGACCGATGAGGATCATGTTCCAGCTTGTCTGACCCTTGGACAAGAATCCCTTAAGTGTCTTCATCATTAGCGAACACCGCCCTTCTTACCCAAAGGGCTCATAGCTGCCTCACCAAAGTCTGCAATCTGCTCTGCAAGAACCTCAGAAGTTGCCTTTGGAGAAACACGTGCGTTCAGACGGGCATGCCTGTTCTGAACAATGGAACGGTGCTGAAGCAGGGCGTCCACAACAACAATGACAATCAGGATGACGCCGGTAATTGCGTTGTCGTAATTTGACGAGAAGCCCATGAAGACCAACAGGTAGCTGATGGATGCCATGATGACGGAACCGACAGCTGCACCAAGGACGGAGCCAACGCCACCAAGCAGGCTAACGCCACCAAGAACGCAGGCTGCAATAGCCTTCATCTCGTAACCATTGCCGCTCATTGGGGTAACAAAACCAATACGGCTGCAGAAGATGATGCCGCCGATAGCTGCCATAACGCCGCAGATGACGTATGCCAGAATCTTGGTCTGAAGAGCTGGAATACCAACCAGGGTTGCACCGTTAGCGTTATCGCCAACTGCTGCAAACCAGCGACCACGACGGGTCTGGATTAGTGCAAAGTGAATCAGAATAACCAGTGCGATAACTGCGCAATAGTAAACCGTGAAGTCGCCAATACCAGTTACTGCCGAGAAGTCCTTGAACTCCTTAGGAAGGTTCTCAACCCACTGACCATTGGTGTACACGTAAACAATACCGCGCAGAACACCGTTGGTGCCTAGGGTAAAGATGAGCGATGGAGCTTTCATAACGGCAACGCCCCAGGCGTTGACCAGGCCAATTGCTACACCAATAAGAATACCTACCAGGCAAGCAACAGGCAGTGGAGTTCCATCTCTCAGCATGCTGCCAACTACCACAGCAACAAGACCCAAGTTAGAACCAACAGAAACGTCAATCTCACCAATAAACAGGGTGAAAGCCACACCAACAGCGACCAATGTGTAGACAACGGACGTGTTAAAGCAGGCAGCAATTGTTGCTGGTGTCAAGAATGCAGGATTCATTGCACCAACAATAATAAAGAGAGCAATCAGGAATGCGAGGCTGCTCAGTCCCCTAGCCTTGAGAAGGCGCTTTACAAGATCCATACGTCACCTCCTACAATCCAAATGCAGCGGACATGAGGTTGTCCTGCGTAATTTCTTCTTTTTTGAACTCGTGATTAATGCGTCCCTGGTACATAGTGAACGCGCGGTCAGCAAGCTCAATAATCTCTTCCATATCAGAAGAAATCAGAAGAATAGAAACACCTTGCTTACGGAGCTCCTGCAAAACGGCGTACACATCGCCACGAGCAGCAGCGTCAATACCACGGGTTGGCTCGTCCAAAATAACAACCTTTGGAGCAACCGAGAATGCGCGGCCAATAACAATCTTCTGCTGGTTACCACCAGAGAGGCCGCCTACCTCCTGATCAAGGCCAGTAACCTTGGTACGGAAGTTATCAACGTAGTTCTGAGAAACCCTATCTTCTTCTTTGCGGTTAAGCAGCAGCTTACCCAGGGAAGAATTTGCAAGCAGAGAGCTTGTGGTGTTCTCGGCAACGTCACGAATTCTAAACAGACCGTCGTTAAAGCGATCCTCTGGGACATAGCTCAGACCTGCAGCAATAACGTCCTTGGTGGACTTGCCGGTAATGTCTTTGCCATCGACAAATACCTTGCCGCCCAAAACCTTATCCATACCGTAAATGGTGGTAGCCATCTCTGATCTACCAGCACCAACGATACCCGCAAGACCAACAATCTCGCCTGGATAAATGTTGAGGTTTACGTCAGCAAAGCCATAGCCGGTGAACTCAGCAAGCTCAAAAATAGGCTCTGCGTCGTAATCAATGTTTGCGCTCTCGGCAATTTCTTTCTTAATCTCTGCTGCGTCTGGTGGAAGAAGTCCGCGCACAAGATCTTCTCGCGTAAAGTCCTCTACCTTGCCGCGCATAGCCATAACGCCGTCGCGCAGAATACCAATGCTGGTAGAAATCTCAAAGACCTCTGCCAGTCGGTGGGTAATGTAGATGATGCCAATGTTCTTCTGCTTGAGCTCCTGGACTACCTTGAAGAGGCTCTGTACCTCGTCAAAGGTAAGTGCAGAAGTTGGCTCGTCCAGAATAAGAATCTCGGAATGACGCATAAGACCGCGGAGAATCTCAACCATACCCTGCTCAGCAATGGAAAGCGTCATTGCCTTGCGGTCCAGATCAAGCTCCCAGCCAATCTCTTTCATAGTATCTTCGAGCATCTTGTTGAGCTCAGCTTTTGGAGCCTCAAAACCAATGGTGATGTTCTCTCTAACGGTCATGTTAGGGAACAGCATTGGCTCCTGAGGAACCATATAGATACTGTGTGCAAGTGCGGCCTTAGGATTGGAGATATCAACCTTTTGACGATCGATAGAAATTTCTCCCTCATCGGCAGAGTAAATACCCATGATGATCTTCATGAGGGTAGATTTACCGGAACCGTTGCCACCAATAAGAGAGATGACCTCTCCTGGCGCCAAATCTAAGTTAATGCCTTTTAATACTTCGTTGGAACCAAATGACTTCTTGATTCCACGAACGGAAAGAAGTGTGTCGCACTGCTCACACGCATCTTTTCCTTCAGGCGACTTTGGGTCAGTGGCATCGATATCGATGTCAAAAGTTTCACCCATAGTACCTCCTACCAAAAATAACAAACGGCCGTACAAAATCTCACACTTTGAAGATATCTATAAATAGGCATTCTTCAAAGCACCGTCACGGCAAACGGTATTATTACTGCCGTGAATGGTATTTTTGATTGTATCATGAACAATAGTCCGCAATACCGCTATACGCAATTATGGTATTTGTAGTATATCTTCCTGTTAATAGGGAGAATAATTACTATAATGAAGTCTAGTATGTTAGATACAAATGTTTTATCATTAAACAAAAGTATCAACTGGAGGACGGATGGACGAGCAGACATATGCACTAGCCACCAAGGCTGCATGGTATTACTACATGGAAGATAACACCCAGGCTCAGATTGCTGAGGTCATGGGCGTTTCTCGTGCAAAAGTTATTCGTCTGCTTGAAGAGGCTCGCGCGCAGGGCATTGTTCAGTTCAGCTTCAGAAAAAACGACAGCCAGCGCGTTTCCGCAGAACAACTCCTTATTGACCGCTTTGGCCTCAAGGATGCTTTTGTGATACCCACTCCCCTGGACAGCTCTGCTATTAACCAATCTATTGCTCAGGGCGCAGCTCACTACGTCTCCGATCACCTGCGCGAGGACGGCTACCTCAACATTGGCTACGGCGACACCGTCAGTCGCATGCTGGGATTTCTTGCCAAGAACCGCGAGGAGTCGCTCAACGTTGTAAGCCTTACGGGCGGCGTGAGCTACTACCTGCCATCCGTTGGCACCACTGCCTACTCCATGCACCTGTTCCTGACACCGTCTCCACTTGTTGTGTCTTCTCGCCAAGTGCGCGATGCACTTCTTGATGAGAAAAGCCTGCAAGACGTGTCCACTATGACGGAATATGCAGACATGAGTGTGGTTGGTATCGGCGCCGCAGTTGAGGGCGCCACCGTTTTGCGCAATGGCATCCTTAACGAGGGCGAGCTGACCGTACTTAAGATGCAAGGAGCCGTCGGTGACGTCCTCAATCACTTTATGGATAAAGACGGCAATCTTATTCAGACAGAAATTGAAGATCGTGTCATTAGTACCGATCTGGACAAGCTTCGCCAGCTCAAGAACGTTGTTGGCGTTGCTGGTGGCAAAGATAAAGTTACGGCAATTAAGGCAGTGCTTAACGGCGGCTATCTGAACGTGCTCATCACGGATTCAGACACCGCTGCTGAGCTGCTTCTTTCGTAAACAAGGAGGATTTGATGAGCAAGTATCTTCTTGCACTAGACGCGGGAACAGGAAGTATTCGCGCCGTTCTCTTTAGTGTTGACGGTGAGCAGGTTGGGGTTGCTCAGCGCGAGTGGGAGCACCATGAGGACCCTCGTTGGCCTGGCAGCATGGACTTTGATTGGGTTGCTGACTGGCAGCTTGCTCTGGACTGCATCAAAGAGGTTCTGGCAAAGACCTCCATTGATCCTAAAGAAATCGCTGGTATTTCCACTACCTGTATGCGTGAGGGTATCCTCCTGTATGACCAGGACGGCAATGAGATTTGGGCATGCGCTAACGTTGACGCTCGAAGTGTTGACGAGGTCAAACAGCTCATTGATATGGACCCAGAGCTTGAAAAGAAGATTTACCAGAAGAGTGGTCAGACCTATGCACTAGGCGCTCTACCTCGTCTTCTTTGGGTTAAGAACAAGATGCCAGAAATCTACAACAAGGCAGCCAAGATTGGCATGTTCAACGACTGGCTTGCTTACAAGCTCACCGGTATTTTGGCGGTTGAGCCATCAAACGGCAGTACCACCGGCATTATGAGCCTGGAAGAACGCGCCTGGGATCCAGAGATTGCTAAGGAGTGCGGTCTTCGCGACGACCTGTTTGGCCAGGTCATCGAGTGCGGAGAAGTTCTTGGCACTGTAACTGCAGACGCCGCAGCAGAGACGGGCCTTGCCGAAGGTACACCTGTTGTTGTCGGCGGCGGCGATTGCCAGCTGGGTATGATTGGCGTTGGCGCTTGCGAGCCTGGCCAGGCTGGCGTTTTTGGTGGTAGCTTCTGGCAGTACGAGTTCAACACCGATAAGAGCACTCCAGACCCAGATTATCGCGTCCGTGTAAACTGCCACGCTATTCCACAGATTTGGCAGTACGAAGCTCTGGCATTCAAGCCTGGTCTGGTTATGCGTTGGTATCGTGACGGCTTCTGCCAGGCAGAAAAGGCCGAAGCAAAAGAGCGTGGCATTGATGACGTGTATGAGGTCATGAACGAGCACGCTGCAGAGATTCCTGCTGGTAGCCACGGTATGCTTTGCTGCTTCAGTGACGTTATGAACTACATCCACTGGATCCACGCAAGCCCAACGTTCACCAACTTTGAGCTTGATCCAGAGCGTTTCAATAAGTACACCTTCTATCGCGCAATTTTGGAGAACACCGCCCTTCTCGTCCGCGGCCATATTGACCTGGTCAAAGAAGCTACGGGCAATGAGCCAAGCGAGCTCATCTTTGCAGGTGGTGCTTCCAAGTGTTCTCTGTGGGCACAGATTGTTGCCGACGTTACTGGCAAGAACGTCCGCATCCCAGAGGTCAAAGAGGCAACTGCTCTGGGCGCCGCTGTCCTTGCAGGCTACGGTGTAGGCATCTACCCAAGTATCGCTGAGGGCGCAAAGCGCGTTGTTAAATGGGATAAGACATTCTCCCCCAACCCAGACAACAAAGCTGTTTACGATCAGCTCTATGTCCAGTGGAAGGATGTTTACAAGAGTCAACTTGAGCTTGCAGAAGAGAACAAGGTCAAGAGCATGTGGAGAGCACCTGGTCTGTAAACGCCGGGCTCCGCTGCGCCACGGATACGCATAGCGCACAAGAAAAACGTTTGGTCGCATCAAAAGTTGCGCCTGAAAGGAAAGCAAGATGTTTATTGTCAACGAGAACGATTTTGAGTACAGGTGCGGAGATCACGGCCCTAAGTACCTGATGAAGGGTCCTCGCATGAACTACGCCATGGTCCAGTTCCAGCCAGGCCAGGATTTCCAGGCCCACTACCACAACATCATGGAGGAGAACTTCCACATCCTCCAGGGCAAGGTTGACATTGTGGTTGACGGCGAGGTTCACACCCTCTCAGCTGGCGACTTCATCCACATTGAGCCCGGCGAGGTTCACTACGTCAACAACCCTTATGACGAGCCAATTGTCATGGTCTCAACCCTTGCTCCTTTCCAGGAGGTCGACAAGGTTGAGGTAGAAAACCCTACCTACTAAGATCAACATCTGGCGAGAAAACCAGCACTTGACGAGAAGATCGTTCAAGCGCAACGTTCTTCTCGCCAGCGCAAACGCGAAGAGGGCTGCCGCAAGGTAGCTCTCTTTTTTGGACAGCACGATATCAGACCACAACCAGATAGCGCAGCCCATATGTTTTTAACACCAACAAATAGGATGCCGTGTTTCTATGGATGCTACAAGGAGGTTCCTAATCTTATTTAGCCTCCAAAAATGACCAGTTTCTTTGAAGTCTAAAGTTGCCTTTTGAACAGTAAAGCTTCTTAAAACAGAATTGTCTAATTCACTATCAATTGGACCTGGCAAAGTTATTTTAAAGTTTGACGCACTGTTATTTGGTTCATCGCAAAAAACAACCACCTTATGCGTCTGCTCAAAATCATCAGCTGGAATCTGGCAAAAATGGTCAGCGTAAAATATACGTGAAGGCTTAAGTTGATGGAAATACATTGTGTCTTCTGCGAATCCATAATCAATATATTTGTCACTGTAAAGACAAAAACCGTCATCCACCGCACAGGAGATAAGAGCTTTATTCGTCTCCTTATCAATGAGCTGATATCCCGGGATCTTTGAATGCTCTTCTATGAATCTATCAAGTTCATCAAGAGTAGGCTGCGCTTTTTCAACTGGATAAACACCTCCATTGCCATCAGGAAGCATAGTATTTAATAACGGATACTTTGACTCTCCCTCATCTGAACTTAAAACTGCACCAATGCTTAACAAGCCGCAAAAATTACCAACTCTTTCGGAACAAATTTCACCATCTTCATGCTCGCAGGCATTATATGTCCAATCAACAAAATCACGCTCTAGGTCTCCATAGAGTTTCTCAAATTGTTCAGAGCTAAGCTCTTTACGCTTTTGATCTAAAAACTTTGAACAGATAAATTCTTCATCATCAATGTAAAGATCTTCAAAGGGAATTGGGCCAGGTTTAAGTTTTCCCTCTTCAAAACACCTGCAACGAACAAATGCATCAAGACCCATTACAACTCCTTTCTCTGTTGCAACAAATCTAGATACTCATAAGATTTTAGGTGTCCAACATAGTGGACACTAAGTCTATTGCCGCTACGAAGGAATCATCTAATTCGCCCAATCAAAAAATCGTTTATAGCAGCCTTCTTTTACACTGATTTTAGGTCAGATAGGTAGCATCGCAGTAGTCTGTTACCTTCATGCTTAGAGATATGTGCGGGCGCAGAAATGATAATGTGATAGTGGAGTGGGTAGTCACAAAAAATGCCGTCGGAAACCCAACGGCATTTTCAGTTCATATAGGAAAGAAAGAAACACAAGGCTTAGCCGGTCGTCTGAACCGACTGGGTATTTACCAAACTTACTTGTTGGACTGCTTGATCATCCAAATAGTCTTGGAGAGAAGAGCGATGTGCTCGTCCATTGCTGCGGAAACAAGGAAATTGTCCTCAGCGTCTGCATCCTTCTTGATCTCTGCTGCGAATGCACGGATTGCCTCGTAGTCAGCAAGAATAGCCTGGTAAATCTCCTGTGGATTCTTGAAACCCTCTGCTGCCTCGGAAAGAGTTGCGTTCTTGAGGAAGGAATCCATGGATCCAAGTGGAGAACCGTCGTTCATCAGAATGAGCTCAGCAACCTCGTCAAGCTGGTCATACATTGCGCCGTAAACCTCGTCGAGGTCAGTGTGGACGTTGTAGAAAGAAGGACCGCTAACATACCAATGGAAGTTGTGAATCTTGTGAGCCTCAACAGCATAGTTAGCGAGAAGAACGTTGAGCTTATCGTTTAGCATGGTTAACACCTTTCTATCTGGTTCCTATTAAATAGGAATAATTACTATTTAACGTTTATATTCCCAAAGTAAGTTACCCTATACTTACTTTTACAGAATTTGTAGAAATTTTTTGAAGGCTGTTATGTTAAATAAAAAATGACCCCTCTGACCTTTATCAGAAGGGTCATTTGCACTATATGAAATAAATTCTTTTAATGCTTACGCTTACGCATGAAACCCGCGGTGGCAAGAATAGATCCTGCGCTTGCTAAAAGACCGGTAGCAGAGACAGCATCACCAGTTTCTGGAAGTACGGATTTCTTTGAACGACGTCCAGAAGAAGTCTGCTCCTGCGCAGTGTTATTTGATTGCTCTTGTGCGTTCTGGCCCTGAGTCTCGGAATCTGCAGGGGTTGATGGGTCTGCAGGGGTTGATGGGTCTGCAGGGGTTGATGGGTCTGCAGGGGTTGATGGGTCTGCAGGGGTTGCAGTATTTGGTCTCCAAATAGCATAGAGAGTATAGATTTCATCAGTCTTACTTGGAAGCGCACCATTAGTAGTGTGACCTGGAATATGCTCTGCATCACGAATACTTATTGGTGATGTTAGCGTGCTGGCTGGAGCAGTAATATCGTTTTTATTTCTCGAAAAACCAACAAGAGTATAGCCGTCACGAACTACTTTACTAACAGCCTGAACGTTGTGCATCTCTGCTGGAAGATAGTCATGGCGCTCAAGCATAGTAGAAACGCCACCCTCAAAATGGCCACCGTTTGCATCAATCACAAGACGATACTGAACATCGTCATTGCCGTCTTTTGGCTGCCAAACTGCATGGAAAGTCAGTCCATTAATGTACTGAAGTTCAAACAACTCGCCAGGTTCCATCTCAGTACCGTCATCTGCCACCCATTTAACAATTGCATGACCGTCTGGGTCAGTTAGACCAGAAGGAGTGTATGCATGTCCCTCAAAATCTCCAACAACCTTATAACCTTGAAGAGATACCTCAGATACAAACTGGACTGCCATTTCGTCATCAGGAACATCCTGTCGTACTGGAGGAATATTGCCCTGTGTAAAGGTAAAAGAAGTTTCAGTTGGAATTGATGCTACTGATGTTAAGGTAGTAGCAGCTGTATTTGATGAAGTTTCAGCAAATACAGGAGTTATTCCGGCAACAAGCGAAGAAGTTGCAATAGTTGCCGCTGTTACGCAAACAACAATGCGCCTTTTTGTTTCTTCTCGAATAAACGTTGACACACCCGTTCCTTTCTATTAGAGCAAATCTCCTGCTCTTATCTATCTTCTATGGTTTGCTTATATTGCAAACGATTACACGCAGATACCAATTCACAAGTTATTTATGCATCTAATTACTAATTCTAGTACCTCATGACAATTAATTATTTTTTTAGTATATATATACCTGATGTGAAAATATATGTATTCACCTAATTCACATATTTGTTCAAATTACAAATAAATATGTCTAACTGCTCTGTATTAAAATGAATATTTTCATAAGTTTAAAATCACTTTAACCATGGATTTGGTATCCACTCAATGGAACTTATCGCTAAGCGATATAACGGAAACATCCACGTTGGCGTTAATGATGATGTCTTCTATCTCAATGCGTTCTTCCCTCTTCCAAAACAGGGAAACTAGAATCGCTTAATTACAAAAGAGAGCCACTTTATGGTGGCTCTCTTGAAGTAACTACCTAGTCATGATGACGCACTTACTGCAGGCTAAAAGTCTGGGTAGCAAGTTTGTCTTTACCAATGAGCGGATATACCTCTACTTCAACATCGGACGAGCTAATGAGCTTGTATGCCTGTTCAACATCAAGACTTGTGCCAGTCTTGATCTTTGTTGTTGTGCTCTCCATATTAACGTCACCGCTTGTTACAAATGCAATTTCAAGCTGCTTGCCATCCTGGTACGCTTCGACACGTACCGAACTCATAAATGAAGTGGTCTCGTCAGAGTTATTTGTGAAATTAAACGTGATCTTTGCAGCTGGGTCTCCATTGAAATCAGCGATTTGTGTGAGAGTACCAATGGTTACCTCATACTTTTCTGGCTGCTTCTCCTCTGACTTCTTTGGCTCTTCCTTCTGCGCATCAGAAGTAGAAGTGGATGTTGTACCACTGTTTCCACAACCCGCCAAGCCAAGAGCGAACAAACTAGAAGCACCTGCATAAATGAACTCGCGACGTGTTAAAGACATAATTCCTCCTATGTTTGATGTGTCTTTTGCCTGTTAAACGCCTTTTTGAACAAGAACACTTACTACAGTGCAGATAGTAGTCATTGAAATGCGGTCATGTGTCCACCACGTTGGACAGTTGACCTAGTCGTGGAACGCCTTGTAGATTTTTCAGAGTCGATTGATCCAAAACCCGGGTAATTATGTGTCCGCTTGATCCAAAAGTGGGGTAATTATGTGCCGAAAGGCACATAATTACGTGGGCTTTGGATCAAAATCGGGTTTCTCGACACATAATTAGTTCACTTTTGGATTAATCGAGCTCCAAAAATCTGCATTCACCAGTGCGACGCACATAATTGCTGCGGTTTTGGATCAGTCTTTTCAACGACGCCATAGACAACCACAAAAAATGCCGTCGGAAATCCGACGGCATTTTCAGTTCATATAGGAAAGAAAGAAACA
>JDFH01000019.1 GCA_000564995.1 Atopobium sp. ICM42b
ATAATCTGTCAAAAAGACGTATACATTACGCTGAAAATAGCTAAAACATGCAGAATATCTGACTTAGAAGTGTAATATGCTCGCATCTGAGCAGAATATCTGACTTAGGTGTGTTCCTTAGGTACGAAATTTACCTATAGTTAAATCTTTTATATGACGCTATTCATTTTCTAGCATATTAGGTTAAGTTTATGCATAGAAATGTATATCAAGCGGTGCAACGACCTAGCTTCTTGGCTATCTTGATTGGGAATATGTCGATTCTTCAGCAGAACCTACCAAAGCTGCGCTATTTTGTGCGCCAGGCCTAAAAGCCGACGCTAACACGCTGCAGAATCATATTCACCTGCATATGAACTGCCTCCCATTTCTTATGTCCAAGAAATGGGAGGCAGTTCAAAAAGAAGAGGCGGTTTTTCTGTGGATGAACTGCGTGACGTATAACATACCTGCACTTTTGGTAAAATAAATTCTGTATCTGTCTCTTCGGAGTAAGAAAAGGAGCAACTGTGGCTAATCATTTTCGCACTGATGAGCAACAGGAGTCCTCGTTTGATGACCGTTTTGGGGTAATTTCTCAGGATGATCTGAACCAGCTTGACCAGCAAGACGTTGTAGCTGATCAAGTTGAAACTCAGGACTTTTCTGCTGATGTGCCAGTGGCCCAGGCTGCTGAACCTGTAACAACTGTATCTGATCCATTTGCTTCTGGAGCAGAAGCTGTACACGTGGTAACTGCTGAGCAGCAAAACAACCCTGAGCAGGCACCTCTTGATCGTGCAAAGTTTTTTGCAGATCTAGCTCAAGATGCACCTAAGGTAGAGCGTACTGGTACTCCAACCATTTCTTTCAAGAACGCTTCGCTTGTGTATCCATCGCAGCCAAACCGTCCAGCACTTGATAACATCAGCGCTGATATCTACCCAGGTGAGTTTGTCTTTGTTGTTGGACACTCTGGTTCCGGTAAGTCATCTCTCTTGCGTCTTATCACGCGTGAGCAGAAGGCAACTCACGGACAGGTTATTGTTGCTGGTCAGGACCTTACACGTATGCGTAACTCCAAGGTTCCTTATCTGCGTCGCCAGATTGGCACCGTCTTCCAGGACTTTAAGCTTCTGCCCGATAAGACCGTCTATGAGAACGTATCCTTCGCACTTGAGTGCATTGGCAAGCCTCGTCCTGTTATTGATATTCAGGTTCCAGAGGTTCTGCGTCTGGTAGGCCTTGGTCAAAAGATGAGCGCTTACCCAGACCAGCTATCCGGTGGTGAGCAGCAGCGTGTTTCTGTTGCTCGCGCAATGGTTAACCGCCCACCACTGCTTATCTGCGACGAGCCTACGGGTAACTTGGACCCAGCAATTTCTCTGGGCATCATGAAGCTTCTTGACCGCATTAACCGTGCGGGCACTACGGTTGTAATGGCAACACACGATCGCGAGATGGTTGACTCTATGCGCAAGCGCGTTATTGCGCTTGAGGCTGGTCACATTGTCCGCGACCAGGAGAAGGGAGGCTATGGCTACTATGGGGCTCTCTAATTTTGGATATTCTCTGCGTGAGGCCGGAAGCCACTTTAGAAGGAACTGGTCTACCGCTCTTGGCGCTATCGTAACCATCTTCTTGTCCCTGTTTATCATCGGTCTGTTTGTTCTTGGCTCAGCTCTTATCGAGAACATGGTAGGAAGTGTCGAGAACCGCGTTACAATCCAGGCATTTCTTTCGGATGACGCAGATCAGGCCGCAGTAACTGCTTTCCAGCAAGAGGTTCAAGGCTGGGATACGGTTGAGTCTGTAACTTATAAGAGCAAAGAGCAGGCTCTTGAGGAGTACCGCACAACCATGAGTTATCGCAATGCTTCTGATGCTGTTTCTGCTCTTGATGGCCAGAATCCAATTCCTGCATCTCTTGTGATCAAACTCAAGGATCCTAAGGATGTTCAAGACGTTGCCCAGCGTATTGCCTCTTCATCATCTTTTGCAGCCATTGCAGACAATAAGAGCAATCCGTCTGGTGATGTTCAGTATGGTCGCGAGACCGTTGAGCGCCTGTTTAGCGTAACAGCATACATTCGTATTGGCGCTATTGGCCTTGTTGGACTTCTGGTGTTTGTTGCCTTTGTCTTTATTAACAACACCATTCGCCTTGCTATTAACGCTCGCCGTCGTGAGATTGCCATCATGCGTCTGGTCGGTGCATCTAACGGCTTTATTCGCGGACCATTCCTTATGGAAGGCGTGCTTGAGGCTCTTATCGGTGCTCTTCTCGCCATTGTCGTTTTGGTTGTTGGAGCCCACATGCTTCTCCCGGTTATGGCAGAAAGCATGACCTTCTTGACCTTTGCTATTCCAACAACGGTCATGCTGGGTATGAGTGGCCTTCTGTTGCTCTTAGGTTTGCTTTTGGGACTCTTTGGCTCTGCTATTGCTATGGGCCGCTATCTGAAGGCATAGCAACTAAGCAACCTGGTACTTCAATTGTCAAAGTGAAATATCAATTAAGAAAGTTTTTTGCATAAAGATTGCAAGGTAAGACCTCGTGAATACCGTTCACGGGGTCTTTTTGCGTTAAACGGTATTTACCAATTTGCAGGTAGAATGATATTTTTAAGGGTGAATTGTTAGGCCACGTACTTGAATAGGGGCCAAGTATGGAGACCAACCTGCACAAATTCCAGGCTTTTACTTCCGCGGCATATCACAGTAGCTTTACGGTGGCGGCAGAAGAGCTGGGATGCACTCAGTCGTCTATTAGTCGCATGGTGGCAAGTCTAGAAAAAGAGTGGGATGTCCGCTTGTTTAACAGGCATGGTGGCTATGTAAGTCTGACTCCTGAGGGAAAGACGCTTTTGCCTGTTGCAGAAGAGGTGTGCCAGGCATACAGCAAGTTGAGCAATCAAGTGAATCGCGTCAGTGCCATTGAGATGGGCAACCTTGTTATTGCGGCGCCTTCGAGCTTTCTTTCACGAGCACTGCCTGGCCATCTGAAGAAGTACATGACTGACCATCCAAACATCAAAGTTGAAGTTATCGAATGCACCTACGGCGAAGCCCTGCGTCTTATTAGCAAGGGTAAAGTGGATATTAGTTTTACTATGACCCGCGCAACTGAACAGGGATTTACTTCAACTTTATTTGATCATGATGAGGTTATTGTTGTTTCTCAAAAGGGACATTACGAGAAGGACCTTGAGACAATTCCTGTTAAGCGTCTTATTGAAGAGCCCTTTATTGTTGATATTGAGACGGCTCCTCTGCTTCAGAAGCAACTCAAAAACGCACGCATGACGTTTGCGTCATCGGATTCATTCACCATTATGTCCATGGTAGAGTCAGGTCTTGGTGTAAGTTTGTTGCCACTTGAGGCAACAAAAGGTACAAATTTTGATATTGACGTACATCATCTGGAGACTCCCGTACATCGTAATGTCTTTATTACACATCGTGTAAAAGGCGAGATGTCGCGTACTACAGAAGAGTTTTTAAAGTATTTGAGTTAAAGATTGATGCATAGTTGTGTACGTTAACTATTTGAAAATTGCATAACTGTTATTAGATTTTGGTAAAGATGTAAAAAGATTTAACTACCGCTCGCGGTTGTAGCCTTTACGCTTACGGGTTTATCTGACGCCCAGAGGGCGCTACTTCTTTTTTCAAATGGCTTCAGGTGCAAACATAGTCTCATCAAGTTCTTCGTCCGAGTAATTACGGGAAGGAGTGGGACATGGCAGAAAATGCCGAGGCACCTGAGATGCAAAAGTCGTTGAGTCTATTCAACTTCTTTACCATCGGATTTGGTGCGATCATTGGTACCGGATGGGTGCTCCTGGTAGGCGACTGGATGGTTCTTGGTGGAGGACCATTCCCCGCGATGATTGCATTCGCAATTGGCGCAATTTTCCTTGTACCAATTGGATGTGTTTTTGGCGAGCTTACTGCTGCTATTCCAATTTCTGGTGGCATCATTGAGTACGTCGACAGGACATTCGGCCGCCCAATGGGCTTCTTTACCGGCTGGATGCTCCTTCTGGGTAACGCTCCACTGTGCCCTTGGGAGGCAATTGCTATTTCCACGCTTCTCACCGACCGCTTTGGTGCATTCCCAATTCTTTCTTGGCTGCGCTCCGTTAAGCTCTACACCATCCTTGGTGCAGATGTTTACCTGTGGCCAACAGTCATCGCTCTTTGCTTTGCCATTCTGGTCATCTTCCTTAACTTTAAGGGCGCTGGCGCAGCAGCTAAGCTTTCGAGCTTCCTGACTAAGGCTCTGCTGACTGGTATGATCCTTGCAATGGTTATCTCCTTTGCAACTGGTTCTCCAAGCAACGGCCTCCCACTCTTCTCCCAGGCAACTGAGGTTGCAGGTGGAGAGGGCACAAAGGCTACCAGCTTCTTTGGTGGCATCATTGCAGTACTTGTTATGACTCCATTCTTCTACGCTGGCTTTGACACCATTCCACAGCAGGCAGAAGAGGCTTCTGCTGACCTTGATTGGAAGAAGTTTGGCATCATTCCTGCACTTGCACTTATGGCATCTGGTATCTTCTATCTCATCTGCATCTATGCATTCGGAACCATGATTGACTGGCACGAGTTTGTTAAGTCTTCTGTTCCTGCACTTGCAGTTCTCGAGCGCATCAACCTGTTCTTCTACATTGCAATGCTCATCATTGCAACGCTTGGACCTCTGGGCCCAATGAACTCCTTCTTTGGTGCTTCAACTCGTTTGATGCTCGCTCTTGGTCGTAAGAAGATGCTCCCAGAGGCATTCGCAAAGATTGACCCTAAGTCTGGCGCACCTCTGACTGCAAACATGTTCATGGCTGGCCTGACCCTTGTTGGTCCATTCCTCGGCCGCAACATGCTTGTTCCTCTGACCAACGTTGCTTCTCTTGGCTTCATCTTCGCATGCACCATGGCTGGCGTTGCCTGCCTGCGCCTGCGTCAGACCGAGCCAGACCTGCCTCGTCCTTACAAGGTCAACGGTGGTATCGCAGGTATCCTTGCTGCAATTCTTGCTGGCAGCATCATCATCGGTCTGATGGTTGTTCCTTTCAGTCCTGCAGCACTGAAGCCAGTTGAGTGGATCATCACCATTTCTTGGATTGTTATTGGTATGGCCATCTTCATGATCTTTGGTCGTCAGTCTGAGAAGGCAGCAGCATAAGTTGCTTGCAAGCTCTAAAGGTTTCATCGGTACGTTGAACTAAGCACGTTATTTGTTTCTTTAGTTTGGATTTTTTGCGCCCAAAAAGGGTGGGCGCAAAAAGATAGTATGTATCATTTACTAGAGGGGGAAAGAAATGAGTAAGATTGCTTTTGTAGGCGGAAAGCTCGTTGACGGCACTGGCGCCGCTCCTGTTGAGGATTCTCTTGTCCTCGTAGACGACAAGAAGATCGCTTATGCTGGTCCTCGCACTGAGGTTCCAGAGGGCTATGAGGTCCGTGACATCCAGGGCCGCACCATTATGCCAGGTCTTATCGATACCCACCTGCACTTCTCCGGCAACCTAACCGACAACGATAACGACTGGGTTATCGAGTCCGTTGCTCAGAAGCAGGCATGCGCAGTCAAGCAGTCCTGGGACGCTCTCTCCCATGGTCTTACCACCGTCTGCGAGATTGGCCGCAATGGTATCGCAATTCGTGACCTCGTCAACATGGGTATCATGGAAGGCCCACGTATCTACGCTACCGGCCTTGGCTTCTGCCGCGTTGCTGGTCACGGTGACTGCCACCAGCTCCCACAGGAGATTTCCAAGAATGGTCACCCTTGGGGCGACCAGGTAGACGGTCCTTGGGATCTTCGTAAGGCAGTTCGTCGTCGTCTTCGTGAGAACCCAGACGCAATCAAGATTTGGGCTACCGGTGGCGGTATTTGGCACTGGGACTCCGGTCGCGATCAGCACTACTGCTACGAGGAGATCAAGGCAGTTTGCGACGAGGCAGCAATGGTTGGCATTCCTGTTTGGTCACACTCTTACAACAGCTTCTCCGCAGCTTATGACTCCGTCCGTTGCGGCTGCGAGCAGATGATTCACGGCTTCGAGCTTGATGCAAAGACCATGGATCTTATGTGCGAGCAGGGTACCTTCTTCACTCCTACCATCGGCTTCCTGCCAACTTGGTACGGAACTTATCCACCAGAGTGGACTCCAGAGCTTGACGCATTCCCAGGCGACACCGTCGTTGAGAAGGGCCTCAACCGTACATACGAGAACCTCCGTGCTGCTAACGAGCGCGGCGTCACTCTCACCATCGGCTCCGACTCCTTCAGCTTCGTAACTCCTTACGGCTATGTCACCATCGATGAGATGTATGACTTCGTTGAGAAGGCTGGCGTCACCATTCTTGAGACCATCAAGGCTGCTACCCTTAACGGCGCTAAGATGGTTCACCACGAGGATGAGTTTGGCTCCCTCGAGGCTGGCAAGCTTGCTGACCTCCTGGTTGTCAAGGGCGACGTTGCTGCTAACATCCGCGACCTTACCCCAGATAACATGGAAGTTATCATGAAGGAAGGCAGCGAGGTTATTCGCGGCACCTTCTAAGAGGTAAACCAATCCCTTCTGGAGCCCCTATGCAGTCTCTGCATAGGGGCTCTTTTTGTGTGCAGGATGGCGAGAAACCCGTTGAGGGCTCCGACGTCTATCCGTCGAGATGTTTGTCGAGAAACCCGTCGAGATCCCTGGAACTTCTCGCCTTATCTGCACATCGTCTATCACAAGGCACTTTAGGGTACATATCAGAAGATTCATTGGGTCAGCGCAAAAGGCGCTGGCTTCTACCTACAGGAGGATTTTTGGCTAGAAAACGCATACATAAAGGAAACCGTCGTCAGGGGCGTACAAAAGTCTCAAAGCGACCATCGGCGCTGCTTACAGGCACGCTGAGCCTTTCTCGTCCAGGAGTTGCTACCGTAAGCACCCCTGAGGGTACGTATGCGCTGGCCAAGCACGGGATTCATGAGGCAATGCATGGAGACGAGGTCCAGGTTTCGCTTGTCTCGGCCAAGGGAAAGACTCCTCTGGCAAACGTGCGTTTTGTGCTTACGCGAGCTACTCAGACGTTTTTGGGCATCTACCACGACGCCGGTCCACTTGGCGCTGTGGTGCCGCTGGATAGTCGCATCCAGCGAGATTTCTTTGTGCTTCCAGAAGACCCTTCTGTAGGACGTCATTACGTTTTTGAGGGTGACGTAGTAGTTGCGCGCATTACAGAGTATCCAACGCGCAAAAGTGCTGCTGTGGTTACTATCGAGCGCCGCGTGGGATCAGCCGAAGATCTGGACATGAACGTCGAGGCAACTATTGCTTCGTATGGTTTGGCAACAGAATTTCCTATCAAGGCACTGAGACAAGCCGAGAAAATCTCCGTTGACGCAGATAAAGCCCTTGCAGAAGACGCTTCAAGACACGATTTGCGAGAAGAGCTGTGCATCACCGTAGACCCCGCAGATGCTAAAGATTTTGATGACGCCGTTGGCGCGCGGAAGCTTGAAGATGGCAGCTTTGAGCTCTGGGTTCATATTGCAGATGTGGCCCACTACGTAAAATGGGATTCTCCCATTGACCTGGAAGCTCGCATGCGCACCTGCTCGGCATATTTAGTGGACCGCGTGTTGCCCATGTTGCCAGAAAAGCTCTGCAATGACGTGTGTTCTCTGCGACCAGCTGAAGATAGGCTGGCTATGTCGGTAAAGATGAAGCTGAGCAGCTCGGGCAAGATTCTTGGCGCAACGGCTATGAATTCCGTTATTCGCTCACGAGCAAGACTCAGTTACGACCAGGTAGATAGCTATCTTCAAGGAGACGCCGCGGCACTTGACTCCACCGCGCCTAAAGACGATGCCAGCGCAATCAAAGAAATGATTGGTGTGCTCAATCAAATCCGAGCACTAAGAGAAGAAATTCGCGAGAAACGCGGCTCAGTAGATTTTGAGAGCGTGGAAACACGCGTAGTACTTGACGAGAATAACAAGCCAGTTGGCGTCTCGGTGCGAGAGCGCACTCAGGCAACGGGGCTTATCGAGGAAGCAATGCTCGCGGCTAATGAGAGCGTTGCGCATATGCTCAGCCAGCACGACCTTGAGTCAGCATATCGAGTGCATGAGCAGCCTTCGCCAGAGTCACTCAAGCTTGCGGTTACTCCGCTTGTGGCTATGGGGGCACTTGAGCCAGACGTTGCGTCTCGTATTGCCATTGGCGACCAGACCGCGCTGCAAGAAGCGCTGGAGTCAGTGCATGGCACACGTTATGCTCGCGTGGTAAATGCGCAGCTGCTCAGGGCCCAAAAACGAGCAATTTATTTGCCAACTAATCAGGGGCACTTTGCCTTGGGAGCGGATGCGTACTGCCACTTTACCTCGCCAATCAGGCGCTATCCAGACGTGATAGTTCATCGCACACTCAAGCGTTTGCTTCGTGGTCAGACGGCATCTCGCGCAGAGCTCAGCGCGCTTCCAGATATCTGCAGTACCTGCTCTGAGCAGGAGCGCAAGGCAGACGCAGCGGCTCGTGCGACACAAAAGATCAAGCTGGCCGAGTACTACCAGAGTCGTCTGGGAGAAGAAATGTGGGGAACCATTGACGGTTGCGAGCGCTTTGGCCTGTTCATTACGCTGGACGATACCTACGCCGACGGGCTTCTCGCCGTGAGGGATTTGGGTCACGAATGGTACGTGTATGATCAGGAGACGTTGGCGCTGATAGGGGAATCAACAGGCAAAACGTATCGTATTGGTGGACGTGTGCGCGTGAAGATTTCTGGCGTAAATGTGGCTCGTGGTCAGATTGATTTGGCACTTGTGGAATAATAAGCAGGTAGATTACGTGTAGGTTTATAATGCGCCCGCACAGATGATTGCATGATTGATATTGAATGATAGGTGAGTAAGATGGCACTTTCGGCACTTTCAGATGAGCTGATGCGCGCTGAAGGCATGATGATGCAGGACCAGAACGAAGAGGCTCTTGAGCTGCTGCTTCGTTTGGCTGAAGACGCTGAGGAATATGTGGACTGCAATTGTCAAACCACAGATGAGCTGCAGTATTTTGCGTTCCCCACGCTGTTTGACCGTTTAGCGTATAGGCGCGTGGAGAACGACCCTCGCAAGCTTGAAGACGTTCATGAGCCGTTTGATCGCCTGTACGGTGACCTTGCAATGGCTTACGTACGCACCGGCGATTACGAAAACGCCATGAATGCGCTGAAGACTGCTATTCGTTGGAACCCCATGAACTGCGGATTTAGGCTTGATTTGGCTGACCTGTTTAAGATTGCAGGAGATATTCGTGAGCATATTGCCCTGACATTTGGCGTCTTTGAGCGCGCAAGCGAGGCTAGGCATCTGACCAGGGCGTTTTTGAACTTTGCGGCATGGTTTGAGGCTCAAGGTAGGCTTGAGCAGGCTGCGGCATGCTTGAGGGCTGCTCGTCGCTTTGAGGTCAAAGACAGCACTCTTGAGGCTGCGCTTGATCAGGCTGCGGGCACTCCTAAGGACCCTGATGGCCTTACCGACGAGGAGGCAAACGACCTACTTGAGGCAGAGGGCCTGCCAACAGGCGCTAACGCCGAGATTGCGGTTTGCCTGCTGATGTGCGCGCAGGATTGCGCCGCTATGGGTGACAGAGCCACCGCAACCGAGATGACTATTCGTGCTCGCGACCTTGTGGGCGAGCAGGCAGCTCTTGCGCTTCTGCAGCTTGTTCGCGACGCCGCAATCTCCGAGGGCTTCACCGCAGGCGGCAATCCTGTATCTGGCGGTGCATCCAGCGGCGCATCTGGCGAGAAAACCGATGCAGCAGAAACTTCAGACGGGGAAGGCAAGTAAGCATGGCCGAGACCCAGGGAAAACAGCAGGGTAAGAAGTCGATTGCTCGCAATCGCTCTGCTCGCCATGAGTATGAGATTGGTGAGACCTTTGAGTGTGGCCTGGTACTTACTGGCACCGAGGTCAAAAGCCTGCGTGAGCGTGGCTGCCAGCTAACCGATACGTTCTGCCTCATTCGTGATGGTGAGGCATGGATTCACGGCATGCACCTGCACCCATACACAAATGGCGGCGTGTGGAACGTTGATCCAGATAGAAAGCGCAAGCTGCTGCTTCACCGTAGGCAGATTGACTATCTTGACGGAAAACTTCGCCAGAAAGGTTTGGCGCTGGTTCCGCTAGAGATCTACTTTGACGAGCATAACCGCGTCAAGCTGTTGATTGCGCTTTCGCAGGGTAAAAAGCTCTACGACAAGCGTGCGTCTGCAGCCAAGCGCGATTCTGACCGCGAGATTCAGCGAGCTCTCAAGGAGCGTAGCCGCTAGGAGTGCGTCATCACCGCACGCGAGCGTACCGTCGCAAGCGGCTGGCGCTCGGAGCGCGTCGATTTTCTCGCCAAAAAAATCGTGCGAATTTTATGAGAATCATTCCTATTTTCGGAATAATGCTTTAGAATCACTCAAGATTTGTTACTATCTGCATGAGCACTTAACCGCGGATAAGGGCCACGGTTAGTTGCCGTCCGCGTTAACTGCGCGAATAGAAGGAAAAGCGCGTCAGCGCTTGGAGAGAGGAATAAAAATGGCAGAGAAGACTTACAAGTTTGTTTGCACCGTTTGTGGCTACGAGGTTGAGGTTGACACTCCAGAGCTTCCTGAGGACTATGTTTGCCCAGTTTGTGGCGTTGGTCCTGAGATGTTCGAGCTTGTCGAGGAGTAAACTCCCCACAAATTAGTCAGACAGGTTTTCCGTGCAAGATTGCACGTTGGTAACCTCTTTGATGATCACCCAAACAAAATCGTAAAAGCGATGTAGGATTTAACCTGCATCGCTTTTCGTATACGTCTGTGTGATATGTGTCGCTGATGTGCGCATTTTGGTTGGAGTAGTCTTGAAGCACGCACTACAAATGTCAGATTCGGTGGAAGTTGCTGCGTTTTTGGCCTTCTCGGGCGGAGTTATGGACGCCTATTCCTACCTGGTACGCGGCGGCGTTTTTGCCAACGCTCAGACCGGAAATTTGCTGCTTTTGGGCGTGAATCTGACCAGCGGATCGTTTGAAAAGTGCCTCAAATACGCTCTGCCAGTTTTGGCATTTGCTCTAGGTATTGCGGTTTCGTATGCCATTCGAGCTATTGCGCGAGAAGAACATCTGCACTGGAGGCAGCTTGCGGTTATCGTAGAGATTGTGCTCCTGAGCGTTGTTTCTCTGCTTCCAACAGATATGAATCTGCTGGCAAACAGTCTGACATCTCTTGCATGCGGCATTCAAGTTCAGGCGTTTAGAAAGCTCCACGGACACGCGTTTGCCACAACCATGTGCATTGGTAATCTTCGCGGCGGAACGCAAGAAATAGCCGCATATATGCATACGCACGAGCCTGTTCATATTGAGACCTCGCTGCTCTATTTTGGAACTATTTTCTGCTTTGTAGCTGGTGCGGTAGTGGGTAACTTGCTTATTCCGCTGATGGGCACTCATATGATTTGGCTCTCACCTGCGGCGCTTCTAGTGGTTATTCTGGTCATGTTTATTGATCGCGAGAAACAAGTTCTAGAAGCTCACGGTAAGTCCGCAAAGTAAGTCGCAAAAACCCGCAAAGAAAGCCGTTCCCAAAATAGTCATATCTTTTTTGAAAGAATGGCAGTTCATGGGGTATACTCTCTACACTTTGAATTGCAGGCGGCGACACTCGCGCACGCAATTCAGGAACATTGAAAACTGCATGGTGGCAGTTTCTCTCATTTTTGGGGGTGACTGGATTCGACAAGGTGAGTTTGCGGTGGGCAGCAAGCCGTGGTCTCCTCGCCACGTAAAACAGGGGTAACGTCAAATTGAATTGACAACACTCTTACTTTTGAGCCTCGTATGGCTCTCGCTGCTTAATTTAGTTCAGCGCGTCTAACTGGGATTTTCTCCTGTTCTCAGGGTGACGTCATTTTAGGGAGATGCTTGTAAGGACGTAGTTGGTATGCCTTACAAAAAGATTGATCCAACTGGAGTACCAAACGCCTGTTACTAAGTGTGCGGTACTTGAGATTTAATTAGTAACTGAGCTTGGAGACACCTGCCTAGGATTTGCTTTGGACCGGAGTTCGATTCTCCGCACCTCCACCATACATTCGTTACTCATGAATGGCGAGAAACCCTGCGATTCATGAGTACTTTTTTAAACGCAATATTGTGTTGCACGTCTGCAAAAGAGCCGCACTCCGATGTATTTGGAGTGCGGTTTTTGCTGTTCAGGATTTATTTTTGCGCTGGCGTCTGTTATTTACTCGCTCATCGAAAAGCTAAAGGTTACAGACGGTTGAGGAGTAACATTTAGTTAGCAAAATCTAACAAACATCAAAAGGCAAGTTCAGACACCATTTTCTGCACGTATAGTTTGCCGAGCTAGTGGATTGCTTTTCAAATCAAATGACGCCGGGGATAAAAATAGGATCGAGGCGAAGCAATGTCAAAGAGCGCTTCAAAGTTTCAAAAAGTGCTGATGTCATGGGTGTATCGCGGCAAAGAAATATTTAAACCCCTTAACACAGGTGCCATTAATGAGCGCGTGAGGTGCATACGTGAGTATGTGGCCAATATTTTCTTCTACACTAAAGGCAGTACTACCATCATGATTGACGCAGGGTACAGCTATGATCGCCTGCAAGAAAAGATGGACTGGCTGGGAATTGACCCTAAGGATATTCAGCATATTCTAATCACTCACCTAGATACCGATCATATTGGCGCAATTGAGTCGGACAGTGACCAGCTTTTCAGTCACGCACAGGTTTATATTGGCGATGTTGAAAATAGGTATTTAACAGGAGAAGTTCGTCGCCGTGTAATGAATGGCTGGTTCAAGCTACCAAAGGTAAACATTCCAAATAAAAAGACGCTTCTGCACGACGGGGAAGTGCTTGATATTGATGGCATAAAAATCGAAACAATTCTTGTCCCCGGTCATACCTGGGGCCACGTGGTGTACCTGATTGATGACGAGTATTTATTTACTGCCGATACCATCTGGCTGGGAGCAGACGGTGGTTATAGCTTTATCAACAAGCTTGCAGAAGACAATAAACTGGCTGTTGAATCGCTTGCAAAACTAGAAGGAATCCTGCGCCAGCGCGGACTTAACCCCAAGATTATCACCGGCCATACAGGCTGGGCAGATGACATCAACTTTGCCTTCGCCCATACTGATGAAGTTTGCAACGTCAACAAGCCGGTCAAGGTTCATGACCCTAAGGCTCCTTACGACGCATATGATGAGCGCGACGATACTCGTGAAAGTGCAGTTAGCACGCCGCTTCTGCCCTGTAATAGGTAATGCTGGGACACTGAAAAACATACGATAATCGCATGTCAGGACTCTGTCAGAAATGGCAGAGTCTTTTTTGCAATCAGAAAGAAGCTAAAGTTTTTAGAATTTCTCGTTGACATATTCCACAAGTGGAATTACTATCTTAGTAAGATATTCAACAAGTGGAATATAAGGAGATGAGAGATTTGCTCAAGCAGGGAATTCTTGGTCTCTTGAATTATGGAGATATGTCCGGCTACGAGATTAAAACCATCTTTCAACAGTCACTTAATTACTTCTGGACTGCTCAGACAAGCCAGATCTATAGAGAACTACAGGCGCTAGAAAAAGATGGCTGGGTCACCGCAACGCTGGTTACTCAGAAAGGAAAGCCAGACAAGAAGGTTTTCTCGATAACTGAAGACGGTAAAGAAGAGTTGCAGAGGTGGCTGAGGGAAGACTCTCAGTCCTCGGTGCTGCGCATTCCACTTTTGATGCAGACGTTCTTTAGGGGCGAGTGCCCCTACGAGGAAAACCTTGCGTTCTTTAAACGAATCGCAGATAACGCCTCGTCGTTTCCTGGTGGAAGTGAGCTGGCAGCTGGCGCGGTAGCCGCTTACGCAGCACAAATGGGTGACCCAGAGAAGGCGTTGTTCTGGCAATTTACTATCGAGTACGGCAAGATGCACGAGGAAATGCTTAGGGCATGGAGCGAGAAGTGCATGAAGGAGTTGGAGGCGCACCATGAACATTCTGCTCATTAACGGCAGCCCCAAGGGCAAGGCCAGCAACTCTTTGCGGCTTGCTAAGAGTTTCGTTGAGGGCATCTCTGAGCAGCACGCCCATGAAGACGTGACTGTTGAGCAGCTCAACGTTGCCACTATGGACATCAAGCCTTGCAAAGGATGTTTCCACTGCTGGAAGAACACTCCAGGTCAGTGCATTATGTCGGACGATGAAGAAACCGTCATCCAAAAGCAGCTCTGGGCTGACCTGGTTATTTGGAGTTTTCCGCTCTACTACTTTAACGTGCCTGGACTGCTGAAGAACCTGATTGATCGCCAGCTCCCCATGAGTCTGCCCTTTATGAGCGACGTAAACAGGGGATATGGAAGTGGCGCGCACGAGTCCCGCTACGACATGTCCGGTAAGAAGCACGTTCTCATCTCTACCTGTGGATTCTATTCTTCAGAGGGAAACTACGATAGCGTTACCAAGATGTTTGACCACATTCTTGGCCAAGGCAACTACGAGAGCATTTTCTGCGGTCAGGGCGAGCTCTTCCGCGTAAAAGAGCTTTCCACACGCACCAACCAGTACCTCGAGCTTGTCAAAAAGGCTGGTACTGAGTATGCCAAGGGCGGCATCTCTGAGCAGACAAAAGCTGAGCTTAAGGTGTTGCTGTATCCAAAAGAGATGTTTGAGCAGATGGCGGATGCAAGCTGGGGAATTTCTCGCGATACAAGCGCTCAGGGCAGCAAAAACGCTGGCGAGAAACCCGTTGAGCAGGTGCCGTTTGACCATATCTTCACCTCCCAGATGGCGGCTTTGTACGACAAAACGGCTTACGACGGAAAAGATCGCGTGCTTGAGATGAACTACACTGACCTTGGTCGTAGCTATCAGATTTTGCTGGGCAAGGACGGCAGCAGGGTCTTTACTGACGGTAGCCTCACTACCACGACAAAGCTCAACACTCCGTTTAAGGTCTGGCAGTCTATTTCTAGGGGCGAGATAAGCGGACCAGAGGCGCTGGGTAAGCACCTGTATACCGTTGAGGGCGATTTCTCCTTCATGATTGATTGGGACAAGTACTTTGGTCCTACGCCTGGTAGTTCAACTGAAGCTGCGCAGGACGCGTCGGCTAAAGAAGCCGGCAACGCACAGAAAAATCCGCAGATGATTACAATGCTGCTCCCTTGGATTACCTTCTGGACTGCAACATCGTTTGATTCTCAGGTTGGCGCCATGATTGTGCTGCTTGTTACTGCTTTAATGCCGCTTATTATGAGGAACTTCAAGTTTACCATCTGGGACAGAATCTCATTTGCCCTGGTTGGAGCATTGTCTGCAGGCGTTTTTATGAGCGGAAATGGCGATAGTAACCTTATTGTCAATTTGGGTTACCTGGCTTTTGGTCTTATGTGGCTTGCATCATGCCTTACTAAGGAGCCTCTCTGCGCTGCATATGTTAAGTACAGCTACGGCGGAGATAGTGCCTATAACAATCCGCTGTTCATGAAGACAAATTATATTTTAGCTGCATGCTGGGGTGCTATGTACGTGTTAACGGCCATTTGGAGCTGGTTTGCGGTTCAAAATGGTGTGGGCGGTATTTTGGTTATTGTGAATAACCTGGTTCCTATTGGAATGGGTCTGTTTACGGCGTGGTTCCAAAAGTGGTATCCAGCTAAGATGGCAAGTGGAAAGTAAGCAGCTCAATCCACTACAAAACACCTACACGCCAAAAGAGAGCCAGTACTGAACAGTCTCCCATTTCTTGGACATAAGAAATGGGAAGCAGTTCACATGCGGGGGATTATGATTCTGCAGCGTGTTAGCGTCGGCTTTTAGGCCTGGCGCACAAAATAGCGCAGCTTTCTTGTGTTCTGCTGAAGAATCGACATGTTCCCAATCAAGATAGCCAGACAGCTATGCGGTCGCACTACCCGATATGCATCTCTATGCATAAACTTAACCTAATATGCTAGAAAATGAATAGACTCATATAAGAAATTTAACTATCGATAAATTTAGTATCTACGGAACACACCTAAGTCAGATAATCTGCTCAGATGCGGGCATTTTACACACTTCAGCGTCATGTATACGTCTTTTTAACAGATTATCTGACTTAAGTGTGTTTTGAACTGACTCCCATTTCTCGTGTCCAAGAAATGGGGGTCAGTTCATCCA
>JDFH01000020.1 GCA_000564995.1 Atopobium sp. ICM42b
CCTGCATCTTTCAGTCGTCTACACCACACGCATAAAAAGCCTCCCATTTCTTATGTCCAAGAAATGGGAGGCAGTTCAATAGCGGGTGGTTTTGTGTTTCGCGCGTTACTCGTGCTCAACAGACTAAAGCCTTGAATAAAGCAGGCGCCATTATGACGCCTGCTCAAAAGCACGGGAAATAGATACAAAAATGGCATAGTCAGGACATTCGCGTTGAAACAACTACCAGCTACACAACCTTCTCAACTCTACGCAAAACCCATGAATGGTTTTGATGCTAAGGGAATATCGATTTTAAAGTCGCATCCACGCAGCTCCATAAGCTGCTTATCGTCAATAGGCTTCTTGGTAGAGTTAATTTTCTCTGCTGTCTCAGCAGCTTCTGCAGATCCGACGTCCTGAACGGCAGTCCCAGCTAAGACAGCATTTACACGTACAGCCTGTGCCACCATAGCGTCCTCAAGCATCGTACGAACTACACGAGCATTACCAAAGTTTGGCAACTGCGCCACTGCGGCAATCTGTTTCTCAAAACGGAGCAATACATCATCCGCTAAAGTAAATCCAAGCTCACAAGCCATAAGGTTCAGAATTTGACCCAGCTCATCAATCGAATAGTCAGGAAACCGAATCTGTGTCTTTATTCGAGATGCAAGCCCTGGATTGCAGCTCATGAAATCAAGTATTTCTTGCTCATAACCAGCAAAAATTACCACCACATCATTGCGCATATTCTCCATACATTGAACGATAGTATTGATCGCCTCATCACCAAAACTATGCGACCTATCATCAATAAGCGAATAGGCTTCGTCGATAAAAATTACTGAGCCTCGAGCTTTCTCAAATAACGCCTGCACTTTAGGTGCCGTAGATCCCACAACCGTGCCCACCAAATCGGCACGACCGCACTCGTAGAAATCACCTACCGATAAGATACCCTCATCCTTCAGGATCTTTCCTATCAGACGCGCTACCTCAGTTTTTCCAGTACCAGGATTCCCGAGAAATGCCATGTGTATCGGTAAATAATCAGACTCAAAGCCATTGTCGCGCCTATACTTTTGCACTTTTGCATATGTAAGGCGATCCAATATAATCTTCTTTACTTCATCCAATCCAATTAAATCCGCAAGCTGCTCTCGTGCAGACTGACTACGTGTATCACGCTTTGGTGTCTGTCCTGCAAAAACTTCCCCAAACTGAGCAATGGCATCACTGTCTGCCAAAGACACAATATCGCACCCTTGTAACATTCCAAGCTCATGCTTAAGCTGCAGGGAATCTCTCGCATCTGCATATAAATGAGCCAATCTCAGCTGCTGAGCACCAAGCGAATCTTCAAACAGCTTGCGCACAAATCGTGCATTACCCTGATCTCCTCGGCGACCAGCACCAGAAAGCTTATCTCGTACACAAGTACGCGCCTCATCTGTCAAAGCTACCTGCACATGCTTTGCCATCAACTCAAAGATCTGTTCCAGTTCTTCCGTCGTATAGTCGTCAAACTTCATAGTGAAGCCAATACGCGACCTAAAACCGGGATTTGTATCTAACAGTTGTTCCATATGACGAGAATATCCAGCTAGAATAACTACCGTTTCCTCGCGGTTGTTTTCCATACCAGCTATCAACGCCGCCACTGTCTCAGAATAGCCAATTAGCGTATAAGCTTCATCGACAAACAGCACCGAGCCACGTGCCACCTCAAATATCTTAGGGACATTACCAGGACTCAGCTCTGAACCAGAAATAACAACCAAACGGCCTTCTCGCAAAACACCTTCACGATGCAGGATTTCTCCATACAGTTTTGCTACCTCAGTTTTTCCAGTACCAGGATTGCCGGAAAACACCATATGCATCGAGAAGTTCCTTGTGGGCTGTCCCAGCCTTACAAGCGTGCGATTCATTCTAATACGCAAAACAATATCTTGAATCAGCTGCTTTTGTGCTGATAGGCCAATCAGCTCCTGCAAACGCTGCATAGGATCTGCCTGTTTTATCGGAGACTTCAGGTACGTATGATACGCATCTCGATACAAGGGATAGACTTGTTGTGTCTGCGACAGTGTCTGCCAGTCATCAAATATTTGCGTTACCGTGCGGTCGCTGCGGTTAAACTGATATTTTGCAAGTAATGACTCCATTGATGCAGACGGCTCTACCCCACGACGTTTTGCCACTTGTACAAGCTTGTCATATGCATCCGTCTGATTCCAAACAGCCAAACCTTTCTCATATTCTATAGTCACCACAGGAGCCTGTATCTTATCCGCTAAGCGCCGCATATTCGCCTCATTACCTGCTGCAACCATAAGCACTACTTGCACACGATCGAGATGATTGTTAAGAAGCCCCATAAGCTTTGTAAGTGCTTGATACTTACGGAGGTCAAGGTCCCTATCATTTTGAGACTCGGAATATTGAATAAGTAACAAATTGTCTTCAAAGCAGCTTACGAGGTTATCGTTAAGACACTCTATAACCTCGCTTCTGTATGCGCTGTCCCATTGAGGGCAATCAAAATTAAGCTTGTACACGTGTGTTGAGGGAACACGACCAGCGTCTTGTAACGCACTGGCCAATACGTTAAAACCCTGCATACCAACAGGAGAACCTGCGCCTTCCAAAATATAATGCACGGGGAAATGATTGTACTTTTCACTATCAGCAGCCACTGCATCAGCACTCTCATAAATGCGTTGCACTTCTTTTGCGAGGTTCTTACCAAATTTTGATTGCAAGGCGTCCTTCAATAATGTGTCTTTGCCATGTGCTGTATCAATAAATGATTCCGTAGCAAAATCATTAGACGATTTAAATACGTCATAGAACTCATTTGCACCCACAACGCTCAACATGGAGCGCAGGGAATTCAATCCCTGCGTGGTGGCCTCACCCAAAACTTGCATGGCATTGCTCTCTTTAACCGAAAGGTTTTTTCGCAAATCCTTATCGAAACCTAAATTCCAAATTTCGCATGCTCTTACAACCTGGTCCTTCACGAACTCTGTATTATCAACAAATGGCTTGCTGTATACGATGACGCAAAACGATAGTGGACTTCTAAAGCCAAAGTGTGATTCGTACACAGACACAAAACTTTCTTTATCCAGCTCGCTGTATAAAAATGAGACGCTCTCTGCCGTAGGTCGTTTAAAATCCGAATCCATATAGTACTGGTGCGCTACTTCTGCAATGTACGTTCTCATACTCTCTCCTGCCTGCTCGCTCGCTATTCGCTGATAATTACCGTGCTCCATTCCAATACGCAGAGTTGAACGTCAAATTTTACGTTTTCATATAGCCTCCTAAATTGAGCAGCGGTCAGTGACGTGGCGAGAAACCCGTCCATCAAGATGCGTTAATGTCTCTCATTGCAAGACACAACGCATATATGTAGATATAAGTTGTAGGTATTAGTAATACTGTTAATTAACTACGGTCAGGTTTTCATACATTAACAAGCCAAGCAATCTGTTATTCCAACCTTGTTGTTTGCTTACTTTTACCTCACCGTTTACTGAAATTACTTCTCAATAGGTACGGTAGCGAAAGTTCCTGTTGTATCTCTTTGCTCGAGCATATGCTCATCCAAACTAGAACTGCAAAACTGCACCGGCAGATATAGGTACATCCGCCTCATTTCTGAACATTGAATCCTCTGTATACGTTTGAACCCAGACAACGCCATGCATACCCCTTTTCTCTTTGTATCCTTTGCGCCTTTACGTAAACAAGCGCTCGCGACACCTACTGTTTTGACAACAAATAGACAAAAGGTAACAAATAGTACTTTTAACTAAGGGACAACAACAAAACGAGGCCAATATATACGAACACAAAATCGCTTCCAATAACGGCGAGAGCGGTTATACCCACTGTCTAAAGTATTATTCAGTCCTTTTCAAATATTTTTCTATCGTGGACTTCGTTATGCATTCGGGCATTCGGTCCTTGGCGAGAAAATCTGTCTTACCTTCAATTATATAGGTAGGGTTTTTTATTTATGCAGGTATATAGAGGTGTAAAATCTAATAAAATTAGATTGAGCTTAATGGTCTTTTAGTATTAACCTTAAAACCAACTCCTATGTCTACATAAACAACTTTATTGAAATTGGAATGCTCTGATTCGGCAATGCAGTACCTAAACAAATTGATACACACGCTTTTTAATGCTGTTTATCTACTCATTTATATACTAGAAGCATCCGTAAGTAACATGAAGCACGAGGATACTCAGTCCTTCCTCGTGCTTCAACTAACACACTAGTAGGGCTATTCCTGCGATTTTAATTCTTTGATCATTTCATCTAAAACTTCTCCCAAAAGTCCCTTAGCCTTCTCATTTGTTCCTTCATCTACCTTTTTATTTTGATACATGCGAAGATTTTCCGGTTTAAGAAGAGAACCATTTCTATCACGCCGAACGCTGGTACTGCACGCTAATATTCTTTCATATGTATCCAAACCATCTACAGGAACACAATATCTATTTCCTTTTTCATAGAAAGCCTTCTCCTGTTTAACCCATAATTTTTGACCACTTTCTCTCGGTATAATAATGAGAGGTTCTTGCTTAAACGTAAACGACAGTTCTTCATAAGAATTTTGACAATTCTTTATACGCTTTGAAACCTGATTAATAATCCATTCTGTGCTAGGCATAAGATATTTATCTTCCTCTGAGTCAGCTTTTTTCTCTATAAAAGAAAAGTTATAAGGGGTTTCCGAATGATAGGGATAGTATTCAGCACTAGCAACATACCGATTAATTAGACCAATATGCATTTGCTGAACAAAACCGCGAAGTAGTCCTTTCGTCCCCCACTCTTTCTCCATCATTTCATAGATACTCGATAGTTCATAAGGAGCTTTATCTTTCCCTATCTTTTTTATAAATTTTATAAATTTTTTTGAAGTGTCTTCGTCTAAGGAAAAACAGTCCTTTAATCGTTGACGAAACTCTTCAGAATTCTTGCATAACACGAAAAGCTTATCAAATTCTCCATTTTTTATTCGATCTTTTAGCTCATCATCAGTCCAAAAAGCATTCATGTATGTTCTTCTCGTCCAATACCATCCATGCGTATCCTTTCCCATCTTCTCGCTCAAAATAGGTGATTTCGAATCTATCAATAATTCCTCTCGTTCTTTGAAATGATTTTCGCAGTCTTTAATCTCATCATCTCTGTTTCCGGGATTAGCTATTAAAACGATAATTTTTGCATTCTCTAAATCACCTGAAAAGAGATGGGGGAGCTGGTAAAAATTATGCTTTTCCCATGCTGCTTTAATGCCCCATTTCTTCTTTTTATCTTCATCAACCTTAATTAAATTATCAATGTAATCTTCATCTTTTTCTAAAATATACTCTTCTAATTCAATCTTTTCCCATTTGGCGTTCCTTACTTCCTCGCACCAATCATCAATGCAGTTGTCAGATTTATTTTCTTTACTCATAAAATCCTCCTTCAAAAACTTTTTATACGATAACTAATATCATAAACTAGAGAACTTGAAAAAACATAAAGAAGCTTGCCTGGTTAAATCATAATGATTACTTTTATCTTCAATTATATAGGATAGGTTTTTTATTTATGCCGGTATAGGTGCCTGTTGCTAAACTTAAATCATAGAGCCTTATTGCATTTTTCTATTAGATTCCACCAACTAAACAACGAGTGATACCGTATTAGGTTGTTTCACACTACTCTTCTCTTAAGCAAAGAGTCCAGTATAAGCGGGTATCTAGGATACTGTCCTGACGTAGTCAAATGACCTGTGCTTCTGTTTCCCAACGTTCTTATCGCTTATCGCCATAAAAGACTTGAGCGCAGGTATACACTTCCTGCTTAAAATTACAAAGCAATATTTCACCTTGGCAAAAATCAAATTCCCCAAACGGGAACTGCCTGAACGGTTCGTGTGATGAAGTACGGCTCTGGAGTTTGACAAATAACATGACCAAAACTTACCTCATAACCAGGAAGATTTTCAAGGCAGGCAAAATTCTTCACAGCATCCTTTCTCACCGTCGCTGATACCTTTATCTCAACAGGATGTAGAATATGACCATCTTGAATAACGAGGTCAATTTCTCTTTTCTTGGTATCGCGGTAGAACCAGACATCGTGCAAACTTTTTCCTGAGTTCATAAAACTCTTAAGAATCTCAGAGACTATAAACGTCTCAAAGATGTGCCCCGCTGCTGCGCCATTTCGCAACTGATCAGGTGTCGTCCACCTGGTTAGATGACATACGAGACCGGTATCCATGAAAAAAATCTTCGGGGTCTTCGTCAGACGCTTGTCGATATTTGGCCAAAATGGTTCGATAACACGCACGATATTGGAAGCCTGAAGAACTGAGAGCCAGGCTTTGACCGTCTTATGATCTACGTCAACGGCGTTTGCAATATCAGAAGTATTCAGAAGCTGACCGGTCCTTGCTGCACATGCAACCATAAAGCTGTAAAACTTTGCTTCGTTCTTTACGTTAACAAGTTCACGAACATCTCGCTCAAGATAGGCGGCTACGTAGTCAGTGTAGAAGAGATCCCAATCAATGTTGGGGTCTTGCAGCTCTGGCATCGAACCCCGGTGAATCAAGTCCCAAACGTCCGTCAAGGACGAATTTAAAGAATCGACCATCACTTCTGGAACGTAAGGATGGGGACTGGAAGAATTACCGGAGAGTTCCCTCAGACTCAAACCGGGCATCTCTAAAATCCGTATCCTTCCCGCTAGGGACTCGCTCACACCCTTCATAAGATGATATGTTTGCGAGCCGGTAAGCACAATGCGACCCTTTTCCTCCGATTGATCAACGACCCATTTTATCGGCGAGAAGAGCTCTGGCACACGCTGTACTTCATCAATAATAAGCGGAAGAGTCTTTGATTCGAAAAAGAGAACAGCGTCCTCTTTGGCAAGAAGATAGTCCCTGGGATTTTCCATCGAAACATAGTTAAAGTCATTACCGAGATGCTGTTTGAGTACGGTTGTCTTTCCAACCTGGCGAGCACCGGTCACAAGCACAACTTTCCCCTGCTTTAGCATTGCGTCAATCGTTGGTTCAATTTCACGCTTTATATACATACAAGGACCTCCCAGCAACAGGAGATTATTGTCTCATTGGTATCCAATGTTGTCAAATTTGGGAATTATATTCCCAAATTTATCTTTCTCTTCTGGCTTTCGCGGGTTTCTTTTCCGGAAGCTCAGCATACATACCATCCAGAAGCTCCAAAACAAGCTCCGTATCTTCAAATCTATCAAATACATGCATTAGTGTCTTTGAGCCTTCATACGGATAACGCAATTCTGAATTAGCAAGTAGCTTATCCGATGTAGGAGTTCTCTTCAAAAACAGTTCATTATCGCCAATATCGCCTATCAACTTGCCATTAAGGTACACAAGATATCCACCCATCATGGATCGTATAACGATATCGCCTGCTATAGAAAAGACTTCACGAACATATTCATTGAATTCATTCACTTGATTGCGCTCCCATCAAATTTGAATTTGTACGACCTAGCCAAAACAGTCTTAGCAGGTGCTTCTCCATTTCAAAGCTTAAAAACCTTATTCATAGCTGCCAAAATCAAAGGATATTTTAACTAAACTTGACAACTTATAAAAATGATTTAATACAAAACAAAACCCACCATGGATGGACTTATAAGATACTAATAACTACAGAATCTATGAGATAAAGGATGAAGAAGAAGCTATCTCCTTTCAATTATTTTCTATTATAATTTCATCAACACTTTTTATTTCAGTGTAGCCTCTATAGAAAATAGGAATATCTACACTTTTAAAATTAGGTGAAATATAAACATAAATTTTTTTATTCAAAGCATCTGCATATCCAAGTTCCCATGGACACCACTGTGATTTAAAAGTTGATTCTGTTAAAAAAATTATAAAAATCTTACTTTGATGTATTCTCAGTTTAATAATTTCTGATGTTGAAGCATTACACCATTCTCGTTTCAAATCATATTTATCATTAACCCAATCTATATAAGCCACATATCCTTTTGTATTTAGGTCTTTATATAATTCAACTATTTGATTCATATCACTAGAGTTATGAGATATAAAAACATCAAATCTTTTCACCTTTTCTAAATCATCTACGTACAGTCTCTGTTTTAAAACTTCAGGACCTGAATTGTTTTTTACAATTTCGTTATCAATATAATTTTTCTTACCTTTTTTCTTACGTCTTAACATAAATGGTAATCCAATAGATTGAATATAGTTTTGAGCTTCTATTTTTAAAGAAAAATTTCTCGTACATGAATTAACCTTATAAAAAAACTCCGTAATATTTGATGATTTATATTTTGAAAGCTCTCTCATTATCTCTAATTTTTGATGCAAATCGTAAGTATTAAAATATCTATCAATAAAAAATGATGTATATGATGGTTCTATTTCTTGAATGAATCTCAATGTGTCGTCGATTTTTTGTTTTCTTTTATCAAATTTGGATTTTGATAGCTGCTTTATTTCATTCTTTAAATTTGCCACCTCATCTTTTCCCAAAATAATTCTATTCTTATCTTTTCTAAGTTTATTCACACTAGGAGAAGCACAATCTAAAATAAAATTATATGGTTTTCTAAAATTATATCTGCTCTTTTTCCCATACTTGATCAGAACCATATTTTTGTTATACCAAAAATTATACTTTTTATTCAAATCATCCCACATATGCGGATATAACTCTTTAAATGTATTAACAATATCATTGTCTGAAAAAGTATACGGCATCAACATCAAAACTTGTTGAATTGGCTTTTTAAATTTCTTTTTATAATCAATATAAATTTTATTAAATTGTCTCGCTGTTTTTCCCATAACTATTTACTCTTTTAGCCAACTCGAAAGTGGAATTATAAATTTTTCTCACTACATAAATATCACACATAGATTTTTATAAGCCATCCATTATATATTCACTAAATTCTACTTGCACAAAAATCTTTTTCATAACTCATCACCTCGACATTTTTATCAAACCACTGCAATTATTTTCCCTTTTTTCGTGCTGCTTCTTCAATCCAACTTCCCAAATTATAGTATCCATTATCTTGCGAATAGTCGTACAAATCATCACAAATAGAATCAAAATACGCAGGTGTCCCATCCTTATAGTATCCAATAACAGTATGTGAATTACCCTTCACCGATATCCTTTGAGTTCTCATATCTCTAATGTTATGTATATGAACTCCAATTATTGCATTACCTCTTTCAATGCTTTTCCGTATTTCATATTGGACAAATGGACGTTTTAGTGTTTCTTTGCCAATTAGAACTACAGTAACTGAAGTCCCTTCTAGTTGCTTATCTATCCATTTATAAACAGCATTTTCACCATTCATTTTAACTTTTTCAAATTCCACCTTATCAATAAAACCTGCCGCTTCTTTGCCTTGAGTAACCCAACTATTTCTCACTGTCATTGATCTATTGATATCCTCATCATAATGAAAACTAAAAAATACTCTTCTAGCCATATTAACATTCCTCCTTACTGTTAAGCCTATCTATCATTTTAACTATTTTGTTGACATTAGTATCTATATCATGAAAATTAATGATGCATTCGATTTCATCATTATTTAAAACTTTTTTAATCTTAACATCACTTTCAAAATATAATTCCTGAGCCATAAATCCAGTAAATGCTAATGGTATATTCACTAATTGATGTGATTCAGCAATATTAAATTCTTTTTTTACACCATCAGCCTTAATAATTTCTCCATTCTTTTGTTTATTACCAAACATATAAATTGCTATACCACATTGAGAAATCATTTCTTCTCTATATTTTTCCCATGTTGTCCGAAGTTGATCACTGTTTTGTGCGCCTAATGGAAATGGCATTAGTTTTAAGCTTTCTTCAATTTTAATATTCCTGTGATCATAGCAATATTCAGTAATTCCATCTATTACATAAGTCCCTACACCTAATCCATATCCATTAATAACTTTATATCCGTTCTTAACCAGTTCAAAAGATAGTTTCCTGATAAAATCCTTAGCTATTTGTGTATTTAATGGAGCATAAGTTTCTGCACTTCCTGAAAGAAATACAGTTTTTCTTTTGTACCTATTCAAAATAATTTTTAATATCTCTGTGATTTCTTCATAGCTATCAATCAAGTATACTTTTATTCCATATCTATCTAAATCTGCAATCTGCAGTCTTTGTTTAATCGAATCATATTCATATTCGTCTAGTGCTTTTTTATATTCTTCTTCTTCTTCAAACTTATCCTTATTAGGTTCAACAATTTTTTTAATATATAATAATGTGATCTATTATCATCTCCCAACAAAACTCTCATTTTGCTGAGTACAAAATTAAAATTGGGATCACTAAAACTGAATCCTAAAAATAAAAAAGTCTTTGTCAGCAATGCTCCTTCTAAAACATCTCTAAATAATTTTCTACTATTAATTCCATATTCTTCATAATCGTCTCTAGTTATTACAGCCTCAGATGGACTTTGAATATCTCCATGCATTTTATATACAACTGCATCATAATTTTTATATGAAAGCTGTAAATCCTTATCAGCCTTTCTAACTGAAACATTTTTATTATTTTCTTTCAACGCATCTTCAATTAATGTATCAAAATTTGTTGTCCAATATGTAGAAATTGGAAGCTGTGATAATATTTTGTGGTTCTCCGTTGGTTTTTTATTAGATGGGAATGAATCTAATAAAAGCTCATTAATAGCACTTCTTTTATTTTTATTACAATAAAACTGAGCCAAAGAAATCAAATCATGTTTTTCTTTGGATATATCTAATTCCAACTTTTTTGCAGGTTCTTCTAATAACTTTTCCCAACTATAATATCCAGCATCAATGGAGAGTCCTGCACCAGCAAAAACTGCTAGTTCATTATTATACAATGCCTGTTCAATAATCCCAATCAATTCTTTTTTATTGACAATATTGTTCATTTCGTCTCTCCCACAATCGAAATTATTTCACCAAAATTAATTCCTAAAGAAATCGTAAATTGCAATAAAATCTTCAATCGAAATGTAATCTTTTTTGATATTCTTCTCCATGATTATCAAGTATTGGTAAAATTACATGGCATTTATCGGATAACATTGGAACATGCTGAAGATAAATCCTGGTGGAATTATCTTCAGCATGTTCCAATAAAAAATATAAAAATCTTTTATCGCCAAATTTATGAAATATCATACTTCATCACCTTCACAATTTCTAATTTATCACCCACTATTTCCACAAAAACCTCTCACCAAAATGATGAAAGACTTTTAGACAATTTACCTAAATTCAATAACTCCCTTTCAGACCTGCTTTTTTATTTTAAGTATCGAACAGATTACCAAGGAACTTTTTGCTCCTAAAAACGCTAAAGCGCTGTATTTTCAACGGTTTTTCGGAAGAAACATATTTGTTACTCTATTCCCACTCAATGGTCGCAGGTGGCTTTGGAGTGATGTCATACGCCACGCGGTTAACGCCAGCAACTTCGCTGACAATCCTAGAAGAAATGCGGGTCAGCAGCTCGTAAGGGAGCTTTGCCCAGTCAGCGGTCATAGCGTCGCTCGACTCAACAGCGCGCAGGATAACTGGACGAGCATACGTGCGCTCATCACCCATTACACCAACGGACTTAATGTCGGGTAGAACCGCAAAGTACTGCCAAACGCTGTGCTCGGAGTTACGATCGCCTGTCTCGTCAAAGAGTTGAGCATTGTAGGCATCAATCTCTTCACGGACAATAGCGTCGGCGTTGCGGAGAATCTCCAGCTTTTCTGGGGTAACGTCGCCAATGATGCGGATAGCAAGGCCAGGACCTGGGAATGGTTGCCTGTAGACAAGGTTCTCTGGCAGACCAAGAGAAACGCCCAGCGCACGGACCTCGTCCTTGAAGAAGTGGTCCAGAGGCTCAATCAGGTCAAAGTGAACGCCCTCTGGGAATGGAATCAGATTGTGGTGGCTCTTGATAGTTGCAGCTTTGCCGCCGGTCTTACGAGCGCCCGACTCAATAATGTCAGGGTAGATGGTGCCCTGTGCCAGGAACTGAACGCCGTCCAGCTTCTGAGCCTCGTCAAAGAAGACCTTCCAGAACTCGGTACCAATCAGGCGACGCTTCATCTCTGGCTCGGTAACGCCAGCTAGAAGCTCTGCGTAGCGCTCCTCTGCGTGAACGTGAATCAGAGGCACGTTAAACTGCTTGCGGAAGACCTGCTCAACCATCTCTGGCTCGCCCTTACGGAGCATGCCATGGTTAACAAACACGCAGGTCAGCTGATCGCCGATAGCGCGGTGAACAAGGGCTGCGACAACAGAAGAGTCAACGCCGCCGGAAAGCGCCAAAATAACGCGGCCATCGCCAACCTTCTGACGAATCTCCTCTACCTTCTGCTCAATGATGTTATCCATGGTCCACGTCTTCTCAAAACCACAGATATTGAACAGGAAGTTAGAAAGCATCTGGGAACCGCACTCGGTATGGTTGACCTCTGGATGGAACTGCGTAGAATACAAGTTCTTAGCAGCGTTTTCCATAGCTGCAATAGGACAAACGTCAGTAGAAGCGGTAACGGTAAAGCCCTCTGGAACCTCAGACACAGCGTCACGGTGGCTCATCCAAACGGTCTGCTGCTCAGCGGTGCCGTCAAAGATACGGCTCTCCCCCGCGCGGGTCAGATGAGCTGGGCCATACTCGCCCTTCTCGGTATGTCCAACGGTGCCGCCCAGGGTAACCGCCATGATCTGCTGTCCATAGCAGAAACCAAAGACAGGAAGGCCAAGCTCCAGAATCTCTGGGTCAATCTTTGGCGCGTCCTCGGCGTAGACAGAAGCAGGGCCGCCGGACAAAATAAGCGCAGATGGATTGAGCTCACGAAGCTCATCTGCGGAAATATCACAAGGAACAATCTCGGAGTAGACATTAAGATCGCGCACGCGACGTGCAATTAACTGGCCGTACTGGGCACCAAAGTCTAGAACTGCAACAAACTGCTTGGGCCTGGACTCGCTCATGCATGACTCCGCTTCTCCGGTTTCCCGGTCACTCTTGATTCTGCGCCGACGCACAATACCGCACGTATGGACACATATCTCTACCACGAATTTATTGCTATTAATAATACCTTCAACCAGCCGATAACACCACGAGAGATTGCGCGCGCCAAAAAGTCTTCTTATTCTGCGCAAACAAAAGACGGTAAAGTTCTATAATCTGACAAGAAATGCTACTAATTTCTAACAATTATAAAACACAAAATATGGCGAGAAGAGCAGGTCAAAGACACTATAACTTGAAATGTAATTGTTTTGTGACGACCAAAACTGGTAACAGTTTTTAAGTACCTATCTGCAATAATTTTCTCACGTTTGAAATACGAATTGGAGTTTGGTTTATGAAAAAAGTACTGGTCAGACTAGGTGTATTTCTTGTTCCTTTTATGATTGTTGTTACTTTCGTGGCAACATTCGCTTCAGCTGCAACTGTTTCACCGGTTCAAATTACCAGCATGTCTGTGGCTGATGATACTTATACACCAGTCAATGAGATTACCACTGATAATCTGTACCATATTACAATCAACTGGGAATCTACCGCTTCTACCGTGGCAGAAGGTGACTATTTTGATATTACCCTGCCCGATAAAGTCCAGTTCACAGCCACACAAAACACAACTCCAATTGAAGTTAAAGATCCTAACGGCGCAACCGTAGCTTGGGCTTACCCAACTCCAGCAGCAGGCAGCATTTTTGGCGGCACCCTGCATGTTGTTTATACAGACTATGCAAACACCCACACTCAGATTAAGGGTACTTTCTCGCTCTCTGCACTCTATGACCGCGACGCCATCAACGCAGGTGATAACACCCACATTGACTTTGGCGTTAACGGCACCGCCGTTCCTCTCAACATGATTGTTCGACCAAAGAACACCATTGGCCAGGAGTGGCTCAACAAGTGGGGCGGTCCTGTTACCGGCACTGAGTCCGAGGTTCTTTGGTACGTTCGCCTTAACTACTCCGCAGCTAACATGACCGGCGTTGAGTTCTCTGACTCCCTTTCTGATAGAAACGGCGGAGACCTGCCTGCATCGGTAACCTACATTGCCAACTCTTTCCACCTGTATCGTGCAGACTTTGATGGAACCGGAAACTACAGCAACCTCCAGGAGGTCACCATTCCTAATGGTGCACTTTCTATTGCAGCTGACGGTCACTCCTACCACCTCAACCTGAGCGGCGTTGACTTCTCCCAGGGTCAGCGTTACCTCCTGCAGTATCGCACCACCTTTATCCCAGGTATGGCTCTGCACAACTACGGTGTTCTCACCAACGCTGGCGGTGCTCCAAGAAGCGAGATTGGCTTTACCTACTACTCTCCAAACAACTCCGGCGCCGCAAACGGCAATCTTGTCGGCCGCATCCGCATTATCAAGGTTGATGCTGACAACGCAACTACCCAGCTTCCAGGCGCAACTTTTAAGGTAACAAGCGTTGCTCACCCAGCTGATTCTTGGACTCTTACTACAGGCGCCGATGGAACTGCAACCTCCGAAAGGCTCACTACCGGCTCCTACACCATCGAAGAGCTTACTGCTCCAGATGGCTATGTGCGTGACGCTACTGTCTACACCGTAAACGTTGACAATCAGTCCGGCACTATCAAGATTATTGAGAACAAAAAGAACGCTCATGCAGACATTCCTGTACAGAAAGTCTGGAATGGTGCAGAGGGCGGAGCAGTAACCGTTCACCTGCTTGCAAATGGCGTTGACACTGGCAAGACCCTTACCTTGAGCTCTAACAACAACTGGCAGGATTCCTTCACAGGCCTCGAGGCTTATGCAGCTGACGGCTCTGAGATTACCTACACCATCTCTGAGGACGAGGTAGCTGGCTACACTAGCCAGATCACCGGTGACGCAACTCAGGGCTTTGTAGTCACCAACACCCAGGTTCCTCCAACTCCAGAGAAGCCTACTAAAACTCGCAAGAAGTCCAACCTCCCCTACACCGGAGATGCCTCTTCTGTTGCAGGAGTCCTCTTTGGTTCTTTGGCAGCACTGGGCAGCGCAGTTGCACTTAAGCGTCGCAAGTAAGTCTGGCGCAAAGTCGTAGCTGCACAAACGTGCAGCTACGCGCAACGTTACAAGAACGTCTTGTCCTCGTGGCAAGGCGTTCTTTTTTTGGCGAGAAAACCATCTCTTTTGCAAGGCTCTACGAACTTCTCGCCTCCTTAATTGCATACAGAAAAATGACCTATTCGGAATCACGTATAAAAAGTGACTAATGTCCAGCATTTGAATTTACTAGAGGTAATATTTATCCATTTTTATTACGTTAAGCTGCACATAGTGCGGAATGTTTGTTGTGAACAATTGTGAAGAACCTGTGAATTTACCTGTACTTTATTTAAAAGGTATTGGAAAAAGAATCGATAAATTCCTTGTACCTGCATAAATATTTGAACTTTAAAAAAGCTATATAAATATATACAGAATCTCAAATAAATTCTCTTTGTAATAGGTGAGAATAGACGTATCTATTGCAAAGGAGTCCTGATGAACAAACGACTGTTTAAGCTGTTAAGTTTTGTCTTCATGCTGGTCCTGGCGCTTCCGCTTGCGGCAAAATCAGCTTTTGCTGAGACTGCAAGCACTGAAGCTGCTACAGGCACCCCTAAAGCGGTTGTCGCAACCATTACAGACTTTAGAGTTGAAGATCGTTTTGGCAATCCAACTACCGTTGTTAACAAGGCAAATGTGTATGCCATTGCTATGACGTGGGACGCCTCTGCAAACGCTAACGTAGAGCCGGGCGATTACTTTGACGTCACCCTCCCTAACGAGATGAGGTTTACCGCAGCTCATCCTGCGTCTACCTTTAACATCACCGATGCAGCAACCGGCGAGGTCATGGCAGTAGCTCACGTCACCCCCGGTACCGATGGTTTTGGTGGAAACATGCGTGTTGTCTTTACCGACTACGTTAACAACCACACTGACCTGCGCGGTACCGCTCGCCTTGGCTTTACCATTGATTCACAGCGCGTTCAGACAGGTACCGGTAAATCTTTTATCTTTACTGTCTCTGGCAGCCCTGTTCCTGTAACGTTTGACGTCACCGCTCCTGGCACCATTGGTACTGAGTACCTCTCCAAGTGGGGCAAGATTATCGATGGTAACGCTAACGAAATCCAGTGGACCGGCCGCATCAACTACTCTGGTGGTAACTTCCGCAACGTCCGTCTACACGACCAACTCCTTGACCAGGGCGGCGGAGATCTTCCTGCAGAGATTAGGTATGTTCCAAACACCTTTGAGCTCTGGAGCGCTCGCTTTGACGAGTACGGCTCAACCATCCCAGGAACCGCTACGCGCATCCCTATTACCCCAGGTATGCTCACCATTTCTCCTGATGGACAGTCGTTTGATCTTGACCTTTCTGGCATAGACCTCAGCAACGGTCAGAGCTTTAAGTTCACGTATCGCACCACGTACGTTCCAGGTGTTGCTCTGCGTAACCTCATCAAGATGTACTCCGATAACCCTGAGTACAGCTCCGATTGGGTATATCGCAACGCAACTTCCGGCGGAGAAGGTACTTCTACCCTCATCGCTCGTATCCGCATCGTCAAGGTGGATAAGAACGACCACAACACCAAGCTTGCGGGTGCAGTCTTTAAGGTAACCAGCACCACTGATCCAACCAAGACCTGGACCATTACCACTGGTGCAGATGGTACCGCTACCACCGAGAAGCTCCCTGCTGGCACCTACAACGTTCAGGAGATTACCGCTCCTGCTGGCTACCAGCTCAATACTGATACGTATAACCTCACCGTTTCTGCAACCACCGGCGTTATTAAGACCGTTGAGGACGAGAAGACCCCAACAGTTGATGTACAAGTTAACAAGACATGGGTAGGAACTGTCGGCGGTCCTGTTACCGTCAGGCTCTACAAAGACGGCGTTGCTAGCACCGAGACAGTCACTCTTGACCAGACCAATAACTGGGCTGCAACATTTAGCGGTCTTCTCCGCAACGATGCAACAGACGGTCACGTTATTGCTTACACCGTAGTAGAAGAGAACGTTCCTGCTGGATATACCAGCGCAGTCTCGGGCAACCAGACTGATGGCTTCACGGTTACCAACACCGAGATTCCACCAAACACTCCTCCTACCACGCCTCCAAATACGCCACCAAACACCCCACCAGCAACTCCTCCATCAGAGACTCCAAAGAAGCCAAAGAAGAAGCAGCCTAAGCTTCCTGAGACTGGCGACTTCTCCGAGATTGCTCTTGTTGCAGTAGCTACCGTGGGCAGCGTTATTACAACGCTTGGCTATGCTCTGAAGGATCGTCGTAAGTAAGACAGCGTTGCGCAGTAAGTAACGCCATGAGCAAAAGTTGCTCGTACTTCTCGCGCCAAGCTCTATGAACTTCTCGCACACATCCCCGCTTCACACGTTGAAGCGGGGATTTTTTGTGGCAGGTTTGTTTCTATGCAGCACAAAGACGCAAAATTGCGTATAGTAGATGTTTGACAAAACGCATTGGGCAAAACGCAGATTAAACACAAAGGAGCCCCAATGGCCAGAAGGTCACATTCATCTCAGAATCACGGTCACAACAGCCGTGATAGGTACGAAGATACCCCTGAGTACGATACAGAGGACTTCGCACAGGACGATTATGACGCTTATAATCAGGGCGCATATCAGCCTCGCACGCTGGGCAGTGTTCGAAGCGCAGGTGCAAGTTCTGCACGCAACAATCACGAATCCCACGGCTCCAGGTTTACGCGCGAGCCTTTGATTGGCCAGACCAACGTCGGCGATGAGTGGCCCGAAGAAGCCCCAGCTCAGCAGCAAAAACATACCCACTTTGCTGCGCATCGTGCTGGTGCAGTGAGCCATGCACCTTCTCGCGCCGAAGGCGTCGGTGCATATTCCAAGAAGCGCCAAGGTTCTTCTCGCGGTCGTGGTCTTAAGATCTTTGCCGGCATTCTGGGAACGTTGCTGCTGGTAGCAGGCGTAGCGTTTGCGTGGTGGATGCTGGATACCAACTCAAAACTTCGCCAGGGCTTGGACGCAAACCTGCAGGCCACACTGGTACAGGTTGCTCCGTCTGACCCGTTCTACATGCTGCTTCTTGGTGTCGATAAGGACGAGGGGCGTGCAGAGAACTGGGGTGATTCCGACGCAAACTTCCGCGCCGACACTATCATTCTGGCTCGCGTAGATCCTAAGAACAAGAAGATTACCCTGATTTCCATCCCCCGAGACACTATGGTTGACCTGGGAGAACATGGAAAGCAGAAGATTAACTCCGCATACAGCTATGGCGGCGCATCCGGAATGGTCGAGGCCGTTTCCAAGCTGGCAAATGTCAACATCTCGCACTATGCCGAGGTAGACTTTGAGTCGTTCACCAAGATTGTGGACTCTATTGGCGGCATTACGGTCAACCTGCCTGTTGCCGTTTCTGACATGCAGTACTCAGGCATCGACCTTCCCGCTGGCGAGCAGCAGCTCAATGGCCAGCAAGCACTCGGCCTTTCTCGCAGTCGCCACGCATACGACAACTACGGCGCAGGCGACTTCTACCGCGCGGCTAACCAGCGCATGATTTTGACGGCCATTGCCAAGAAGGTCCTCCAGCTGGACCCCGTTTCTATGTCTGGTGCCGTGTCTACCATGGCCGAAAGCGTAACTACTGACTTCAACGTTACCGATATTGTGGGCCTGGCCATGTCATTCAGGGGCATGGATACCTCCAAGGATATGTATTCCGCGCGTACGCCTACAACGTCCGAGCTCATTGATGACGTGTGGTATGAGATTGTCGATAAGAGCGCCTGGAAGACCATGATGGATCGTGTAAACCAAGCGTTACCTCCTCTGGAGGATACAAGCACCGATGAAACCGCTGGTATCGTAGGTACCGTTGCGGGCGATACTTCTGCGGTCGACAGTATCAAGCCTGACTACACCGGTGAGGTTGCCGTGCTCAATGGCACCGACGTTCAAGGACTTGCAGCTCAAAAGGCTGGCATCCTGAAGACAAAGGGCTACACCGCCTACGCCGACAGCTCTCTGGAGCATCCTACCGACTCGATTATTGTCTACGACGGCACGCGTACCGGTCTAGCAAAGGCCGTTGGTGTTGCAAAAGCGCTGGATATCCCTACCGCTAACATCAAGGCAAACGACGGTTCCTACCCAACTGACGTGGACATCACCGTGGTCCTGGGCACCGATCAGGCCCCAAAGCGCTAGCGGCCCGCAGCGGCTCGCAACCCGCGACGATACGCAGCGACGTGCAACCCACAGCGACGCGCGACCTGCGACCTGCGACGACCCGCGACACCACCCCACACAAAAACGGGCGAGAAGACCGGTCTTCTCGCCCGTTTCATGTTAACTATCAGCGGTTTTGTGGCTTAGACGTTAAAGCGGAAGTGCATGACGTCGCCGTCCTCGACCACGTACTCCTTGCCCTCGATGCGCAGCTTGCCCGCAGTCTTGCAGCCGGCCTCGCCGCCCAGCTCAACGTAGTCGTTGTAGCTGGCAACCTCAGCCTTGATGAAGCCTCGCTCAAAATCGGAGTGGATGACGCCGGCGGCCTCGGGAGCCTTAGCGCCAATGCGGACGGTCCACGCCCTGACCTCCATGGGACCAGCGGTGAAGTAGCTCTGCAGGCCAAGCAGCTTGTATGCTGCCTGAGCAAGCGTCTCCAAGCCGGAGTGCTCAAGTCCCAGGGACTCCAGATACTCTGCAGCCTCCTCTGGATCAAGGTCAGCAAGCTCAGCCTCGACACCTGCGCAAACAGGAATAGACTGAACGCCATTGATGACAGGAGCCGGCTCGGTGAGCATGTCCTCGTCGACGTTTGCGACGTACAGGATTGGCTTCATGGTAAGCAGGAAAAGATCGCGAGCAGCCAGACGCTCCTCGTCGGTCATCTCCATGTCAGCGGCGCGATTGCCCTCATTCAGCCACTCCTGAAGACGCTTTGCCACGTTAAGCTTGGGCTGGAGGTCCTTATCGCGCTTGACCTCTTTCTCCAGCTTAGGCAGGGCGCGCTCAATGGTGCCCAGGTCAGCGAGGATGAGCTCCGTCTGGATGATGTCCACGTCCTCGTCAGGATTGACGCGACCCTCAACGTGGATGACGTCGGGATCTTTGAAGTAACGAACAACCTCGCAGATAGCGTCGGTGTTGCGAATGTTTGCCAGGAACTGGTTGCCCAGGCCCTCACCTTCGTTTGCGCCCTTGACCAGGCCAGCGATGTCCACAAACTCAACGGTTGCAGGCATGATACGGCCAGGATTGACAATCTCGGCCAGCTTCTGGAGCCTTGCGTCAGGCACATCAACGATGCCCACGTTAGGGTCGATGGTAGCAAACGGATAGTTTGCGGCCAGGCCACCCTTGCGGGTCAGCGCGGTGAACAGCGTGGATTTGCCGACGTTTGGCAGGCCAACGATACCAATTGAAAGCGACATGTGAGTCCTCTTGTTTTCGGTGGACGGTTACGGTTACTTGTATTTCTCGCGAGAAGAACGAGCAGCTAGAAGCGTTGTGATGTGTACGCAGCTACTTGCTACTCCCCATTATCCTCTTTTGGAGGTTGTTGTGCGGCGGCTTCCTCATTCGAGTCCTCGGTAATCGAGTCTGCCAAGTGTTTGAGTTGCTCCTTACCAGTGTCAAAAATGAAGCGAGCCTTGCGACGAGCCAAAGCCTCAAGACGCTCGGTCTCCTCGGCCTTGCGATCACGAACAACTAGCTCAGAAGTGTTCATCGGCACCATCGTAAGCGCGCCTGGTTCTGGGCAGACAATTTCGCAGGCACCGCAGTTGACACAGAACGGCATCTTAATGGTCAGCTTGCCGCGCTCATCGATGTCGATTGCATGCGTTGTGCAGGTATTTTTGCAGTCGCCACAAACGGTGCATTTGCTGGAATCCCAGATAGGAGCCTCGAGCTTCACGTAAGGAGCCAGGTCTGGATCGTGCTGGAGGGCGCCCATGACCAGACGGCGATCCTGTGTGAGCATGGACTGCCTCATATCGGTGGTGCGCAGACCCATCACGTCATCAAGCTGCGTCTGAAGCTTATCCAGAGAGCGAGCGTGCGAGTTGATGCGGTCAGCGATTGCTTTGGCGCCCGCAAGAACAGGCGTCGAAGCAGATACCAGGCGTTCTGCACCGTTCATCGCGTTGGAGATGAACTGCGAGCGGATGTAAGCACGCGTGAAGTTGTGGTTGAGGTTATTGCCGTCGACCTCAAGACCAACCGTAGCACCCGTCCACTCCTCAGCGGTAGCGATTGCCTGGGTATATGCCTCCTCGCCAGTGGTGGTGCGACAACGGTCGCAAACGCCCAACGGCAGGTAAACGTTTACGTTATCAAAGTCCGTAAGGATCGAGAACCAAATGTCGGCTGAGAGCATACCCACGCAGGGCAGGCAAATCTCGTTGCCCTCAGGTTTTCTCGCCAGAGCGCGCGTGCAGGTAATGTAGCACTGCTCGTACGCGGAAGCCGCGCGAGCTACCTGGTCATACAGCATGCGGGACGTATGGCGGCGCGTGTTAAACGTCTCGGTTGGACACGCGGCAACACAGAGTCCACACTGCAGGCAAGCCTCGTCGTCGATGCGCACGGACTGGTTGTGGATATCAATGCAATTAGCTGGGCAAACGTCAAGACAGCGAGAACATGCCTCGGCTTTTCCCGAGGCGCACCTCAGGCAGCGATTAGCGTTTGACCAGGGGATTTCCTTGTAGTCCATTGGCTCAAACGGCTTGTCCGAATTTGGGTCAATAGACAGGCTTCCCATCAGCGCGTCGAGCGGGTTAGAGAGCACCTGGAGGGAGTCCTGGATATCAATGAGGTCGTCGAGAAAATCTCGCTCCTCGTTACGATTCTGGTTCTGAGCCATGGTGCCTCCTCTCCTTTGGCGCGTGGCGGATGGTTCAAGTATGCGAACCGGTCGCATGGACCGAGCGTAGTCGCAAATAAATATTCTAACCTGTAGCGACCAATAATTCCGCTCAAATGACGCCACATTCATACGATTTCGATTAATGGACGCTGAGCGGGAAAACGTTGCAGTTACGACAAGACGGGTTTCTCGCCTGCGACTAGACGGGATTCTCGCCCACAACAAGACGGGATTCTCGCCAAGTGGGCGCAGCGGCAAAAAAATCGGGCCCAGCGAGAGGCTGGACCCGATTGAAGTGACGCGAAGGCGCGAATTAGTACATGCCGCCCTGGCCGCCCTGAGCAGCTGCGCGAGTGATGGACTCCTCGATGGTGGTGTCCTTTGGCATCTCGGAAACAGTTGCCTCGGTGATGAGGATGAGGGATGCAACGGAAGCTGCATTCTGGAGTGTGGTACGGGTGACCTTGACTGGGTCAAGAACACCCATCTCAATCATATCGCCATACTGGCCGGAAGCGGAGTCAAGACCCTGGCCGGTTGGGAGTGCCTTGATCTTCTCGACAACTACGCTGCCCTCGAAGCCAGCGTTGTTAGCGATGGTGCGGACTGGAGCCTCAAGTGCCTTGCGGATGATCTCAACGCCGATCTTCTCGTCTGCGTCAGAGGTCTGAACGCTGTCGAGGACAGAGGAAGCAGCCAGGAAGGAGACGCCGCCACCTGCGACGATGCCCTCCTCGACAGCTGCGCGAGTTGCCTGAAGTGCGTCCTCGATGCGGTGCTTGATCTCCTTGAGCTCAACCTCGGTAGCTGCGCCAACCTTGATGACTGCAACGCCGCCGGCGAGCTTAGCAAGACGCTCCTGGAGCTTCTCGCGGTCAAAGTCAGAGGTGGTGTTCTCAATCTCAGCCTTGATCTGGGTGATACGGTCATCGATTGCGTCCTTGGAACCAGCGCCACCAACGATGGTTGTGGTCTCCTTGGTAACCTTGACGGACTTAGCGCGGCCGAGCATCTCTGCGCTGATCTCGTTGAGGTTGACGCCGAGCTCCTTGATGACTGCCTGGCCGCCGGTGAGAACAGCGATGTCCTCGAGCATGCGCTTACGACGATCGCCGTATGCAGGAGCCTTGATTGCGCAGACGTTCAGAACGCCGCGGAGCTTGTTGAGAATGAGGGTGGTCAGAGCCTCGCCGTCGACGTCCTCAGCCATGATGAGCAGAGGTGCGCCCTGCTTCTGGACAGCCTCAAGGATAGGCAGGATGTCCTGAATGGAGGAAATCTTGTTATCGGTCATGAGGATGTAAGGATTGTCCAGCTCAGCGGTGAGAGTCTCGTTGTTGGTTGCGAAGTAAGGGGAAACGTAGCCCTTGTCAAACTGCATGCCCTCAACAGTATCGATGTCAATGCCGAAGGTCTGGGACTCCTCAACGGTAATGACGCCATCTTTGCCGACAACATCCATAGCGTCGGAAATCTTGCCACCGATGACTGGATCACCTGCGGAAATGGTACCGACAGAAGCAATCTGCTGCTTGGTAGAGACGTCCTTTGCGATGCCCTTCATCTGAGCGACAACAGCCTCAACAGCCTTGTCGATACCGCGACGAATTGCGATTGGGTTTGCACCAGCTGCAACGTTGCGGAGGCCCTCGTTAACGATGACCTGTGCAAGCAGGGTTGCGGTGGTGGTACCGTCGCCGACGGTGTCGTTAGTCTTGGTTGCTACCTCTTTGACCAGCTGAGCACCCATGTTCTCTACTGGGTCCTTGAGCTCAATCTCGCGAGCAACGGAAACACCATCGTTGGTGATGGTTGGTGCACCGTAAGAACGCTGCAGAGCAACGTAGCGACCCTTAGGTCCAAGAGTGGTGGTTACGGCATCTGCCAGGGTGTTTACACCCTTAGCAAGCTTGGCACGAGCGTCGGTGCCAAAATCGATATCTTTAGCCATGGTATTCCTCCAAAATAGCTGAACTTACACGTTAATGAACAAGCTGCGAACGGGCCGCGAGCGGATAAGCTACGAGCGGGCTGCGAGCGGACGAGCTGCGAGCGATTAGTCCTCGAGGACTGCAAGGATGTCATCAGCACGAAGAAGCAAGAGCTCCTCGCCGTCTACCTTGACCTCGGTGCCGCCGAACTTGCCGTAAAATACCTGGTCGCCGACTTTGACATCAAGAGCGATGCGATTGCCATTCTGATCAAGCTTGCCAGTTCCAACTGCGAGGACCTCGCCACGCTGTGGAAGCTCCTGTGCTGCGGATGCAATGTAGAGACCAGAGGATGTCTTCTCCTCTTTTGGAGCAGGCTTTACCAGAACACGATCTCCAAGTGGCTTCAAATTCATAATGAAAACCTCCCTTTCGGGCCAAGCCCGATATTGGCGCCAAGCGCCCTTTTCCAACGCTATTAGTTATTCCACACGGGAAAACAATTTATACGAAATATTGTGAAAATCTTACAAAACCGACTTAGATTTTCTGTAGGCGTGCAGTATAAGCCGTCAACGGTTATGCGCGCGCAATTGGCGTGCGTGGTACGGGCGGGTGACATGCGACTAACCGCAGCTAACGCAAGCTCCAGGCTGTGTCCACCTGCAATTTCTTGCCATTAGCATAAATTTTGGTGCAAATATTCGCTGCATGCATATTCTGGTAGTGATATTCGTGATTTTGCATAAGAAAAATGAACACCTCTTTGGCGGGGTCCAATTTGGGTAAAAAATGCGTTTAGTTGGGGATGAAATGGAGTATTCAGAAAAATTGCACCTACGTTTTACCAGGTAGCGAATTCTATCCAGATTTCTGATTATTTGTCCAAAGCAAAACACCAGGTAGATTTGATGCATAGAATCCCGCATTTTCTGTAAACCCCAACTAAACGCATTTTTTACCACTTGGGAGTCATTTTTGGGCCAAAACCGCCTCTTCCTTACTCGTAGTAAAAATCCACCTACATAAAAGTACCCGGCTATTCATATACATGAATAGCCGGGTACTGAACGTCATCATTTGCTGCACGGCAGAATTTGCGTCAACGTCATCACGGTACCTCGCACCATCGAGCAACGCCAGCTAGGCCTCCAAGCTCTCCAGTTCAGAGAGCCAGAGCGAGCTAGAAGCGTCGGATGGCATGCGCAGGTCGCCGCGCGGAGACAGCGAAACCGAACCAACCTTTGGTCCGTCAGGCATCGCCGAGCGCTTAAACTGCTGCGAGAAGAAGCGGCGATAGAATACCTTCAGCCAACGCACGATAGTCTCGTGGTCGTAAATCTCCTGGTCAGTGCCTGTGCCAAACGCACACTCGGCAAGACGTAGAACCTTGAGTGGGCCACTTCCGTGACGAAGCACGTGGAATAAGAAGAAATCGTGCAACTCGTATGGGCCAACCAGGTCCTCCGTCTTCTGCTCAATGGAACCGTCTGCCGCGGATGGCAGCAGCTCAGGAGAAACCGGCGTGTCCAGAACGTCGCGCAAAACGTGAGCAATTTCGTCCTCGCCCTGCTCCTCATAAGCGTCTGCGCAGTAATCGACAAGGTACCTGACCAGCGTCTTTGGCACCGATGCATTTACGCCGTACATGGACATCTGGTCACCGTTGTACGTTGCCCAACCAAGCGCCAGCTCGGAAAGATCGCCCGTGCCAATGACCATGCCGCTCACCTGGTTGGCAACGTCCATCAGAATCTGCGTACGTTCGCGAGCCTGGGCGTTTTCGTACACAACGTCGTGAACGTCCTGGTTGTGGCCAATGTCGGCAAAGTGCTGCAGAACGGAATCCACAATGGAAATCTCGCGCAGGTCGGCGCCAAGCGACTGCACCAGCTCAATCGCGTTAGTGTACGTGCGGTCCGTGGTGCCAAATCCCGGCATCGTCACAGCTACAATGCCCGAGCGGTCGTATCCCAGCTGGTCAAACGCTCGCACTGTGACGAGAAGGGCCAGCGTAGAGTCAAGTCCTCCCGAAATGCCAATAACCGCATGGTCAGAGCCGGTGTGTGCCAGCCTTGAAGCCAAACCGTGGGCCTGAATCGACAGAATCTCCTCGCAGCGCGCCGCGCGAGCGTCGTCCATCGCGGGCACAAACGGATGCGGGTCAACGTACCTGGTCAGCGGCGTGCGGATTGCAAGCTCGACGCCCTCGTCCTCGCTGTCGTGGCCGTGACCTGCGGCAACGTGCTCGTCGTCGTCCTCACCTTCACCATCAAACTCCAGCGAGAAATACGTGGTCAGGTGCTTATAATCCTCCGGAGTCGGCGCAACCTCAAACGTCGACGTGCGCCTGCGGTCAGCCGCTAGTGACAGCACGTCAATCTCGGACACCGCAATACCCTCGCCAAACACGCCAGAGTCGGCAAGCACACGGCCATTCTCGACAACAAGATCATGGCCCGAGAAAACCAAATCGGTCGTAGACTCGCCTTCACCAGCGCTCGCATAAACGTAGCCGCAGATCAGACGCGCACTCTGCTGTGCAACCAGCTGACGACGATACGCGGACTTGCCGGCCAGCGCGGGCGACGCGGACAAGTTGCAGATCAGCGTAGCGCCGGCAACGGCGTGCGCATTTGATGGCGGCATAGGCACCCAGAGGTCCTCGCAGATCTCTGCGCCCACGACCAGCTCAGGGATGGTGTCGCACGCAAACAGTTGGTTGGTACCAAACGGCACCTCACCAAGCAGGCCAAAGTCCACACTAGTGACCGTCTTAGGGCCAGAAACAAAGTGGCGACCCTCGTAAAACTCGTTGTACATGGGCACGTAGCGCTTGGGCACCAGGCCCAAAAGCTCTCCCCCAAAGAGAACGGCGGCGCAGTTGTAGAGCTTGCCAGCTACCCGAACAGGCAGTCCTAGCAGCAGCAACGCGTCGACGTCAGCCGTGCGAGCAGCAATGGAAACCAAGCCGCGCTCGGCAGCGTCCAGGAGCGCATCCTGCCAGAACAGGTCCTCGCAGGTGTAGCCCGTGATGCAAAGCTCGGGCAGTACGACCACCTTGGCACCGCAATTACCTGCGGCTTCTTCGATGGCCGCCAGGCAGCTCTCCACGTTAAACGCCACGTCGGCCACGCGAACGCGCGGCGTGATACTTGCAACTTTGATGAATCCGTCTTGCACAATGGCCTCCTTACATGCCGCTTGGGACAACGGGCGCCGCATCCGACGACCACGATCCCAGCTGCGCGTTGGGGTTTGCGTCCAAGGTCAATGGCGAGAAACCCTGCGTACGGTAGCTACGAAGTGCGCCGACGGCAATCATTGCGGCGTTGTCGCCACAAACCGACATCGGGGGCACCGTCACTCGAACGCCCATACGACCAAAGGTTTCCTTATATGCAGCTCTGAGCGCGGGGTTGGCAGCAACGCCGCCACCCACGCAGAAATCGGAGACGCCCGTCTCCTCAACAGCGGTTTTAGCCTTTGCAACCTGCACGTCAATAACCGCCTGTTCAAACGAAGCAGCCAAGTCTGGCAGATTGATTGCTCTACCTGCGCGATTCTCGCCCTCAATGTAGGTAATAACGGCTGTCTTCAGGCCAGAAAGGCTGAAGGAATAGTCACCGCTGTGCATCATCGCGCGCGGGAAGTGGATAGCCTTAGGATTGCCCTGAGCTGCAAGTTTGCTGATTACGGGACCACCTGGATAGCCGAGGCCAAGCGCCTTGGCAACCTTGTCAAAAGCCTCACCCACGGCGTCGTCGATGGTGGAGCCCAAAACCACGTAATCTCCCCAGGCACGCACGTGTACCAGCATAGTATTGCCGCCCGAGACCAGACTGGCCACAAACGGCGGCTCCAAGTCGGGCGTCTCAAACAGGTTGGCCAGCAGATGGCCTTCCAGGTGATGCACGGGAATAAGCGGCAGGTCAGTGGCCACGCAGAAGCCCTTGGCAAACGCCACGCCCACCACAAGTGCGCCAACAAGGCCAGGACCTGCGGTAACACCAACGGCGGCCAGGTCAGACGGCACCAGCGTGTCGCAACCAAAGTGCGCGCCCGCACGAGCCATGGTCTCCTCGAAGAGACCAACGATAGCCTCGGTATGCTTGCGAGAAGCAATCTCGGGCACGACGCCGCCAAAGCGAGCGTGGAAGTCAATTTGAGTTGCAACGACGTTTGCACAGACCACACCGTGTGAATCCATAATGCACATGGCAGTCTCGTCGCACGAGGACTCCAGGCTGAGAATCAAATCCCCCGCCTCGCGCAGTGCCGCAAGCGTCTCTTCAGAGCGCTCACCTGCAACAATAGGCCACGGACGCACTGATGCGTGAGGTTCAGGGTTCCTGGCCTCAAAGCCAGCGCCAACCGCCAAAGGCAGCTGCGCCGTCATCAAAAGCGCCGCGCAATCTGGACCGTAATATCCCGGACGACGACCAACCTCAACAAATCCCAGCTTGCTATAGGCACCCTGAGCTGGAGCGTTATCCTCCTCCACCTCAAGAGTAATCGCAGATGCACCCAGCATCTGAGCATCGTATGCCACGCGTTCTACCAGCTTGGATGCAATTCCCTGGCGGCGACGCTCAGGCGTGACCACCACTTCTTCCACCTCAAACTGAGCTCCTGCCAGACGACCGCCCGCAAAGCCAATAACCGTTCCGCGATCGTGAGCCAGCCACCAGCTACGCCCAACGCCCGAGAGCTCGTCATAGAACGTCTGCTTTGACCAGGCCGAATGCGCAGCGTCAGCATATGTTGCTGCCTCCATCTCCGCCACCTGATCCAGATCGTTCACCGTCATCGGACGAAGCTGCAGGTGAATATCAGCCAGCGCATCATCCACGCCGGTCAGGGCCACCGTTGCCGGCTCTTTGAGGCCCAAACGCTTGCGCTCCGACTCCTCCGCATCCGAAAGACGCGTGTAAATGGGCAGTACTAGCGCCGGATCGCCCGCACCCGCCTGCTGATACTCGGGCATGCACACCGCACGTACCAGGCCTTCTCCTGTTGGGAACCACGTTGCTTCATCGGTGTATGTCGAGAAACCCGAGCACTCAAAACGCTCACGGTACTTCACTAAGCCATTGCCTGTAAGCGTGAGCTGGTCCTTATCAGTCCTGCTCGACCACTCCTCTACACAGGCATCTGCCTTGAGGACGGTCTCCACCGGGAACGTTCTATGTGCTCCAGCGTCATCCAGCAGGTAGATGCCCGGATAGACCTCGCCGCGCATGGCGTCTGCAACAACGCCAACGGTGCCGCGAACGCCCGCCTTCCACGCGCTGAACGCCATGGCATCAAGCGCGCTTGCGCCATAAAGCGGCAGGCCAGAGCCGCACGCAATGCCCTTTGCGGTGGCCACGCCAATGCGGACACCCGTGAACGAGCCAGGTCCTCTACCTGCGATAACAGCGTCGACGTCAGCCATGGTCAGTCCAGCAGCTTTGAGCGCTTCCTGAACTGAGCCCACAAGCTCCACGTTTGCCTGGCGACGACACAGGTGATCCGTCGACGCCAGCACCTCGACGTCGAACCCGCCGTCTGCGGCTGCCGCAGCGGCATCGCACCTGGTCAGACGCGCGACCGTACACGCCAGCATGTCCGTCGACGTATCAACCGCAAGCACCACGTTTGTTTCATTTTTTATAGCAAGCATAAACACTCTTCTCGGCGTAAAAACGCCTTGTATCACGCCAATATTTCTTCTTGTAACTCTATAACTATACGCCAAGCCACGCCCGCAAACAGCGCGAGTCCCAACCCCGCAAAACTTTTACGCAACAGCTGTTCTACCGGCGCGTTTATACGTCGTAACTTAATCAAACCTTGGCTAGCGAGAAACGCTCTGATGCCTACACCATATACACAAACCTGCAGAAATAGCTTGAATAGATTAGGCGATGAAGAATTTACAGTTTCCGCCCTATTACTCTAGACAATCTTGCTATTTAGTTTATAGTTAATTCATCAGCGCCCACCCAAGGCTACGCAATGCGTCCTGAAATGCGGTGGGCCTTTTCATAGCATTGGGATTCACATGGAAAATAAACCTTTTAAAAGCATCGATGAGATGTGTTGTTTATTAATTCAAGACCGTGGACTTATCTGCCCAGATGATAATGAACTGAGGAAATTTTTAAGTAGGACAAATTACTATCGTTTCTCTGGATATGCTCGTGATTTTCAAGAAGATCCGGAGAAAGGCAAGAACTCGTTTGTCGGCAATACTTCTTTTCAAGATATTAATAAGCTTATTAACCTTGATGCTAAATTACGAATTCTGCTGACAGAGCAATTAAGTGTTATCGAAATCGCAATTAGAGCAAAGCTTGCCCACGAATTTGGTAATGAGTATGGTTCAAATGCTTACTATCTTGATTGCAATACCTATGCTAAGCGTAATTTTGCAAAAAACTTTATAATTCCGGGAATTCTTTCAGATCTTGATCATGACAAAAGCCGAATCATTCAGCATTATTCAAAAAAGAACTTCAACACACCTTATGAAAAATATCATGATGTACCAATCTGGGTTGCTGTAGAGGTCCTCTCCTTTGGAAGAATTTCTAATATGATTAGCTATTCAGATAATATTGAAGTAACCAAAAGAGTAGCTAAATCTCTCGGTGTCCAATGGAAACCTTTTTCAAGTGTTGTTCATTCTTTACATGTACTAAGAAATTTGTGTGCACATCATCGTCAACTATGGAATAGACCCATGCGCATCCAATGTCCAGTTCAGAAAAAACTTCGCCCAAAAGACATTAGCTTTGACCCCAAGAGCGTTTACGCTCACATACTAATGGCCAACTACTACAGAAAAGCCATCGATGGGGATACTTCGGTTGCCAGAAGAATACAAGAACTTCTCGATAAGAACGTTGTTTTTGCAGAAGGTATTTATTTACCTCATCCAAAATAGCCACATCTAAAAAAGCCTGTATACTTACATCAACATGACCGGTTCCGCTAGAGCTTTTTGCCTAGTCCAGGGCCGGTCCTATTTTTCTATCCCAAACTGGTCTTCCACAATCTGGTCAAGCTGCGCAGAAATACACGAGAACTCTTTGTTCAAATCGAGCGTCTGCACAGAAATCTTATTACCGCTTATGTGATACACGTCGTTAGGAGCCAGCAGCTCATTTGTTCGCGCATACAAAAGCATGCCTGAGACCTTCCGGTCGGCGCCTTTCACCTGGGCTTCTTTATTCTTCACATACGTATAAATCTGATACAAATTACCCGAATGCACCTTATGCACACCAAAATTTTCTTGAAGCGAATGCTGGTAATACTTCGCGTCAATAATCAAAATCTGATTGCCATACGAGAGCGTAATATCCGTCTGCATATCCGGCAAAAGCCCAACGTATCCATCGTCCAAATCCCAAGGAATTTGCGACGCTCTGGCAGAAAAACCCTTCACATGCTGGGCAAACTCCTGCTCGTAATACTCAAGAATGAACTTCTCGTACAACCTATGCATTTTTTGCTCGTCAATAAAACTTGCCAGGTGGTACTCGCCGTCTTCAGTGGTCATGAGCATGCCTTCAACGATCAACTGGCAAATTGAGAGCAGCAGCTGATACGTGCGGTTATTGCGCTGAAAACGAATATCCGCCCAGCGAACCTGTTTCAAATCAACCTCGTCAATGTCCGCAAAGAAAAGCATTTCTCGCTTAAGCGCAACCTTGTACTGCGGCGATATATCCTTCTGTTTGAGCAGCAACAGAGCCACGGACTTTAAGATCTGATTGAATAGATTGTTTTGCGAAAGCTCATCAAAATCACAGGTAACTTGCGCGCGCTGAGCAAGACGATTCCTAATGGTTCCCGACATTTCAATCTTGCCTCGAACAACCGCCAGATCCTCCACACAATTTATGTACTCGCGATATAAGCCCTGCTTGAGCTGCAAACCAATTCCCTTGGACAAGATGGCCGCAAACAGGTTATAAATCGAGTCAAACGTCTCCTTCTGCACGTCCTCATACACGGATTCCCGCAGCGTAGTGAAGGCGTACGACAGCATATAGTAAATATTTTTTATGAAGATATGCCTATCTTCGGTCATTGAAACACTCCATGAAGGATGTTCCCCCAGCGCTGGTATTTCTCCTGGTCGTCAAACCAATACTCGCCCAGCATTGGCAAGATGTCGTAATCCACAACCTCCTGCATCCATTTATCGGTGCAGTTCAGCTCATCGCGACCACAGAAATAGCTGTGTCCAATGCAGAATCCCCTGCCCAGCGACCTGTCCAACGCAATCTCCGTATTCAACTCAATTACCTTGACGAGAAGATCGTTGAAGGTTTCATTTTTAAGTGACTGCTGGTACTGAATAAAGCCCTCAGTCTCAAAACCAGGTTCCATCTCAAAGAAGCTAAAACGACGACGCAAAGCGTAGTCAATCATTGCCAGGCTTCTGTCTGCCGTATTCATCATTCCGATAATGTAAAGGTTCTTTGGGACCGAGAATTTCTCGTCATTGTACGCAAGTGTAGCCGGTGTACCTCGATAATCGTTTTCAATGAGCATCAAAAGTTCACCAAAAATCTTGCTCAGATTGCCACGGTTAATCTCGTCGATAATAAAGAAATATTTTGCGTCAGGATCAGCCTCTGCCTTCTTGCAGAAACGATAAAACACGCCTTTCTTGAGCTCAAAGCTTGCCCCACTAGGCTTGTAGCCCATCATAAAGTCTTCGTACGAATAATTCTGGTGGAATTGTACGAACTCAATAGCGTCCTCGTTCACGGCACCTATCAGCGAATATGCAAGTCTTTTTGCCGAGAAGGTCTTTCCAACTCCTGGTGCTCCCTGCAAAATAATGTTCTTTTTATTCAACAGGACAGCTGCCAGCTTGTCGTACTTCTCCTCCGGCATAAATACTTCCTCCAAAAATTTTCCCTTGTTATATGGAGGAATACAAAACAACTTATCACCAGGTTGAGTTGGAGGAATCTCTTTATAATCCTTTGAGAAATACGCAATATCAGCCGTTAGAGTCACAAAATAAGGATCTGGATAGCAATCTTCTGTTAAAGCAGAGGTAAACATCTTAATGAGTTCGGAATCTTCAGAAATTACATCTCTAACTTCATTATAAAATTTCGTATACGTCCTTATATTAGTTGTAGATGCCCCCTGCTTAAACTCGTAATTGCTCTCTAACCTATCCGATAAAGCTTTTACTTGTCTAAACTTATATATGTAATATATGTCTGGATATCTAAGCCAAAGATAAGTTGTGATGGTTCCCTCTTTTTGATAATGCTGCTTTCCTTCAGGACCATATACATCCAGTAACTTATCCGACTTTGCCATAAATCCGTTAATACGCTCAACTATATCGATGTTCTCGTCATAAAGTTGCATAAACATACTACGAACTTCTTCTGCATCCTGTTCAGCATAAAACTCAATCATCTTACGAGAAAAATCATAAGAAGTAGTTAAAAGATTATCTGTCTTTGACAGCGACTTTCTCAGCATCGCAGGAAAATCCTGGGCGTTTATATCCCAGTTATCCTGGAAGCACTTAATTGCTTCCCACTTATATTTTTCTTCCTCCCAGTGAGAAGGAAAATTCTCTTTGTACTGAGTGAGGACCTCATCAAGAGATTGTCTATCTATCATTGCTGCTCCCTTTAAGCAAAAGCCAGTAAATCTTTCTGGTTGCTCGCATACACTGCCAGGTCAACCTATGTCATCGCCTAGCATGTACCACCAGTTAAATTGCGCTTTATACTGATAGTATCCTCCTAATTGGGACTCATATTTTTAACTTCTTACACATTTCGGCGAACAGAAAAAAGGCAGCTCACCCAGAGCTGCCTTCAACGCACACTATGTCTCCACGGCACTAGACTACATGCTCTGTCTCAGCTCCCTTTTCCTCCTTGAGAAACTGCATATCCAGAGCCTTAATAAACGGCAGGTAGATTGCCATATCAATCAAAATCAATACGAGCTGAAGTAAAGCGCCCTGCCATCCGCACAGAAGAAATCCCGAGATCAAAGGAGGGGTACTTCCAGGCAGCATAATACCGTTGCACAGAGGCACCAAGCCGGTGCTCATTGCGGACCACGCAATTAAAACGTTAACAACCGGCGTAAAAATCAGAGGAATTGCCATGATGGGATTCAAAACTATCGGCAGTCCGTACATGACGGGCTCGTTAATACCAAAAATACCAGGCACAATGGAGATCTTTGCAATGTCTTTTGCACGGCGAGAATTGCAGAACAAAAATATCACAATCAACAGCGAAAGCGTTGATCCTCCGCCGCCAAACAGCGCAAAGAACGCATCAAACTCTCGATTGATAATGTTGGGCAGTGCGGTTCCAGCTGCAAAAGCAGCCTGGTTTTCCAGCGTAAGCGCAGTCAAAATCGGCGTAAAAATAGGGCTAGTAATGTTTGACCCGTTAATGCCAAAGAACCAGAAAATACCCTGGATGACGTAAGCAATCGCCAGAGCCCACACGGTTCCGCCAAGCATGGTCAGTGGAATCTGCAACATCGAATAAATGCAGGTAAACGCATCTCCCCAAGGGGTAAGTGCAAACAAAACGCTAATCGCCCACACTGCGGCAAACGTGAGCGCCATCGGAACCAGAGCACTAAACGCAAGCGAAACAGACGTAGGAACGCCCTCCGGCATCCTAATAACCCAGTTCTTCTTGATAGCAAATCCAAAAATGGACACCGACAAAAAGCCTACGATAATCGCTACAAACACACCCCTCGCGCCGGTCCACGCAAGAGGAATGCTCTCCACCAAAAATGGCTGAGAAGCTCCCTGGGGCAAAAACTCAGTCACCTGAGGCATCAAAATAAACCAGCTGACGAGCGAAACCATACCAGCAGAAACTCGATCTTCTAAACCAAGTTGATCAGCAAAGTTGTAGCCAATCTCGAACGACAAAAATATTGCCATAAGAGAAACGGTGCAGGCAGAAGGAATGGCCAACAGCGAGAAAAGCGACTTGCCCTGAATCGTAGTGGACTTCAAGAAATCAACCCACGCTGGGATTGGCAGATTACCTACCAGCGTAAACATTGATCCGATAATAAGGATTGGCATGAGCATGGCAAAAGAGTCGCGCATAGTAAGAAGATATTTATTTTTACTCACCAACTCTGCCATTGGCATAAGCTTCTTCTCAAGACCTTGCGCTACATTCATATAGTCCCCGGCGTATCTCCTAAAATAACGATGTGAATCACAGGGTAGAATCATATATCAAAGACAATTGTTACTTCCAAAAACAAGACTATTCTTTACAAAAAACCTGGCGAGAAGATCACTCCTCTCGCCAGGCGACTAATTTTCCATTTCAGCATTGATGCTACAACCAAACAACCCCGCTAGTCTCTAACAAATCCAAACGGGAATTCAGGTTTCACATAATCCAACAAGAAAAGTTCGTCTTCTGGGATACGTCCTACAACATTGCGGGTTCCGTCGTCCTCAAAATCTCTTAGAGCAACTTCGACTTCTCCCAGGTAATGAGACAGATTGTCATTCACTACTAATACGTCTCCGCATTTAATATGACAATCCGTGCGCTCGCGAGCAGGAATTGAAGTGGAGTACTCAAACATCCTAGGTACTGAAGAACGCAGATAATACTCAGATGCATCGCCACGTGTTACGTGGTTGAACTGATACAAAACGTTCTTCTCGACCTCAGTTACACCAGAATCAAATTCAACCTTGAACGTTACCTTAGTAGTATCAACAGCGGCTAATGTGGCAAGCTCCTCTTCAGAAGCAAAGCAATTGCCAATCATAATGTCGTCAATAAGGCCAGTTGCCAACAGGTGTCTTGCCTGCAAATCAATTGAACGAGTACGATCATCTTCGCAGGTAGGAAGACCGTCATAAACCGACCATGGACCAAACGTGTTATTCTGCTGACTCGTCACAAATGCTGCCTGAGTTAGACCCATACCAAAATAATGCTCGGAGAATTCAATAAAGCGTTTCTCGCTCAAGCCAGAAAATCTCTGTGGATAAAAATTGTGACAAACGCACATATTGCGACGATATGCGCCACGCTCAATAAGTAGATCAAGCGACAGCATCTGGCTGGCGTTGAACTCGACTGCAATGCCATAAGGATTTCTTGTCAGAGCAATGTCCTGACGGTCTCCCAAATGCCCATCAAGGCGAATAATATCTACGCCCATCTTGGCAAAAACAGAAATATCAGTTGCCGTTGCCCCTAAGTGCTGGAATACGCGCGGGTTGGTATCCACTGCAACAGTAAACCCATACCCATGAGCGCGGTCCATAAACTGTGAAAACTCAGCTACTGTCTCTTCTGGTGACTTATCCACAGAAAGTAAGCATGTGAAAATGCGCGAGAAACCATAGTTACTTGCTAATGCCATGTAGGCATCATCGGCTTCAGGTGTTGAGTGCTCTGGATAAAGAGAAATTCCAAGCCTATGCATCACTTCCTCCAATCAAGCGTACAGGTTGGTACCTGGCACAGCGTCTCAGCGTTGCACCAGGTACAGCTCAAATACAAAAGTTTTACAGCACTACAGAATCAAGGTCGATTGAGTCAAAGTCTTCCAGCTCAGTAGAAGGTTCCTCAGAAGCTGCGGCTTCTTCCTTCAGGTATTCCTTATCCAACGTCTTGATGAAAGGCAGATAAATAAAGATTCCCAGAATAATCAAGAAGAACTGCAGGACAGCGCCTTGCCAACCACTCAGCAGGAATCCAGAAACCAGAGGAGGAGTAGTCCAAGGAAGCATAACGCCGTTGCACAGAGGTACTAAACCAAGATCCATGATGAAGTACGCAATGATGATGTTGACCACTGGAGTGAGGATAAAGGGGATCAACATAACAGGGTTAAGAACAATAGGAAGACCAAAGATAATTGGCTCATTGATACCAAAGATACCAGGAGCAACAGAAATCTTTGCCAGATCTTTAATACGCTTGGAATTGCAGAACAGAAGCATTGCGATTAGTAGAGAGAGCGTCGAGCCGCCGCCACCAAAGGTTGCAAAGAAGGTCTCGAATTCACGGTTAACAATGTTAGGAAGTGCTGCGCCGGCAGCAAATGCAGCCTGATTTTCCAGCGAAAGTGCAGTAAGAATTGGTGTGTAAATTGAACCAGTAACGCTGGAACCATGGATACCAATAAACCAAAATCCACTTGCCAAAACATAACTAAATGCCAATGCCCAAACAGTTCCACCAAGTGAAGTCAAAGGAGCCTGAAGGATTGCATAAATGAAGTTAAAGGCATTGCCCCATGGGGAAATGATAAAGACAATACCAACCAGCCATACGGCGGTAAATGCAACGGTCATAGGGATAAGAGCACTAAATGCACGGGCAACAGTAGGAGGAACGCCCTCTGGCATCTTAATGGTCCAGTCTTTTTTAATGATGTAGCCAAACACGCCTACTGCAAAAAATCCTACAATCATGGCAATAAAGACACCTTTTGCGCCCGTCCATGCAAGAGGAATACTGTCTACCAGGAATGGCTCTACGCCCTCTTCAGGTGAAAACTCAGTTACCTGAGGCATAAGGATGAACCAACTTACCAGAGAAACAATGCCCGCTGACGCACGGTCTTTAATGCCAATGTGCTCGGCAAAGTTATAGCCAATGTTAAAAGCAAGGAAGATTGCCATGAGCGAAACAGTACATGCAGAAGGAATAGCCAGCAGAGCAAATAGCGATTTATCTGGCTGAACCATCGTAGTCTTCAAAAAATCAATCCACGCAGGAATTGGGAAGTTGCGAAGCAAAGTAAACATAGAGCCAATAATCAGGATTGGCATGACCATTGCAAACGAATCTCGCATGGTCAAAAGGTATTTATTTTTACCAATCATTTCGGCCAGCGGCATAAGTCGCTTTTCAAATACATCCATCGTTTTCATAGAACCCTCCAAACTAACAACTCTCCATTTTTTATAAAATCACAGATAAAACGTATAGCGAGAAACCCTATGCAGTAGAACCACGCTTAATCAAAGAAATGGCCATCTTAAGCACACGCTCGCCGTTCAAGTTGCCATAATCCGCTGACTCAATAACGCCAACAGGAATTTTTGCTCCGTATTTTGCGTTAACATCGTCAAAGCTAAAACGAACCTGAGGTCCCAGTAAAATGCAGTCAGGAGTGTCGTGCTCTACCTGGAAATCAATTGCGGTAGAAGAAAATGCTTCAACCTTTACTTGAATGCCATGGGCATCAGCGACCTCTTGCATCTTGTTTGCAAGCATACTTGTGGACATACCTGCACTACAAAACAAATCAATCTTTTTCATACCTACTTCCTTTCACTCACCACTGCTCGTAGTTACTTGCTTACAAAGCTCAACAATTTGCACTGCCAAATCGTGTGTGGTAAGAGCACACATCAAATGATCTTGTCCGTGGACCATCAGCAAAGACAGTGGTTTGTTATCCTGTCCAATAATTTCCTGCTGAATCCGTTCCATCTGAAACTCATGTGCTTGATTTAACGATTCTGAACTCTGTTTCAACAACTCATCTGCCTGGTCGAACTTTCCTAAACGAGCGCACTTGATTGCTTGTATTGCATAGCTTTTTGCATCCCCACCATGCACAACCAAGTTGGTGACAATAGCCTCTACCTCTCTTTCATCCATTCCTATCCCCTCTTTCTCAAACCATCACCTGACGATGTAATCTGACCAACAAAAGTTGAAAAACTTTGATGCTTTACCAGTGAACAAATTGCCTCTTTATCCATAAGAAGGGACGCCATGTTCTTGTTAAATAAACGGGTCTTCTCGTCTTCTGAACAAGAAACTGAAATCAAAAACACAGCAGCTACGTCATGACCGTCCCAATCAATTGGGTTGTCTAATAAACCAACTGCTACACAAGTACGTTCAGATACTGGGCGCGAAGGATGAGGAAGTGCAACCAAGTTTCCAAAGGCAGTCATTGCTAAAGTTTCGCGGTCAAAAACCAGAGCTCTGAACTCATCTTCAGAAACAGAGATGTTTGATTTCTCACTGTTGCATAATTGACTGACCAAAAAGTTAAGTACTTCTTCCTTACTTCTGTACGCAAGATGTGAGAAGAAAAGATGCTCGCTAAAATGTTTAGCAAACTCCTCTTGTTCATCTCGACGAAGCAAGTCTTTAACTAACAAGTCTTTATTAATGTCATCGAGCAAGAACCCCGAATAACACACAGGAACTGGCAAAGGAAATTCAATCTCAACGGTAGAGAACACGTAATCAATATGTGAAAAATCAATCTGAGAAATCTGACTTAAATTACACGCAGTAATTGACCCGATATAAGGTCCAAATTCCTCTTTGATACGAATTCCCAAAATCTTTGAAGTACCTAGACCTGTTGCGCATACACAAAGTACATTCTTTTTTGGCAGTTCAGTGCGTTTACGCTCCAAAGCCAAAGCAAATGCCAGGGCCAGATAAGCTACTTCATGCTCACTGAGAGTTGCTTCGTACTCTTTGGCCAAGATTGTTGACGACTCCATGGCCATCAAGTATGCCAAAGGCATTCGATACTGGATGTCAGTAAGCAGTGGATTTTCTATCTGCAGGTTATAGTGCAATCGAACGGAAAGTGGCACAATGTGTCTAGCTAAACTCATATGTAGTTCAAGATCATTCCTAAAATCAAATCTGAAACTACTCCATACCAAATCAATCATCTGACGCGTAACTGCAAATACGTCATCGGTAATTACTAGATTTGGAGACTCAGAGATATCTTTAAACATCTTTTTAGATGCCAAATGAATTGCAATATAGGCAACTTCTGTCTGAGGAAACTCAACATCAAACTCAGACGACAGACAATTTACCAGCTTTTGTGCCACGCTATATTCATACGAGCACTGAATTCTCTTAAGCGAGTCTTCCTGTCCTACAACATAGCGCTGTTGCTTAATGCGATTAATTGCAACCACAATATGAATAACAAGATTTCTAATTGCAAAATCATTCAAGCTGACATCATGATGTTCAACACACTCAACTACCAGCTTTGTTACATCAGCAATAAGTTCATTATTTTCTACCGTGGCGTGACAACTACCCGAATATGCTTCGTTTGTTACCAGACTTGCCAGGCAGAGCCGCTTATTAAATTCAGTACCTTCAATCTGAATTCCATAATGCGATTTACGCATTATGCGCAGGTCAAATCTGGCGAGAAACTCTTCAGCTTGTTTTAAATCAGCCGAGATAGTCTTACGAGAGACATAAAGAATCTCTGATAACTCGTCTACCGTAACCCAATCGCTTCGATTAAGCAGATCGTCCAATATATATGCCACACGCTCATTAGAAGTCTGAGGTAGCTGATCTTCCTTATTAAGCCAACAATCCAAGAGCTCGGGATTAAGAACCTCGAGATGATAACCCTGACCTTTTATTGTTGTAATTTCAGCAATGCCTGAGAGTAATTCTTTTGCTCGCTTAATATATGCGCGCACCGTGCGCTCGGAGACGCATAAGGACTCAGACAGCGTTGATGTAGAAACATCTTCCTGTTTTGCCAAGCACGTTATGAGACGAACAAGTTTGTCATCCATGACGCACCCTCCTTATAGAAAATTATAAAAAGGGGCCCTGACGTTTCCATTTCCAATTCCGCCAACGGTAAAAGGAAATCAACTTCACATAACATTATTTAAATTTGTTATTAAAAACCTGGCGAGAAGATTGCTCCTCTCGCCAGGCAACTAACCTGTCAGTTCTTGCCACAGGCCGGACCGTCGCCGGTGCGCGGCGTGGCAGCCCACGAACGCCGCAGACGTCACCGCCTCCCGCGGCCCGCAATTCGCTACTTGCTCGTCAGACGTTCGACAAGCTTGTTGATTTCCCACTCGGTCATGCCTACTTCAGTCAGATACTTGCGAGCTCCGGCTGCGTAATCCGCGCCGTCGAGCGAACCGTACGTAGGCACCCCAGCAATGCAGCGAGCGATGTCGTCGAACTTCACGTCAACAACGGCGTCGTAACGAGCCCTATCGTCCTTCTCGTTAATGCCGTAATAGTTGTCGTAGGTAATCATGTAGTCGTCGCGCATCTCGTCGTAGGATGCGCCACAAAGTGCCTCGAGAAGAGCGCAGACAAAGCCCGTGCGATCCTTACCCTCGGTGCAGTGAATAAGGTAGGGCCCCTTATGCAGAATTATCTCGCGTAGACCCGCTACCAGGCGATAAGCGTATTGGCCGCCCCGATAATTGGCGTTGAGGTTAAGAGCCGCAACATTCCCTGCGTCATACAGGCTTTTGTGCCACGTAATGTCGTAGTCCGCATTCTGGTAATAGCCCTGGATCTCTTCATTGGTGTCCGCGAGGTCCAAGATAAACTGCACGCCACACTTCTGAGCAAGATCCGCTGCGTAGGGCGCACGATTGTTCTGGTTATCAATAGGAGACGCCGAGCGATACACCACGCCCTCGGCAAGATTTCCGCCCTTCATAGGACGGAAGTTAGCAAAGACCTCGTCACTTGTGTAATCGGAGCGATTGTTAGTGTACGTTGCATCCAAGGCCTTCTGAACTGTTGCGTACTTCTGCTTCTCGTGGAGCGTCACCGTGGCCGTATCTCCAGCCTTCAGACCAGCGGTTTCCCACAGAGGCTCGCCATTATTTATGCACACGTCGATGTAAGGATAGCCCGGATATGCGACAACCAGGGGCTCGTAGGTTTTGGTGTAATAGCCGTTGTAGTACGGAATATCGGTGAGCTTGTATCCGTTGCTGAACGTAACGTCCACGCTGTCGCCATACTCAAACCCCAGGTTATTGAACTCGTCGATAGTAATATCCAGGTAGCTGCCGCCAAACTTGGGCTCGTGCATTGCCTCGATTTCCCCCGTTGTGATTGACGACTGCGTTGCTTGCTGGGCAGGGTTGTTCTGCAGGAACGGGAATACGTTGCATCCAACCAGCGCAAACGAGAGCACTAACGTCATAAACATGCTCAAAGCCGTCGTAAAACGTTTCTGTAACTTTTGCATTTCTCGCCCCGATTCTGCCGATCCTGCGTGTCCAAGGAAGCTGCGATCGAAAGACCATACGCGTCCGTTAATGCCGCATGCTCAATGACTCCGCACGTACAAACCACACCACTTTGACTATACGACTGACGAGAAACCCCACCTGTCCAAACAGATGGGGTTCACATGAACGGTGTCGTTTTATCGGTGGGTGGAGAAAGACAAGGTGGTATAAATCAGCCATATTATCCTCAATTCAAAGAGAGTCTTTATATCTTGTCTATTCTTACCGCCTGTAGCGATGAAACAAAGTACTCCCGAAGCTCACCAAAGAAGATGCAAGTCTGATTTAGTCCCGAAAGGCGTGTCTTAAGTCATCTACCTCTTCATCTAAAGACTTAACCAGTCTCGAGACTCTACTTCTGCTGATTTTTTCAACACCAAGCTCACTCAGTGCTTTTTCTACCTTTCTATTTGAGATACCTAGAGTCCACATATCACAGATACAGCTTGCAAGAGCTGTATCACATCTGCTCCACTTGCTTACGATATCGTCAGGAAAATAGGTTCCTTCACGGAGTTTAGGAATTTTTAAGGTAAGAGTTCCAACTGAAGTTACCAGCTTTCGCTCACGGTATCCATTGCGAACACAACCAAGCTCTTCTACTTGCTCAACCATTACGGTATTTACTAAGTCTTCAAGTAGTGTTCGTGCCATACCATTAAGATCTAATTTGTGATCTTGGGTGTAGGAGAGCTCAGTTTCGTGTAGAGTTTGCATTGCGGTTATTTCCTTTCTGAATTGGTTTGGTGACTATATTTTAGGAAATAACCGCACTTCTTTTAAATGACTGAAATGCTTGCTTACACCACTTTTCGGGACACGACCTTAGTATTAGGTCGCACTTCTCAAGAAACAGATAAAAACCAAAATTGGATTGAAATCAATGATCTAGGTTTTGGATTTTACAAAAACGGTCAATTGCTTCCTTTTACACCTGGACACGACTACGAATTAATTATGTTCGAAGACATCATTAAAACATTACAACCAGGTAAGTGGATTGAATGTCTTGTCCGTAAGTCATCTTGTTATGGAGGTGACGCTGGAGATGTACCTGTAGATCCAGATTTTTGTTGGCGAATTTACGTTTGTGAGGTAACTATCTATAAGGTACAAGAGTAAACTGACCCGAGTCTTCGGGCTCGTGGTACAACGGATGTATCGGCTAACTCTAAGTCTTTAGAGTTAGCGTCGTAAAATTCTATGGCATGCTTATTTGCAGAGTTATTCTAATTAAATTCGGTGCCATAAGAATTCCCAGCGTCGACGAGAGTCGGGTATTCTCCCTCACCATAACGGCTCGGCACACTCTAGGCATACCGTCCCCCAAGACTTCGACTCCTAGGGGACGGTGCGTTAAATCATGCAGCGATTCAAACTTTGCTTCTGAAAACTGGCGAGATTTTTTAGACGTATGTCTAGTTACAATATACGCATCTAGCTGAGCTGATATTTTTTACGTCTTCGTTCCAGAGCCTCGCGACCACCCTCAAGAATTCGACAGGCATGCTCCTGGATGCTGCACTGATCTAGGTAATACTCACTCTGTTTTTTATCCTGTATATTGTTTTCAATTGAACCACTTCTATACTCAAATTTTGCCAACCTGTTTTTATTGCCGGCGCCGTGTTGATTGGCGATAATTAACTCTTCCGCATCTGCTCCTAAGGCAATATTTGCATTGTGCGTCACGATGATAATCTGGCGCCTACACTTTGCTTCTTTAATAAAGCTACGTAGGTTCGTATAGATAGACTGGTTGTCAAGATCATCTTCCGGCTGGTCTATCAAGATGGGACAGGTCCCCTTTTCTAGTTCAACAATCAACTCTAATAAAACAAGCCCCTTCTTACCTGGTGACATTTGTTTCAAATCGTCACCCTCATTTTTTACTACATAATGGATGTTATACCAATCATCAGATAGGACATTGACTAAGTCACGACTATTAATACCTTGACGCAGTTTAATCTCCTTGGAGGAGACGGGATTTACTACTGCATCCCAAATCTGCATCAACAACTCTTTTCTAACATTATTAAATTCATCTTCATCTAGATTTTGAAGATCAAATTTAGTTTCTTTCCTAAATCCAGCCAGACTTCTAAAATTAATAAGAGCACGAAGTCTCTCGATGAAATCGTTGAACTTCCAGATCGGTTCAGCGGAAAACTCCAACTCTTCAGATAGACCGCTTGTGTCGCCTTTGACCACATCGCAATAACTTATATATGCCTGTCCTCTTAAATCGTGAGCAGACAAAATAGCCTTGCAACTCTCCTCTTGTTCTTTTTGGAGTTCTTCAATGCGCTTTTCCCTTTCCTGCGCAGCTTTTAAACATTCCCTTTCCTTTGCAAGCCTATCTGCCGTCTTCTTTAGTAATTCATTCTGCTCTACTTTAGGCCGGAGAGTTTCAATTCTTACTTTTAACGCTATACCTTCTTTAATAGTCTCCTGCAGTTTGACATTAATGTCAGTGTTAATTTGCGCAAGCTCTTGCTTCCACATAGGCTGAACAGCCGAATTAATTTTATCGACTACCTGTTGAATTTGGTCTGCAACGCTAGGTGTAAGTTGAGTTAAGTTAGAATCGTCAATAAGGGACTCGCCGATTGAGAGCGTTGGTGTGGGCAATGCATTTAGACCGTTAATATCATTACTAAGCCGCTTTACTTCGCCACGTTTCTTTTCAATTTCGGTTAATAATCCGGCATATTCCTCTAATTCTTCTGGCGTAACAGACGAGGTGTCCATTAGCTGTTTTACTTGCTCTTCGAGGTCGTGTACCGTCTTTTTGAATTGAGCTGAAGTACCCTCTTTTAGGCGCTCTTGTACAAGACATCCAATTTTTTCTTTTGTATCGAAATATTTATTTATTTCTACATTAACAGTATTGTTGATAGCTGCCAGTTTCGAATTTAGCGTTTTGTAACTAGCTTCAACTTTCTCGTTTTGAAGAAGTACGTCACCAATGAGTTTACTTGCACCCTCATTTAATTCTGGGTTATCTACAGTACGGTTGAGATATGTTTGAGGCAAATAAATTATCTGTCGTGCTTCGCCACTCAGGCCATCTTTCCAAGTAACTGTAGAATCCGCTAGCATCCGTAGCGGCTCTAGAGATGAGTGTTTTTCCTGCTCTGCTGCATAGGTCGGATTAATTGCATGAGCAAGCTGACGTATAAGAAGTGATTTACCTGTAGATCTACCGCCAATTATGCAGGTCAGTCCCTCATTGAATACAACTTTCCTGCCTTTATAGTCTTCGCCATTAAGCGTTATTGACTCAATTATTCGATGCGGGTCAGGAGCTGATGGGATGTATTTACCGATGTGCACCCTATCCTTAGGCTCGCACAGCACCTGTAATAAGCCCTCAAACGAAGTGTCGGCCTTTATCCAGCAATAGCGACGTTCAGAAGGCTCAAACATGCGATCAAAACTATGAGCATCCGATCCCCAAATACAAGGCTTAATGGAGCCAAACTCTTTAATTCGATCTTCTTCTTCGCCTTCTGCAAGTGCCCACTTGCGGGTTGCCTCATTCGATGTGAGATAGAAGTTGGACTGGTAATAGATACTCTTTCTTCTAAGGTAATCTCTTCCATTCCATGGCACTTCTGCGAGATTCTCATCTACCGCAGTGGCAACTGCATACGAATCTTTAAAGTCATCACATGACTCCAGTAATTTGTGGACTTCCTCATAGCTGATAGAAACATGCTTTAGACCAAGAGAATAGTCGTCTCCCTTTCCACCATTATTCTCTCTGACAGTCTTTCCTATTTTTTCGATTCCCTCATGAGTGAGTGGTTGCACACCTGGACTCACCTTAACCGTTAACTGATGCAAAAAGCTTTGTTCTATTGTTGTTGGATCAATTTCGTTGGAAAACAAGACATGGATATCAATATTCTTTCTCCCTGAGTTCGTGCCTTCAATAAACGTATCGTGGCGTAACTCGATATTGGGAAACACAAAAATCTCTTTAATTCGATGTCGTATGTCCTCATCGGGAAAGAGCTCAGCAAGCTTTTCGTCATTATCGAGATAGTTATTTTTTAAGCACTTGTAACCGTCAATGGAAAAGTAATCCGTTATACCGATTGCATAAACATCTTTTTCCAGAGCCTTTGAGAATAAAACTTGAACGTATTTATCAAAATCTTTAGGTTCCTCAGCGTTGCATCCAAATTTATTGTTAAGAATCGAGTACGGAGTATGTACATGAAAATCCCACTTGCGCCAAATTGATCCATACGGACTGTTCATATTCCTCGCCCCTGTTCCATGAGATTATCTTTCTTACTTCTTCATATTTTCAGCCTGCTCAAATACTTTCTAAAGCAAGCACATAAGCCCTCTAACGACTAAAAGTTCCATAGAACGGTTGCGTTCACAGCTTCCCTCCAAACGCTTGTTCAACGAACTCAGCAAGCTTTCCTTCCTTAGCCAGCTCGGCAGAGTCTGCCTTCACGAAGTTCGTGTCACAGCCGCCTCCTACCTCACCGTTCGCACCCAGAATGTAGTTCGTTGCTATCTTGTAGATGATCTCGGTCGGCGCAATACCAAAGACCTGCTCTTCCAGGATGTGATTAAGTCTAGTTCGGTCATTCGGGAAAAGGTCACACATCTTTTCACTGTTAAACAAACGCTTTATAACCTCGGTAATGTAGAGACCACTCTTCATGTAGAGGTCAGCGAAGGTGTGATCAGGGTCGTCAAAGCAGCCTGGGTTTTCTTGCTCGAACAAGTCAACCATCTTCACAACCACTGCTCGAGGCGTGAAAATCTGGTTAGTCTTCTGCGGTGGCACGTAGTCGAAGATATCCTCGTCCTGACTGTCATCAAAGTAGTTGGCAAGCTTTCCGCGCAGGCTGATGAACTCGTGCACCGAGTCATCAAAAACAACGGGATCAAAAAGTTGTCCCTCAAAGTGAACTGTTTCTCCACTCTCGGGGTCGGTAACATCTCCTCCGTCGCGCAGCAAGCAGAACTGCTCCACAGTCACGCTTGTTACCTCGAAGAATACATCCTCTGGAATTATCTGATCAAAGTGGGCAAGCGTCGTATCTTCGTCACCGTAAGCCATCAGGAACGACGGGATTGTGCGAGAGAATCCACGCAGGTGGTCGCGAATACTACCTTCAATGGTTTGCTTCTTGTTCTCCCTCTTGGCAGTTTCCACTTCGCGAACTACAGTCTCGCCAGCACTCTTTACCAGTTCATCGCAAGAATCCTTAAGGTTCTCAACGAGGCTCTGTCGCGCGTTCTCAATCCTTTTATCGTGGGCTCGGTTAATCTCATCAGCTTCTTCCTGCGTCTGAGCAAGGTCAAGCTGACTTGCTCGTTCCTTCTCGATGCGATTCCTCTCGATGGTAAAATTACCCACCTCTCGGTGAAGTCTGATGTCTACATCCGCCTTGATGCGACGCTCTACCTTTTTCTGCTGGGAGGAGCGGAATTCATCGCCATATTTCTCATTCGCTGCCTCCACAAGAGGTTTGGCAATACTGTCCGAGAAGATCGACTGCAAATTATCAAGGAACACGTCATCAGAGTCACCGTCCTCATCAACAATAATGGTGTCGATAACATCATCGAGCTCATCTGCAATGGAGCTGTAGACTTTTTCTCCAAATATGCCATTGGCGAGACCTATCACCTGTTCCTGTGGAATCTCCACCTCGCCGTTTTCATTAAGATTAAGCTCGTCTGCCGTGTCCTCACGGACACCAAGTTCCTTGTTGGGAGCCTTATAGGGCTCAAGTTTTTGCAGCACATTGAGTACCTCGGCGGGTGCACGGAAGATGTTCGAGATGTTCTGGAAGAGGAAGTCACTCATGAAGCCGCGACGCACCACCTCACGCGAACGGATCTTGCGTGGAATAGAGAGTACGCGCTCAGCATCGAGCTCAACCATCTCGCCGTTCTCGTCCTCGCCGATAACCGGGAAGAAATTGAGCAGCGTCCTCACGCGCTGCTTGCGGTCATCTGCGGTGCCACCACCTGAAGCAGTATCAGTGTAGAGGTCGTTCGCAAACTCCTCGAAGATGGTAAGCGTGCGAGCGGGGTCAAAGTCGAAAACATATGCGTTCTCTTTACGTAGGAACTTCCCGTTCCTGTTGAACAGACATGGATTCTGCGCACGAAAAGCCGCTTGCATGTAAAGTGCAGGACTCTTCATATTGGAAAGCATGAGTACTGCTGTCCATTCAGGAATAGTAACGCCGGTAGTAAGTTGTCCCACCGAGAGTGTGATGGTGTAATCGTGTTCGGCTATGGCTTTGCAGACCTTGTCAAAGGCTTGAGCACTCACCTCATCGTCGTCCAGTTTACCGTCGCCTGCCGCAAGTACGATTTCGTAGTCTCTGAAGACAGGATGTTGTTTCAGTTTCTTCGCAAGCGCTTTAGCCGAATCCACTCGGTTGAGCATCCAGAGCGTGTGGCGCAGCTCGTCTCTAAGCTCGGATGTGGAAAACGGAAACTTCTTCTGTGTGGTAAGTGCGTCCAAAAAGCGGTTAACGTCATCGTTGTGCAGAAAATAGCCATTTTCGTTGGTAGCAAAGAACTCGTTTAGATCGAAGGTATACTCAACGTTCTCTCCGTCGATGTCTATGCCACGTTTAATTTCCCCTGCCACAATGTCGGACATCTGGTAAGTGAACATGTTAAGACGCGGAAGCTCTGCGTAGGGGTTTGGAAGTTCAGGGTTATCCCAATCTTTCTTGGCCTTCTGTTCGTCGGCGTAAGTCCAGTTGAAAATTGCATCCTCAGGGAACTTCTCATTAGCAATCGCTTTAAAGGGTGTACCTGAGAGATGCAAGGTGAACTTACGCTTAATGTGATCAAATGCCACATCAGTCTTGAAAGTATCTACACCCTCATGAGCCTCATCAATAATAAGAACATCCCACTCAAGTTCTGCTACATGGGCAAGCTTGTCATACTTTCCACCAAAATCAATAGCACCTTTAAGATCTTGCAGGCTCACGAATTCAATAAAGCCCTTAGGAACACCGTTATTGAACCCTTTTCGATACTGCTCACGAGAAAGACAATATGGCTTTCCTTGAAGTGTGCTTATAGAACTGATAAATGCTAACCCGGACTCAAACCCGACAAACTTTACATAGTCGTCGTACCAGGAATTTGCAATAGCAGGACGATTAGTAACAATAAGGATCTTTTGTGCACCGATACGCTTACAAAAGTCGTACGAAGTAAGGGTCTTTCCGAAGCGAGGTTTAGCGTTCCATAGAAACTCACCACGCTCGTGAAGGTGTGCGTAATCGACCGTTTTTTCCGAAGCCCTCTCCTGCTCATCGCGCAGTCGATATTCAACGGGTGCAAGCGCATCGCCAACAATTCCATGATTTTCACGAAACTCATAAAAGCGCTGATGAGCAGGAGAGGGCTCTATTTCAAACCACTCAGTTCCTGGTTTGCTAACAATATCAAGCCTGCGAAGATAACCGTGAAAGTCAGTATCGTGAAAAGTCTCCCCTGTATCCTCATAAGTAGCATTTCCATGCCATTCAAGCTTGTATTCCACGTCTGCAGTGTGCATCTGCTGCTTAAGGCGTGTATCAACATTCTGCTCTGTATAGCCGATTTTGGTCCAACCATTATGGCGAGCAATCTCGGGCGTCGTATAAGCATAAATCTGTGGTAGTGCTGGATGTGATGTATTTACAAGCTTACTGATATCGGTGACGGACATGACTAATTCATCTCCTTCACGTGGGATTCAATGAAGTCGATTTCTTCTTTACTTAGTCCGTACTTCGCGTAAAGTTGCTTGTCAATCTCGGAGATAGACTTTGACCAGTCGATATCAGAGCCTTCAGTAAAATCCTGAAGAGGGATAAGGCGCCATACTGGTCGAGTATTATGTTGAGTAACTTTAAGGATTCCCAACATAGCGCGAGCAAATTTTGTTTTTATGTATTTAAGAATCGCCTCTGCTTCTTGCTTTGTATCAACTGCACCCACAGCAAGAAAAGTTTCAGTGAAGCCAATTGAAGGCATGCCGATTAGCGGTGTAGAAAGTGTTTCTCCTAAAGCACCACTTCCATTTGCTTCAGGAACCATTACTTTCCACTTGTTCAAATTATGATTCTTAGCGAGATAGTCTTTTCGCATCCAGCGATACTGTCTCTTTCCATGCGAGATGCCAAATATTTGAACATATTCACGTTGTTCATCGGGCTTTTCACAGGTAAAGAGCTTGGGAAATCTATCAAAAGAGCTTGAGAGAATACGACTATCAGTAATCTTTTTCATCTCTTCGGGCTCTTCGTCATATACCCGCTGTGAGAACCTATAAAGTCCACGGTTAGACACAATTGAATCTAATCCTACAAAATTTTTAGCGTTTACCTTCTGATAAATATTCGAAAGTTCAACAAACGGAATAAAGGTTTCTATTGGTCCTAAATTGCGTGTTGCATCACGCAAAGAGACTACGACTCCACCTTTAATGTCGGTATTGATAAATACTTTAGAAGAATCCGCTTCGTAATATAGCACCTTAAAATGTGGGTCATTAAGTTTCTTTTCATTCCATTGCTTCGGGGTTCCACCTGCATTAACCAAAAAGCGTGCAGGAGTTATTAACTCAACTCGTTCAGAAACTTCTTCGGCGGCATCCATAAAAATGTTATATACAGGTTTTGCATATGATTTATTTCCATCATCAGTAAATTCCTCCTGATATGGAGGATTACCGATTACCGCATAAAACTTCCTGTCCATAGAACATGCCTTGCCTTTCATAACTTGGAATTCGAAAGGTTCATTTTCTTGCCAGTCATATATGATGCAGAAGGGTATCGTTTTGCCAAATTCCTCTTCTTTTTCTTCTTGAGTTGATTTGTCAAAGGATGCTTCATCTAAAAGGTCAAATAATGAGGGTTGCAGTGGTTCTGGCGCAGGCTCCTCATATCCGAAGAGAGTCGACTGCGCGACAGCATCCATCTTGTTGGTAGGTACTGCACACGTAAAACCATTCATCTGCCAGAAATTCCACGACACAATCCATGCCGCCTGATCCAATTCATCGTCTGTTATACCCATGCCCCAGCGCTCACGCAGATGCTCGCAAAACGTCTCGAACACGTTAATACGCGCAAGGAGCAAGTTATCACCCTGGTATTCGAAACCATAGGAGGCTTTGAGGGCACAGATTGCCCATTTCACCCACTCGCGACGGGACTTGGTTTTTTTACTCACTACGAGGAGCTTGCGATCGAGAAACCCAATGCGCTTATCTACAGGTAACACATCACCAGTAACAGAATCGTAGCGGGAGCACACAAAAGGAGCTTCGCCACAGGTAATCTCTAGACGTGGGCTCTCAACATAAGCACGCCAACCGTATCCTCTTTTTTTGGGAAAGACAATTGGCTCCTGAGTGATGTGCCATGCTTGATTATCTTCTCTATTGAAAACATTTCGTCTACTGAACCAGACAGCGTCGATATCGTTATTCATCTGATTACAAAGCCAGGAAGGTGTAAATACCTCGGCACGAGACTTTGTTCGCTTGGATTGATGTTCTTGTTCCTTGGCAATACGAGGCTTGATAACACCTGAGGAGAGACCGGTGATTTTCTCGACAGTAATCTCGTCGTCACCCATATATCCCTCGCCGAGCGCTTCATATTCATTATCTGCCCAGATAATATTACGACCGGTGGTGCGATCTTGAAGAAGTGTCTCTAGAATCCGTGTTGGATATCGAGAGTCAAAGCTCTCGATGAAGCCAGAACCTATAGTATGTTGTCCATTGGATTCCACTGTTTACTGCTCTTTCTTCATGAGAACTTTGATAATGCACATATTTATAAAAATACCGAACAAATGTCACGCAAATTTGAGGTCTTTTATCGCGCTCCCTTGAGGCTTCTTGGTGTGCATGTGCGAATGGTGATCATGTCACCGACAACAAGCTATTCCAGCAACACAGCCTTGACATCATCACTACTTACAAGCTCCGAATACTTAAACTCATGTATCTGTCTTTAATGAAATTCAAATGTGATTACATTTTACAGCAACACATTTACACATGAGCTAATTTCTGTCATATGCAGTAGAAATCAAGCTTTAGGCGATCTGCTCTTCTCATACACACAACTCACGAAATAGTGTTTAACAACTTCGGAGGAGATCAATTGCATCATACTTTCGCTTTGATGGCATATCTTTTCATCCGAATCTCACAACTAATGAACTTATAGAGTAAATCCAGGTGCAGACGGTTGAAGAAAAGAGGCCGCAGATCAGATTTCTAGACTTTTTGATTGGTTATTATTAGTAATATTAACGCTCAAATCAAAATCTTAATCCAATAATTGAATTTCCAAGTCCAAATGTAGCTGTGGCATTCACACTCAAAGACAGCCAAAACAGTTAAACAAAGTGGATTGATGGTAACAGCAATCCTCTACACTTGTTATATATAAAAAATTTTAACTAAGTTTCTACTACTCCCTTGTACCCGTAAACACAAAGTCTCGGTTAGCAATGTGGGCGATGCCTTGGATGGTGTCGCCCTCAACGGAGCCGCCGACGGCAAAGATAACGGGACCCACAAAAGACTCAAGCTTGCCACCAAAGGTAAACGAGTTGTCGGTAACCTTGCCGTTCTCAATATCAATCTGGACACCCATAGCAGTCAGAGAGCCAGTGAGTTTCTCGCCAGAGGTGATGAGGACAGCGGTACCCTCTTTGGCTCCAACGGGAGAATCCATTTGAATCTTGTATGTTCCGTCAATCATGATGCCTCTATTCTGTCCAGGCGTCATACCTGGTGTTTTATTGGGTTGTAGCCAATGGACTGCGCTAAAACCAACTGCTTGGTACGTCTCTATTCTACCCAAGAACGATGAGGGATAGATGTGGTTTCTCGCCAGGGGATAATTCGTAGGAATTGAATGAAAGTTGGAAATTTTCCGAACGAATGTTTGACGGAGAGTTTCTGGGGTATAGGGACGGTAGATAAATCGCGCGGCACTTCTCGCCACGCTTGTAGAAAGGAACGTCCTATGGACATTTCACAGGTTAAGAAAGTTGTAGTTGCTGGCGGCGGCGTTTTGGGCAGCCAGATTGCATTTCAGACCGCTTATCGCGGCTACGAGACCACCATTTGGCTGAGGTCCGAGGCTTCAATTGAGCGTGCTCGTCCAAAGATTGAGCACCTCAGAGAGGTGTATTTGAACACCCTCGAGGCAATGAAGACCGATCCTAAGGCTTACGCTTATGGCCTTATTGCCCAGGATGAGATTACTCCAGAGAAGCTCGACCAGCTGAAAGAGCAGGTAGAGCGCGCATATAGCAACCTCAAGCTCACTTCCGATTGGGATGAGGCTTTTGGTGACGCCGATTTTGTCATCGAGTCCGTTGCAGAGAATCCAGAGCAGAAGATTGAGTTCTATACCGAGCTGGCCAAGCACCTGCCCGAGAAGACTATTGTGGCAACTAACAGCTCAACCATGATTCCAAGCATGTTCGCTGTAGCTACTGGTCGTCCCGAGAAGTACCTAGCACTCCACTTTGCTAACGAGATTTGGCGCAACCCAATCGGCGAGGTTATGGGTCACGCAGGTACCGCTCAGGAGAACTTTGACATGGTCGTCGCTTTTGCAGCAAGCATCCGTATGATTCCGGTCAAGGTCCTGAAGGAGCAGCCTGGTTACCTGTTGAACTCCATGCTGGTACCTCTTCTGGTCTCCGCTGAGCAGCTCTGGGCAAACGGCGTTGGCAACGTCGAGGACATCGATAGGGCTTGGCGCATTGGCACCGGCTCGCCAAAGGGTCCGTTCCAGATTCTGGACATCATTGGCCTGGTCACCGCATACAATGTCGCTCTGATGAACCCTGCAGCTAAGGATCCCGAGTCTGTACAGGGTCGCATTGTTGCCCAGCTCAAAGAGAAGATTGACAAGGGCGAGACCGGCGTTGCCGCTGGTAAGGGCTTCTACGAGTACAAGTAAGGCGCGTACAGGTTGCAAGTGATTTCTACCCGGCATCCATTTCGTGTGGATGCCGGGTTTCTTGTGCGAAAGCGCCGCTGGTGGACGGGGTTTCTCGCCAGGCTGCGGGAGGGCGGCGCGGGCACGGCGTGCATCTGGCGGACGCCTAGCAGGGCGCCTTGAGGGCGCCTAGCGGGCGCCTAGGGGACGCCTTGAGGGCGCCTAGGGGCGCCTGATTTCTGCAAAGAATCTGTAAATTTTGCCTAAAAGCATCAAAGAATCTGTGGATTTGCCTGATTTTACAAAAGAATCGGTAGCTCAAATACAGATTCTTTGCACATTTCAGGCGGACTTTTTGAACTCAAAGTTGCTTTTCATGAGCGCTCTTCGTGGAGCCTGATTTTCTCGCCATGTCTGAACGTTTTGCCGGAAAAGTGCACCAAGTCTGAGCTATTTGCCGGTTTTTCTCGCTATGTCTGAGTAAATTTACTCAGACATGATGTACTTTTCAGGCGGGACGTGGCGGAACACGGCGGGACGCGGGATGACGCGAGACGCGGCGGGACGCGGCAGCATTGACGCACGCGAATGCCGTATCGGAACTTGCAGAGCTTACTTCTTACAAACTCAGCTCGTAACGGCCTCCAACAAAGAAGTCTTTGCCAATGTAAACAGGCTTCTTTTCCTTATCCACAAAATAGGACTCGCTAACAATAAGCGGAGCTCCAACGGAGATATCAAGACGGCTTGACTGCTCTGTTGTTGCTCTTGCTGCATTAATTGTCCAGGAAGAGCTCTTAACTGGCTTTCTTCCAAGGATTTCAGCAACAGCCTTAAACATTGAGACGTTTTCAAGAGGATGCGTATAAAGATTTGAAGCCCACTCGTAGGGCAAAATAACACGCTCATCAACAATAGGAAGATCATCTGCATAGCGAATCCTGCGAATATAAAGAATTAAAGCACCTTCAGAAAGACCGAAGAACTTTATCTCATTTGGACGTGCGGGAATTATTTGCCTGTCTACTACCTCGGCTCTTGGAACAGCTCCGCAAGCGGCACACATCTCGGTAAAACTACGAGACTCTAAAGATTGTTCAAGTCTACGCTTGAGCTGCTTTGAACCTACAAACGTGCCCCTTCCCTGCTTTTTTGTAAGCAAGCTGTCAGCACAAAGATCTTCAATAGCACGACGGACCGTAATGCGACTTACGTTGTATTTCTCGCTTAATTCAGTTTCAGAAGGAATTTTATCGTCAACCTGATATACACCAGACTCAATATCACTCTTAATGTCATCATATATCTGTTGATATAAAGGTTGCACGTTTGATGTACTCAAAACTACTCCTAAGACATTATAGACATCTCAATAATTTAAAACCTTTATAACAATAATACATCTTGTGGCGAAACTCTTGCACATATATATCTTGTCGAAGGTTTACTTCACAGCAAGAGGACAACTTTCCCGAATATGAAGAAAGGACAGGCAGAACCTGTCCTTTCCTTAGCGTGATTTACATAATCAGCTTAGTACTCAATCTTCCACATATAGCGACGCATGGTCAGAGGATGCTTACGAGCCTCAGCGATCTTCTCGGCGTAAACACGCATGACTGCGGTATGAATGAACGGGTTGAAATAGCCGAGTACCTTGGAGGAAACAGCTCCTGCAAGACCGTAATCCTTTGAATCAATGACGGTTACCTTGGAGTTGAAGCGCTGCATAAAGGTAAGCGCACGTGCGTCCATTGGCCTTGTTGCACCCTCAGACATAAAGAGAAGATAAGGCTTTCCATCCTCAGTAAGCTCAAATGGTCCATGGAAATACTCACCTGTGTTGTAAGCTGCGGAGTCAATCCACTGCATCTCAGAGAACAGGAACATAGAGGTTGAGTAAGCAACCTTTGCAGATGCACCAGAGCCCATCAGATAGATAAGCTGATCATCCTTGTAAGCATCTGCGAACTTCTGAGCCTCTGCTCCAGCACTCTGAGCAGACTTCTCTGCTAGCTCATAAATGGCGTTGAGACCATCAATGACATCCTGGTAAAGTTCAGTGCCCTCTGTCTGCTGAAGAATCTCTGCTGCAAGTGCCAGGACATAGCCCATCTTCTCGATCTTTGCTGCATAGTTCTTCTCAAAACCGTGAACAATTACGTAGTCAGCTTCCTTTGTGAGCGCAGAATCTGCAACGTGTGTAACAGCAACTACAGGAGCACCGGCCTTCTTAGCAGTAGTATTGGCTGCAATAGTCTCTGGAGTACCTCCACCAAGAGAGCAAGTAATAACTAGAGTGTGCTCGCCAAGCCATGCAGGAGTATCGTAGTTGAACTCGTTAGCGGTAAAGAGCTGAACGTTAAGCTTGTTGGTGTTGTTTGCCAGGAAATACTTAGCTGGATACAGCTCAGACATGGATGCGCCACAGCCGACAAAAGCAACATGAGTAATAGTGTGGTTCTCGACAATCTTAGAGATAATACTCTTAGGTTGATTCAGATCGATCTCGTACATTTTTTCTCCTCTTCAAATGGTTTACGCCGTTTATTAATGCCGTTTATCAATGCCGTTTTGATTTATTAAGCGAGAATACCCAGTGCGGAAAGTGCAATTCCACCAAAGATTGCAATAGCAAGCAACCAACCTGTGTTGACGCCCTTCTTAACCATGTAGAACATTCCTGCAGTTAGAAGCAGTGGAATTGTCTGTGGAAGAATGCTATCCAAAACGTTCTGAAGGACAAGAGTTCCATCCGCAAAGACCAGAGGTGTTGTCAGTCCAATAAGAGATGCAACCATACTGCCAACAGCCATAAGACCAACAATTCCGCAAACGTACATCAGTCGCTCCATGGTGACGCCATCCTGCAGCTTATGCAGGAACTGCTGGCCGCCCTGATAGCCAAGCTTTGCAGCAAACCAGGTAACCAGAACAGAAGGAACAATGGAGATAAGCATTGCCAGAATTGGTCCCATGATTGAGCCTTGCTGAGCAAGAGCAACACCAAGTCCAAAGGCAATAACACGAATGGTTCCCTGGAAGAACGAGTCACCAATACCAGAAAGAGGACCCATAAGGGAAGTCTTCATTGCATTAATGGAGTCTGGATTAACGCTATCAGGATCTTCTGCGTATGCCTCTTCCATTGATGCAGCAAGTCCCAAGACAAAAGCACTTGTCTGAGGTGTGCAGTTGTAGAATGCCATGTGACGCTTATAAGCCTCTTTTTTGCGCTCTACCTGCTTTGGATCATTTGGATCTGGATAGCATCGATCAATAGTTGGAGCAATGCCATACATAAATCCCATGTTCATTTGACGTTCGTAATTCCAAGAATCCTGAATTGCCCAAGAACGCCAGAAGAACTGTGAAAGCTTTTTATTTAAAGAAACCTTATTTTCAGCCATGATAACTTCCTTCCTACTCGTCATCCTCGAGCGGATCATGCGTGGCACTTACATGAGCTGACTGCAAAGTTCCAGCTCCTGCTCCACCACGACCAAATTTAATGCCGGAAAGAATAACTGCGAGCACCACTGCAAAGAGCGAAACTGCTGTTACAGAGAGGTGCAAATATGCAGAAAGCAAGAAACCAAGGAACAAGAAGCCCTCCATGCCCTTAGAGAGCATCATTGAAATCAGCAGTGCCAAACCAAATGCAGTCAAAATCTGAGCAGAAACATTTAAACCAGTGCTCAGCCATGCAGGAATTAGCTCAACAACGGCCTTAACTGCATCTGTACCAAGGAAAACAGCAGCGAAGATAGGAATAAAATACATAAGAGAGTACAAGGTAGTGCCAACCACAATGTGCATATTGGTTGCTTTCTTGAATTTACCCTCTTCAATTGCCTGGTCAGATACGTGAGTAAGTGCAGCAATAATCGAACGGAAAACAATACCAAAAAGCTGTCCGAGTACTGCAATTGGAATTGCAATAGTCATTGCAGTCTCAACACCTGCTCCTGTAAGGCAAGCAAATGCAGATGCAACAATACTGCCAAGAACCATATCAGGTGGTACGGCTGCGCCTACTGATACCAGGCCCATGCTTACGAGCTCGGTTGCAGCTCCAACAGCAAGACCTGTAGGAATATCTCCCAGAACAAGACCAACGAGTGTTGCGCCAATAAGTGGTTGCTCAAAGTTGAGTCGTCCGAGCAAACGAGAGTCAAGCATGCAGAAAATGCCAACGAGACCGACAAGAAGCGCACTAACAAATGTACTCATTTCTTCTCCCCTCTTTTATAGTGAATTTAAATTGACACGCTGATGGGTAGGTGTCTGCTGAACGTATACTTTGGTTCCAAGATCCAAAAGCTCCTGAGTATCTTTCTTACCTTCTTCGGTAAGGAATACGGAACTTCCAGATCCACCAATTTGCTCCGCACCATCTACATTGGCGGTTGCACCATAGTTGACCTCATCAAATTGATGCTGCTTTGAGAACTCCAAGAGCTCTTTTGTGTTGCCAAATACAAACATTACTGAATCACCAAGCGTGTCCAGCTTTGCCAACTTTGAAAGAGCTTTTTCAACAGTGAAGATATTGAGATAAACGCCGGTGGGTTTAGCCAGCTTAAGAGCATTCTTTTTAATATCATTTGTTGCTGCATCGTTATCCACAATGATGATGCGGTTTGCGCCTACAGTATTAATCCAAGAGAATACAACCTGTCCATGAAGAAGCCTGTAATCCAGACGAGCGAGAACAACTTTGCTCTTTCCGCCCTTTCCTTGGACCGGCTGCTGCTGAGCAGCTGCAATGACAGCTTCCTCGAGCTCAGGGTGGCCACAGTCAACAATACCCTTACGGCTTTCTAGAATTAGCTGGTGAACCTGCTCTTGCGTAAGATCTTCTCCCTCAAGTGCAAGAGACAAAATAAGAGGCATGTTCATTCCAGCAATAACAACAATGTTTTCCTGCTGCTGCAACAATTCAACAGCTGAATTGTTGACACTGCTGCCTAACATGTCGGTAAGAACATAGACATGGTCATTCTTATCAAAAGTCTTAATAAGCTCGACAATTTTGCCGGAAATTGATTCCTTATCCTCCCTTTGCAATGTAAGTGCGTGCACATTAGGAATTTCTCCCACAATCATGTGGACAGTGTCTAAAGCACCAACTGATAGATTTCCATGCGACGCAAGGATAACTTGATTCATAGACACTCCTTTCTTCCAGAGCAATTGTGTCAAACAGTAAAATTGCAAAACTGAGTATACAATACATATAAGACATTATATACGTCTTATATAAATTCGTGTGAACGGTACTTTTTGAACGGTAAACGGTACTCAGCGCAGGCTGCGCGTAGGTCTGAAAGTGCAGACCTGCACACGCGCAAATCCGCGTGCAACCGCCTAGTAAGGAACCTTCCACATATACGTGCGAGTCATATAGTCTTTGCCAGTTGCTTTTGAGAGTTCTCTCATAAAGACGTTGTTTAATATTGGCGAGAAAAGAACATGATTGAAGTACTCTGCTACATCTTCAGATAGCTGAGTAATGCCTAAATCTACAGCATCTAGCACAAAGGTTTTCTCGGCAGCATACGTTGAAAGAAAATTAACTGCGCGCATATCAGCTGGCCTACAACGTCCATAAGAAACGAGCTGGAAAATAGGATCTTCGTTTACAAGCACTTCAAAAGGACCATGGAAGAACTCACATGAATTAATTGTTGGCGAGCTTTTTTGAAGCATCTCTTCAATATTGCAGATGGAAAATATATAGGCCGATCCATAGGCAGGTCCGGAGCCCATAACATAAATAGTTGGAGCATCTTTCACTGATTGAGCCCAAGTCTGTGCAATTGGAGTTGTGCGAACAACTGCCTCTCTATAAAGAGAATCGACCTGGTCAAAAGCCATTTCCATCTCATTCATACGAGCATAGCCTTCAGTTTGATTTACTAAGTTGGCAGCAATCAAGAGGCCGACGCTTGAATTTACTCTCTCAGTTTTACTTTCATCGAGAGCGATAGACTCGTATTTGATTTTCTGATCACATACCTCGGTTAACTGCGATTCCTCAACATAAATCGCAATTACATAAGCACCGTGGTCTTTTGCAATACGCGCAGCTTCACAAGTTTCTTTGGTTCCTCGCATCGAGCAAACGATACAAATTGTTGACTCTCCAAGCGTGGCTGGTGGAGCAAATACAAACTCGTTGCTGGTATGCATGCGAGAAGAAAGAACTGTTGCTTCGTGAGTCATAAAGTAGTCCGCTGGATAAAATCCACCATAAGAACCACCAGCGGCAATCCATTCAACGTGCTTAAAATCATGCTCTGAAATCGCCTTAGCGACTGCTTGCTTTACCTCGTCTTGAATCTTCATGTAACACTCCCTTTGCCAAAATCGAGCTTGATTGCCTTTTCCAAGCGCGTGCATAATTAGTACGTAACGTTATAGATGTTTATATTCTTTTAAGCAAGAAAATTCAAGAAGATGATTTTGGTTAGTCGGCAAATGGCTTAATGGTGCTTTTCAAAAAAACAGCTAGACAGTAATAAAGATAGGGAATAGGAAATTCGCCTGGAAAGTGCGCTATGTCTGAGCTATTTGCCGGTTTTTCTCGCTAAGTCTGAGCGATTTGCCTGTTTTTCTCGCCATGTCTGAGTACTTCTACTCAGACTAAGTGAGCATTTCAGGCTCATGAATCCGGCATAATTGCTTTAACTTTCTCGCGCCTGATTTCTGCAAAGAATCTGTAAATTTTGCCTAAATACATCAAAGAATCTGTGGATTTGCCTGATTTTGTTAAAGAATCGGTGGCTTAAATACAGATTCTTTGCACATTTCAGGCGGGTTTTGAAGTGTATCTGGTCATGAGTCGCCTCCCTGCCGTAGAATCGTTATAGTTTCGGTGCTGAAGTCCATGGGGGGGTGTAAATGGTTGAGTCTTTAAAACTATTCGTTCGGACCTACGTGTATTGGGTAGGGCTCATCCTCGGCTTTGCGATAGTGCCCGGTTCCCTGCTCTTCATCGGTGGAGTCGCCCCGGTGAGCACCCCATTGTGGCTTGCCCCTCTAGCAGGACTGCTATTTTTTATCATTGATAGGCCATCAACATGGGAGACGCCGCTCTGTCGAGCATTACTGATCCGCGTATTGGGTACAGGGGTTGCGGCCATCGCGTTAGTCGCTTTTGATGCAGTTGCTTCCACCCAGTATGGATCTCAACATTGGAGTGAGACGCTCCTATCTCTCGGTCTCGGCTGGATTGCCTTCACGGTCATGGCAGGACGGATGCTCATGAGGAGCTCAGCCCGATTTGCCACGCCTACTTTCACGAACAGGGATGCGATCCGTACGTACACGACATGGATTGGAATCTGCTTCGGGATTTTCTATATCCCCGCCACGGGGCTCGCTGCAGCTGGCACTCTTTTGATGGTACTTCCACTTTACGGAACGTTTCTCACCGGCCTGGTTCTTTTGATAGTTGACCCGCCACAACGATGGCCGCAACCGCGAGTGAAGGCACTGTGGATACGACTCTTGTCAAGCGGGGCAGCAGCATTACTACTTGCTGTCACGAACTCGTTCTATCGCAGTACTGACACACACGAGATTTTCGTTGGGGACTGGCTGGGAAACCTGCTCTTCTGCGTAGGCGCTTGGGCACTTTATGCCGCAGTGGCTGGGGCTGCGTATCTTATGCGTGGCCCCAGCCACGAAGCAGATGACAACTCAGTAGATGAATTCAGCTAGAGCTTGCCCTTTGCGGTTCCTCCGTCGCTACACAGGTCGGAGTAATTGCAGTTGTTCGGCAGATCATTGGGAATGGTCAAACCTTGAAGTCCGCTGTGATTCTAAAGCCCTTCTCGCCAGATGACGAGAAGGGCTTTGTTTGTGCAACGTTGACGTGCAGTGATGCGCGGTTTGCGCGCAGATACGCGTCAGAGGACGAAGAAGCTCGAAGCGCTTACTTCAAGAAATCCTTGACGGATGCAAGGACGCTCGGGGTATCCAGGCCGTACTTAGCAAGAACCTGAAGTGCAGGTCCGGACTCGCCATAGGTGTCCTGAACACCGATGACCTTGACAGGAACAGGAGCGTTCTCGGAAAGTGCCTGGCAGACTGCACTACCCAGACCGCCGATGACGGAGTGCTCCTCAATGGTCACAACCTTCCCGGTCTTTGCTGCAGAAGCAGCAATCAACTCAGTGTCCAGAGGCTTGATGGTGTGGATGTTGATGACCTCAGCGCTGACACCCCCTGCTGCCAGCTGCTCTGCAACCTCAAGAGCCACAGGAACCATAAGGCCACAAGCTACCAGCGTAACGTCAGTACCCTCCTTAAGGACAATACCCTTGCCAAGCTCAAAGTGGTAATCAAGGTTGGTATTGAAGACAGGAACAGGAAGGCGACCAAAGCGCATATAAACAGGACCGTCGTGGTCGTAAGCGGCCTTGACGGCGGCCTCAGCCTCAACAGCGTCGGATGGGATGATAACGGTCATGCCAGGAATGGTGCGCATAACAGCAATATCCTCGTTGCACTGGTGAGTAGCGCCGTCCTCTCCTACCGAGAGGCCTCCGTGGGTAGCGCCAATCTTGACGTTTAGGTGAGGGTAACCCACCGAGTTTCTGATCTGCTCAAAGGCACGACCAGAAGTGAACATAGCAAACGAGGTTGCAAAGACTTTGTGACCAGTAGCTGCGACGCCAGCTGCCATACCAATCATGTTGGCCTCAGCAATTCCGCAGTCCACAAAGCGATCAGGATACTCCTCGCCATACTTGCCGGAGCGAGTAGCTTCTGCCAAGTCGGCGTCAAAGACGAGAAGATCATCATGCTCTTTACCAAGCTCTACCAGGGCTTTTCCGTATGCCTCTCTGGTGGCAATTTTCTGTACGTCTGCCATGTTATGCCACCTCTCCCTCAAGCTCTTTCATAGCCTGCTCGTATTGCTCCTGGTTTGGAGCCTTGCCGTGCCAACCTACCTGGTTCTCCATGAAGGAGACGCCCTTGCCCTTTACGGTGTGGGCAACGATAACGGTTGGCTGACCCTTAATGGTACGAGCCTCAGCAAATGCAGCTGCAAGCTGGTTAAAGTCGTGTCCATCTGCCACCTCGATGACGTGGAATTTGAACGCCTTGAACTTCTCGCCAATTGGCTGCGGAGTGTTGATCTGATCAAGCGAGCCGTCAAGCTGCAGGTTATTGTTGTCAACAATAAGCGTGAGGTTATCAAGCTGGTGGTTGCCAGCGAACATAGCAGCCTCCCAGACCTGGCCCTCTTCGATTTCGCCGTCGCCCAGAAGTGCGTAGACGCGGTAGTCCTTGTTGAACTTCTTGCCAGCAAGCGCCATACCAACAGCGGTAGAAACGCCCTGGCCCAGGGAGCCGGTACTCATGTCAACGCCAGGTGTGTCGTTCATGTTGGGATGACCCTGAAGGCGCGAGTTGAGCGCGCGGAAGGTCTTGAGCTCCTCCTTGGGGAAGAAGCCGCGCTCGGCTAGAACGCCGTAGAGCGCTGGGGTAACGTGACCCTTTGAGAGCACAAAGCGGTCCCTGCAAGGGCAGTTTGGCTTGGTGGGGTCTACGTGCATCTCCTTGAAGTAGAGATACGTCAGGATTTCTGTTGCAGAAAGCGAGCCACCGGGATGGCCGGATTTGGCCGTAAAGACCTGCGTGAGAATGCTTTTGCGCACCTCACGAGCAACCTGTTTAAGGTCGACGTCCATGTAATTTCCTTTCACGTATTTCGTACGAGAAACGCAGCAGGTCGGCACCACGCGCGAGCCGGAGCTACGTGCGAGAAATGCAGCAGGTCGGCACCACGCGCGAGCCGGAGCTGCGTGCGAGTCAGCGCTTACAGACCGAACTTCTCGGTAAGCTTTTCCTTCATTTCATCCTTATCAAGGATGTTGGAGAGAACGATCTTCTCGTCTTCTGGAATGCCGGCGATAAAATCCTCAAGGTCGCGAGCAACAATAAAGAGGTCAGCTGCGCCAGGAGTAACGTCGGAAACGGTTGAGTGCTCAACCTCAACGCCGCTCACGCCCAGCTCATTCAGGACGTCCTGGATCTGCATCTCAACCATAAGGCTGGAGCCAAGTCCACTTCCGCAACAACAAAGGATCTTCTGGATAGCCATAAAAGCCCCTTTCAATTCACCACGTGTGATAGGTGGGTTACGTGGGTTAAAAAGTCGGGCCCCATCCAAGGACGAAGCCCGACCTAGATACCTAAATTCTACTCGCATTTTCTGCAGCAACTGCGATGTTTAGCTGCAATTCTGTGAGCGGATGCTACTCGGCCTTCTTCTCTTCTGCCTTCTTAGGAGCAACAAGGTTGAAGAGAATTGGGAGGCAGAAGCAGACAACGCAGATGCCCGTGAGAACTGCACCCTGGACGTTCAAAGCAACGTTACCAAAGATCAGCGCCATGATGGAGAAGTCAGCGTCGGAGAAGGTAGCGGAGGTGAAGCCCATGAGAGTAAAGACTGGCATGCACAGTGCAGGCAAGAAGGTAATGAGCAGGCCGTGGACAAAAGAGCCAGCAATGCAGCCCTTGATGCCACCCTCTGCGTTACCAAAGACGCCTGCGGTTGCGCCGCAGAAGAAGTGAGGAACAACGCCTGGGAGAATCAGGGCAATAGCTGCGACCTGTGCGTTAATGACACCCAGAATAAGCAGACCCAGGATGCCTCCAACGAAGGAACTCAGGAAGCCGATGATAACGGCGTTTGGAGCATAGGTGAATGCGATTGGGCAGTCAATTGCAGGCTTTGCACCAGGGACAAGCTTCTGAGCGATACCCTTGAATGCAGGAACAATCTCGCCAATGATCAGACGGACACCGGACAGAATGATGTAAACACCACCAGCGAAGGAAAGGCCGCGGGTAAATGCCCAGACAATCCAGTTAGTGGTGGTCTCGGTACCAATATTCAGCAGGTCGCCGAGGTGCTGAAGGCCCGCATACTGTGGGTTAGAGGCAAACTCTGCAGCGGTAGTTCCTGCAGGTACCAGGGTTAGAAGGCCACGGCTGACGGCAACGCCGGTGATAACCAAGAACATAATGATCATGGTCAGACCAATAGAAACGGTGTTGTCGCGCAGGAAGATGAGGCGCTTGGAGAACTTGATATTCTCGGTGCTATTCTCGCGATCGGATGCAAAGAGCTTACCGACCATACCAGCAAGCCAGTAACCAGCGCCGCCAAAGTGGCCAAGTGCAACGGAATCGCTGCCGGTAACCTTGCGCATGGTTGGCTGGCAGTATGCAGGAGACAGAACCATGATCAGAGCAAGCAGGCATGCGCCGGAGATGTAGAGCATCCAACCGGAAAGGCCGCCGACGTGCAGGATGATGGCGAGCATAGCTGCCATGTAGAGAGTGTGGTGGCCGGTGAGGAAGATGTAGTTAAAGCGAGAAAAACGTGCGAGGACAATGTTCAGGACCATGCCGATGCACATGATGATTGCGGTTGCTTGACCAAACTCGCCAAGTGCCAGCGAGACGACGGCCTCGTTGTTTGGGACGACGCCCTGCATGTCAAAAGCGAAGTTGAAGATCTCGCCAAAGGCAAGGAGGGAGCCAGTCTGCAAGAAACCTGCACCTGCAGAAAGAACGAGGAAGCCGACGATGGTCTTGAGGGTACCCCTGATGAGGTCCTCAACTGGCTTTCCCTGAAGTGCCAAACCTAGCAGAGCAACAAGGCCAACTAGGATGGCTGGTGTTGATAACACGTTTACAAAAAACTCAACAACAGGCATACAAAACCCCTTTCAACAAAACGCGTGTGTGTGCAAGCGCGTAAGAACGACGGTGCGCGCGTTGCCTTAAACGTAGTGCTCTTCGTCTGATTGTAGCCTAATTGTGTTTATTTTGTGTCGATTTATTTATGTTTTTGTAGGCCTAAACGTTCACAATGTTCATTTGATAGAAAAATGAAGCTCAAAACAGTGAGGAAGTGTACTCATAGAGCTGTCATATAGATTTTTAAGGAACGGTTGATACAAGGTCCAGGCGATTATGTGTCCGCCTAACCAAAAACGTATAAACAGTCTCAAATATGCACGAAAACTAGTCAAGAAATTGATATGACAAATAGTGGGGTCTGATTTGGGTAAAAAACCCGTTTAGTTGGAGATTTATTTTCTAGTTCGGCGTTTTGGCACTTGCGTTTTCCCAGTTGGGTTTTCTCATAAAAGTTTCAATCAAATTTGACCGAAGGTTTACACTGGTAGATGACCTGCATAGAAAACGTATGATTTTGTATATTCCAACTAAACGCATTTTTTACCACTTTGACTGCCAAAACGCTTATTTCGCGGCAAAAACGGTGGAAATTCATTGATTATCAGGAAAAATGGTCGGGTTGACTGGATTTGAACCAGCGACCTCTCGGTCCCGAACCGAGCGCTCTACCAAGCTGAGCCACAACCCGTTATGTTTTGCCTTGTCCGGCGGGTAAACCATCAAACATTTGCCGCTCTATGTTACCACTACAACTTGCAGGTAGTGGAGAAGCCTCGCCAACCTTTTGCTTGAGCTGCGGCGGCAATTGCATCGGCAGCTTCTTGGGGCTCGCAAAGTGCAAAAGAGCTGCTACCTGAGCCAGAAACCTGAGCGCCAAGAACGCCAGGTTGTGCCTTTAGCCACTCCTCTACCTCGGCCACCTGTGGTTTTAGCGATTTTGCTGCTGGTGCAAGATTGTTGAAAAGTAGTTTTGACACCTGCTGGATGAATTGCTTGCTTGCAGCGGCATTGTCAGGGGCGGGTTCCATGCCTGCAGCACCCTGACCAGCGTCACGCAAAAGTGAGGACAAATTCTCGTAGGACTCCGGAGCAATTGGCGATGCGTCAAACTGGTCATAAGCTTCCTTGGTAACAACGCCAGTTTCTGCTGGTAAAACAATGGCAAGTGGAGCATCAACGGTGGACGCATAGGTTTCTACCAGCGTATCTCCGGCGCCAAGCATTAGCGATGGTTGTGGATCCAAGAAGAACGCCACATCTGCACCAACAGCTTTGGCTACCTCAACTACCAGCGGGTCTAGCGGATCAACACCCCAGCGCTGAGCCAACAGATAGAGTGTCGCGGCAGCATCGGCAGACGATCCGCCCAGACCGGCCTTCTCGGGAATGTGCACTTGCACGTCAATGGAAACATCTGGAGAAACACCCAGCTTATTAGCGAGAAGAACCGCGGCCTTCCAGGTTGTTGTTCGTTCGGGCAACACGCAGAGCTGCGGCTCATGCGTAACCGTGAGCTCCGGTGCGTCGTCAACAACAACCGTGTCGTACAGCGCAACGGGAACCATGAGCGAATCTACTTTATGGTATCCTCGCTGGTCCTTCTGGGTGTGAATGCCCAGGTGAAGATTGACCTTGCAAGGAATTTTGATGGTTTGGCGTCCAAATTTGGACGAAGAGGCGGTCATGAGAGTGAGCCTAGTCGAAGTAATGCGTGCGCTTCTGAACTACTCTTCAAACTCAAAATCAAACAAACGCTCGCCGGTCTCGTAGTCAAAAAGCTCAACGGTGCCGGTCAGAACGTCAACGTACTGATAGGACTGGCGGGCGGTGCGACCGCGGCGCTCGCCGACCTCAACGATAAAAAGAGATGGATGGGCCATGACCAGAGTGCCTGTGCGCTCAACAATACGAGAACGGCCCATATTGGCCTTGACCTTGAGTTTTTGGCCCTGAAGTGCGCTGAGCTTCTCGTGAATCTCATCTACACGATTAACTGGTGGAATCTCGTTTTCCATCAATCCTCCAAGTCAATCAGTACGTTTGCGGTGCGACACGTTGATGTGTCGGAGATATGTACCGGTCGACAAACAATAGTCAGAATTTCCGAAACTCCACTATACGAGGTAGAAAATAAAATCTCAAGGTTTTACGACAAATGTCACGGGAACAACATCAGTCGGTCGGTCAGCTTCGCGTCGGATTCGCGAGAAGATCGTGTCAGGTTTGCAACGACAGCGCGTCAGAACCCCAACAAATTTATGACAAATAGGGGTCCTCTGATAAAATTAGTAACTAACTTCAAAACACAAGGAGGCCCAATGACTGAGACTCTGGGATACGCCATTAGCAAGACCTGGTATATCGTGCTTATTTTTGTTGCTCTTGCTATCGGAATCGCATTCCTTTCCAAAAAGAAATCATCTAAAGCTCTTGTTGCTTTATCAGCGCTTTGCCTGGTATTTAGCGTAGGGTCGTTCGCATTTGGTGGATTGACTGTTTCTGAAGCACAGTCCAAAGGTGCTTCATCTGACCAGCTCAATTCTATGAACATTATCGAGCTTGTTCAGGCAAACCAGGCCGCACCAGCTCAGACCTCTGTTAATGATGTCAACGAGCTCTACAACAAGATCGTTTACGTCTATCAGTACGGCTCGCCTATTTCGCAGTCGCTCGCGAGCGACAATCCTTTTGTTCATCATGATCTACCTTGGGTAGCAGCGACTCTTCCTGAACTGAAGAAGCTGCTCGACAAAAACGAAGTAGTCTACGTGTCAACAAACAGTCAGATTTTCAAACAGTTGCACATTAACCCTGGTGAAAACGCCGTCGAGCCTTTTATATTCTTTGTTACTTCGGTTAATCCAGCCGGTAGAGTTTTCCCACTTACAACTGGCGATATGTCTCGTACTGGCAAAAAAGATGGCGATAAAATCACGGTTGGTGACAATCTTGAGTTTACGCTTCGCACGGTTCATACCGATCAGGGAGACTATGTGCTTGGCCTTAACTACCAGGTCCTTTTGGCTATCAGCAGTTACTTCAAGGATTATAAGTAATTTTTGGTATTCCAATAAAGGAGTACAACTGACCATGTGTCGCTGAACGCGCAAAATAAGCCGCAACAAAAAACTCCCATTCTCGTGAATGGGAGTTTTGTTTTCTCGACAAATGCTTTTAAAGCTATTAAGAAGCCTTTTGGATGCTTTGGACCAACCAAGTTTTACTCAGCTGGGCAGAGCGAGAGGGCGGCCTCGTCAGCAATAACGGTGCAGTTAGTATGAAGCTGCAGGATAGAGGCTGGGCACTGAGGCGAAACGTTGCCGAAGCACATGTCGTAAACAGCCTTAGCCTTGTCCTCGCCGCTAGCCACAATCAGAATGCTGCGCGCGAACATGATGGTCTGCGTGCCCATGGTGTAAGCCTGACGAGGGACGTCCTCCATGCGCTCAAACAGGCGGCTGTTTGCCTGAATGGTGCTCTCGGTGAGGTCAACGCAGTGCGTACCCTTGGAGAAATGGTCGTCGGGCTCGTTGAAGCCAATGTGACCGTTGTGACCAATACCAAGAAGCTGCAGGTCAGGATAGCCAGCCTTAGCAACAAGCCTATCGTACTCGGCGCAAGCTGCCTCGACGTCAGGATTAGAGCCATCGGGCACATGAGTGTTCTCAAGATCAATATTTACCAGGTCAAAGAGGTTTTTGCGCATGAAATAGTGATAGCTCTGAGGATCGTCGTGAGAAAGACCGCGGTACTCGTCAAGGTTATACGTAGAAACCTGCGAGAAGTCCAGGTCTCCCCTCTTGCACCAATCAGCGAGCTGAGCATAGGTACCAATTGGCGTTGAACCAGTTGCCAGACCAAGAACGCAATTTGGCTTCAGAATGATTTGTGCAGAAATAACATTTGCAGCTTTTCTGCTCATGTCCTCGTAATCGCGGGTGCGAACAATCCTCATGTCTACCTCCAAGACAGAAGTCACAGTTACATTTAGTTTAACATTTGAAGCAAGCAAAAAAGTAACCGGTCGGCGAGAAGAACAAATATCTCGCTGACCGGTTTTGACCTGTTATATGGCGTGTTTCTGTCGCTATTCTGTCGTGATTCTGACGTGAAGCTGACGCAAGTCTGACGCGGCGGTAGTTTTCTGTCTGGAATCTGTCAGGAATCTGTCGCGATTCTGACGCGAGTCTGACATAGCGGCAGTTATCTGTCCGAAATCTGACGCAAACCTGACGCGAATCTGACGCGAAACCTACGCCGTGCCTATCCCAGAATCTGCTTGGAAAGATCCTGCAGAGCGTGGAAACGATGCGATATAGCGTTCTTCTCGTCAGGCTCAAGCTCTGCCATGGTTTTACCTGGAGCATCCTCTGGCCAGAAGAGTGGGTCGTAGCCAAAGCCGTTGTGACCCTTTGGCTCGTGGCCAATAACGCCCTCGCAGTCGCCCTCTCCTACCAGCACAGATCCGTCTCTGTAGACCAGAGCAACGGTGGAGTGGAAGCGAGCAGTGCGGTCCTCATCAGCAACGTTAACAAGCTCTGCGAGCAATTTCTGGTTATTTGCAGCATCATTGCCATGCTCGCCAGCATAACGAGCAGAATAGATTCCAGGAGCTCCGTCCAGAGCGTCAACGCAAATGCCGGAGTCGTCTGCAATAGCTGCCACGCAATCTACCTCGTCAAGCGCAGCCATTGCCTTGATCAGAGCGTTATCGCGGAACGTCTGGCCGTTCTCCTCTGGATCTGGGAAATCACCCAGCTGACCAAGCGCTACAAAGCTTATACCAGGCATTACCTTAGAGAGGATAGCCTCAATCTCAACAAGTTTGTGAGCGTTGCCCGTTGCAACTACCACGGTTGTATTTGGATCAAAGGTCACAGCGTTAGAACCCTGATTTTCACTGTTTTGACTCATGGTTACTCCCTAAATCCAGTCACTTGATTTTGCAGGTCAACAAGGTGAGCGATGCCAGCTTGACCAAGATCGAGCAGCTGGTTGAGTTGCTCTCGATCAAACGGACCGCCCTCGCCTGTTCCTTGTACTTCAATTATCTGTCCAGTTTCTGTTCCAACAAGGTTCATGTCAATGTCAGCGTGAGAATCCTCGGGATAGTCAAGGTCCAGCAGCGGCTTGCCATTCACATAGCCCATAGAAATCGCAGCTACCTGACCTGTGAGAGGAAGTCTAGGGAGAATGTCCTTCTCGACAAGTGAATAGAGTGCGTCGTGGAGCGCCACCCATGCACCAGTGATGCTGGCGGTTCTGGTGCCGCCGTCTGCCTGAAGCACGTCGCAGTCCAGCGTGATGGTGTACTCGCCCAGGCGGTTGAGGTCAACAACGGAGCGTAGAGAGCGGCCAATTAGGCGCTCAATCTCCATGGAGCGACCCTTGCGGTTGGCGCGCTCTCGCTTGGTGCGACGGTTGGTTGACGCAGGTAGCATAGCGTATTCTGCTGTGACCCAACCCGCGCGAGAACTGCGTCGCCAGGCGGGAACGCCCTCTTCGACGGTAGCGGTGCACAGCACGCGCGTGTCGCCAAACGTGACCAGGCACGATCCGTCGGCGTTCTTCATAACGTTGCGCTCGAGGGTGACGGGGCGCATCTGGTCCCACGCGCGGTCGAACGAGCGCACGGGCTCCATGGCGGCTCCGGTCTGCGTGACGGCGTCGACCTGCGTAGCTGTATCGGTCTGCGTGACGGCTCCGGGTTCCGCGACAACTCCGGCCTGCGCGGCAACTCCGGCCTGCGCGGGCTTCTCGTCAGAAAACGCGCTTTCTACCTGGTTATTCATTGCACTCCTAAGAAAAAACGCGACACCCGAGGGCGCCGCGTGAGGTTCCATGGTGGGCGATGAGAGATTTGAACTCCCGGCCTTGTGCGTGTAAAGCACCTGCGCTAGCCGCTGCGCCAATCGCCCGTGACTGTAGAAGTTTATCACAGCTTCCACAATTCTTAAACAGCAATTATGAATTCACGGGTTTCATTTGTTCAACTTCAGCACGGACCGCCACGCCATCTAGCTGAGCGAGTGGTATTGACGTCTGTTTTGCCAGAGCACATGCCGTACCCATAGCATCTCCCATATCAGTGACCGTTGGAATAATGCGAACACTTGCCTGCATCAAAAACGTCGTAGAGATGCAGCGACCAATAACGCCTAGGTTATTGATGTGTTTGGTGACCATCGACCGGAATGGAATCTCGTAATAGTCACCCTGCTCGTAGGTGTTTTTGTGGAAGAGTCCGCCCTTATTGGAGTGAACGTCAATGTACCAATCGCCGCGAACAAGACCGTCGTCAAATCGAGCCTGGTTGACGTAATCTTCCTCGGTAAGCATTGTCTGACCTTCAACGCGCCAGCTCTCACGAACACCTAACAATGAAGCCTGCTCCATAAGGTAGCTTTGCTCAAATCCAGGCATCATGCGCTGTAAAAACGTAACTAATCGGCGAATGCGAGCGTGCGCCTCAACTGTTGCGTTAGAACGCGCAGCTCCCGAGGTGTTTGTACGCATGCTTGCAATATGCGGACAGTTTAGCGCCATGCAACCTGGCTTTCCAGGAAGCGAGAAAATCTGGTAATAGCGCAGGTCCTCTTCTTCAAGAATGCCTGCTTCAATTCCCTCACGGAACTTTGGCTCCAGCTTAAAATTCTTACCTGCAACCATCGCGGACTCAAAGAAATATCCTTCGACCAATGGCGAGAAGTGATCATCAAGTGAGAGCACGTAATCTCTATAGCGCTCAACATCAATTCCACCCATGGTAAAACGCAAGCTGCAAACCTGATTGATGCCGTCCTCATCACCAGCTGCAACTGGTACACCAGCGGCTCTAGACAAAACTGCATCGCCTGAAGCATCAATCCACGTTTGAGCTGATACAGCAATCAAACCTTCAGTTGAAGCAAGAATTGCATATGTGATGGTTTTCTCGTCACCGGCATCAGATAGAACCGCAGCTACGAGAGACGTGTCATAGAGGATTTGTCCACCTTTAGTGGTGTAGAGCTGCTCATACACTTCTCCCAAACGCTCAGGAGCAAACCAGATCATGGTAGTGTAATCGTCACGCGTAGCGTCACCTGAAGCCAAGAGCTGCTGCTCGATGGTAGAAAGAACTGGCAGATGGCGCACATATGACGGCATCATAGGGCACACAAGCGCTCGTGTAGCAGAGCCCCCAAGCAGATTTGACTTGTCCACAATAAGTGTAGAGAGACCCTCGTTGACGCAGCGAATTCCACAAGCAGATCCAGAAACGCCGCCGCCAATAATGACCACATCAAAGCTTCCAACAACAGGAATCTGTAGGTTGTTCCAGGTAATCTCTTTATGATTCATTGTTTCCTCCTGTGCCAGAAATGTTATGTAGCAATTCGTAGTAAGTATTGGTAAACGCATGTGCTGCAATTTCAGATAGTGCGTGAATGCCTGTTTTTCCCAGCTTACAAGGACCAATAGTAATAAGCGGAACGGTGTATTCTTTGCTGGTTAATCCAAGTCGCGTCGTCTCCAAGACATGAAAAAACTCATGCATCAGAATGAGGTTTTGAGCTTCATGCGGCTCGAGTTGATTTTGTTTTGCCCACAGCACGCACGACTGCTCATAGAGCGTAATTTCTTTTGTACCAGAAACATAATCGCTGAAATATCGCTGGTTTCCATACACACAATCAATATCTTTTTTTATAATTGTCATGCCTGCATCTTTGCAGATTTTAAAGAAATCACTTTGACCGTTTGATTCTTCAAACACCATATGCGCAGCGCGCTCACCCTTTGACCAAGCCAAATCAATCACGCGCTCTTTATCCTCTTCAGGAATTCGAGCAGCAAAGCGATCCCACGAGAGCTCTTTACGTGCAAGCTCACGAGTTGGAAACGGAAACCTTGAAGCAGAGCCAACAGTAGACTCTACTTCAAGGTTCACCGATTTTCTCGCCAAAGTGTGATCTGCGTTCTGCATGTGAGTTTAATCGCCTAAACGAAGTGTAGCAGCAATGATAACAGGCTCGTCGGACGGATAGCCGCCCAACTCCACTGCTGCAAGGCTCAAAATCTGCTCAAGAGAAGTCATTCCAGACAGATCGATGATGCGCTTGCCAACTACCACATAGACGTTTGGCAGATTGGCTCCACCGTCGTTGTATACGGTCAAGTCCTCTACCAGGGCTGTTACTCCCTTGCGCCAAGAACTAATGGTCTCTTGGAGTACGTCAGCATTAGGACGCTGAAGTCTAATAACACCCTCGGAATCAATAAGACGAAAAGCTGTGCGTTTCTTGGTGAGAAGACCAAAGAGCTTCTTTTCTGTAGTTGTTGCAGTGTAAGCAAAGAGCTCAGCAGAGTGAGCAACCTCGGAAACATTTTCTGCACCCTCGCCAAGGTTCTCTACTACAAGTTTTTTAAGCTCGTCTGCACTCAGACGTGTAGCATTAACGTCTTTACTACGCAGCTCAGTGGCACCAACAGCAATCGCGCGGACAACGTGGCGCTGGGTATCAACCTCAACAGTAACCTCAACAGTTCCAGGAGCTGCACCCATCTTAATAGCACGAGCTTCTGCCTCACGCCTGACACTGACAATGTCATCGTCGGTTGGGTTGGTAACACTGCGCTCAACCATGTCACGGACCATAGCAAGAGCAACGCCAATAGTTGAGATAACAGGAGCATTCTTAGCAATGCGGAACGTATGACCCATGGTCTTTGCCAAATGTGGCACTACCGTAGAAGCTCCGCCGCCACCGCCAACATAAACGGTTGTGCGAGGGTCCATGCCGTAGTCTTTCATAAGCTGTTCTGCTACAGCACCGTTCTTCTTTGCGGCAAAAGCAAGGACCTGAGCTGCTGCTTCTTCAACACTCATACCCATATTCTCTGCAAGAGGAGCCCACGCCGCACGAGCAGCTTCAACAGAGCCGTATGCATAATCTCCCTCAGGAACAAAGCCTGCAAGGTTTGCAGCGCCAGCCATGGTCAGACAAACGCGAAGTCCACCATCGCACTCAATAGCTGCGTACTCAGGATCTCCATCCATAGGACGAACAGCAACCAGGCGTGGATTCACAATTTTTTCTGCGTCGGTGTATACCTCGTAATCCAAGTTAGCAATGTGAGCAGAACGAGGTCCCACGTCAACGGCCTTGCCATCAGAAATCTGCACCATAGAACCGCCACCAATACCAACGGTTCTCACATCTAGCGAAGAGAGGTACGTCTTGTGGCCACCAACTTCTGCGTATTTGACCATAACCTTGCCGTCTTTAACGCAAGAAATATCGGTAGAAGTGCCACCAACCTCAAAGAATAGGCCGTCGGTAAGCTTCTCATACATCAAAGCGCCAGCTACACCAGCTGCAGGACCAGAAAGAATGGTTAGGATTGGACGATGACGGACCTCATCAACAGTCATAACACCGCCGTCGCAGCGCATAACCATAAGTGGTGACTCAATGCCTGCCTCGCGAATACTCTTGTCAGTCATGTTTGCAGCTTCAAGCATCTTTGGCATGATGGAAGCGTTAACAACTGCTGTACGAGTACGAATAGCCAGGCCGTAAAGCTTAGAAATGTCATTTGTAGCCGTAGCAGGAAGTTCTCTATCAGAGCACTCTGCAATAACAGCATTCTCGTTAGTTGGATCGTCTACACTAAATGCCTCAGCGGCAACATAAGAAGTTGAACCATCCGAGAAAAGCTGCTCAATTGCGCTCTTAATGCCAGCTTCAACATCAGAAGAGGTGTCTACAAAAGCATTTTTGGTACGCAGGAATTTACCGGCAGCGAGTTCAATATCGCCAACATTGGTGTCACTCTTGCTCTTGGCTCCCTGAAGACCACTACCAAGCGTTACGATACCAACCTGTGCAACATCGCCCTCAAGCAGGGCGTTTGTTGCTTGGGTGGTACCGTGAGCAATAAAGACAACATCTTCAGGCTTAATGTTGTGCTGCTCCATAACACCATGAAGCACCTGCACAATACCTGCTGCAACACCTGCTTCAGCGGTGTGCGTAGTAGGTGTTTTAACCGTGCCGATAATTTCGTACGTATCATTGTCGATGGCAACAGCATCAGTAAATGTTCCGCCAACGTCGATTCCAATACGAACTTTCACGTTTCCTCCTTGATTTACAGCAATCCATCAGCTGCAAAGATAAAACGAGGCGAGAAGACCACAACAAGAGGGTCTTCTCGCCCCAAGGTCAGAACTTAGAAGTACAGAACGCCAGACAGAATTACACCAAAGATGGAAACTGCCCAGAGGTAAGGAAGCATCTTACGAGTAACGGTGTTGACGTCAACCTCGCAGAAGTTTGCAGTCCAAACGTTCTGAGTGTTGGTTGGGTCGCCACCTGCCTGGATGCGCTCTGCAGCCAGGAATGCGCCCATAACAGCAAGTGGATTCAGGGTGTTCAGGCCAATGATAAGAGCTGCGATGCCAGAACCAAGACCAAACATGTTCATAGGTCCACGATACAGAGCCAATGGCGAGAGGACCGCAAAGAAGACGATGTATGCAATAAGGTTCTGTGGCATGATGCCAAGCAGGAATGGGTTAAGAACTGCCTTAACCGTTGGGTTGGTAACTGCAAGGTAAAGGATACCAATACCAACCATCAGGATAATTGCAGGACCAGCGTCGGTTACGCCGTCATAGCAAGTCTTTGCAAGAAGGTTCATTGCCTTGCTAAAGCTCTTGGAGGTAAACAGCAGGCACCACAGAATACCAACGGTAAATGCTGGGGTAACAGGAACCTTCAAGAAAGCAACAAGCACAATAGGAATGAGTGGAGTAAGCATTGCAAGACCACCAGCAACACCGGTGAGCTGCTTGGAGTTGCTCTGCTCAGCAACTGGAGCGCTGAAGGCAAACTTAATGCCATTACGCTTGAACTCAACAACAATCATGATCAAAGTTGCAATACCAGTTGCAGCAGCAAGATAAACCTCAAAGCCCTGAACCTGAGCAATGTCTAGGTTGAAAAGCTTTGCGAAAGTTGTCCAGTTAGCAATATTGAGTGCCAGACCAGTGGTAAAGGACATCAAGAAGATACATGCTGCACTAGCTGCGGGAACACCAACAGAAATCAAAATTGGCAGGACGATTGAGCCAACCATGATGATGGATCCCAAGCCAGAAAGTGTAGTAAAGAGGACAGCTACTGCAATAGACATAATCAAGGTGATTACCAGGGGCTTATCGCCACCAAGCTCTGCACTTTTCTTGATGATCGTCTCGGTAACACCAGTCTTGTTCATAAGCTGACCCAACCATGCGCCAAAAATAACAGCCATGATTGCGGCGCCCATGCGGACGGTGCCAGCCTCAAATACTGATGTCAACCAGCCAATTTCTTTTCCGTCGCCGTCTTTTCCAAACATTGGAACGCCTGCGATGACACAAATCAAAATGGCCATCAGTGGCAGGGCAAGCAGAGTTGGGATCTTCTTAGTCATCATCAATGCAGCTATAGCCACAAAGACCAAGAGGATCAAAATACCCTGAACCATGTTTCCTCCTTAGGAACACATTGTTTGATAGCAAGTGCAGCTATCTCTCCTTCAAACAACCTACACGTACTTCTATAGATGCCTGAGCACCATGTTGACGACTTTGATGAGCAGACAAAGTCGAGAAACACCTTTGTTCCAGCGCGGCACATAGCGTACTACTTCCCTACATCTACCTTGCTGGCTTCTTACGCAAGCCTTGCTGGTTTCCTGCATATAACCTGCGTAAGTCTTACCGATTTACTACGTAGAACTTACTGGACGCCAACCAGAAATAAGCGCCCGTTTCCAAAGCTGGACAGTTTCTGGACAAAGACAAGCAAACCTTAGAGCAGAAACAGCATCTATTAATAAGTTTCTTGAAGTCATTCTTGTTACGATTAGTTTTGGAAATGCTTCAAACTGAGCAAATTTTTGCGCCAAAAACGCAGGAGTAGACAACGCCTTATTTAGCGTATCTTCCTTAATCAAAGAAGTAGAGATATCTTCTTCGGGCACAGATACAACCACAGCATCAAGAGAAAATAGACTCTGAACCGTGCTGATAAGGTTCATTAACTTATCAAGTTGCAGGCCGTCTACGCTCACAAGTTGCTGAGTAACGTCTGCGTTTAATCCTTCTTTCATAGGAAGAGGGGTGTTATTGCTGACAACTTGAGCTACAACTCGAGTTCCAAATGAGAGATGCAAGTATGAAGAAACATCCTCAATGTTGTTTGAGCTTTCTACTTGAGAAAGAGCAAAGTCACTCTGCTCAAATTGCTTCACCACTACCCTGAAGGAACTCTCTAACGCTTGTACCAGGGAAATTGTTGCCGAATCATGACCCGTTGAATACATGACGGAAAGCTCTGATTCAAGTACATCGCCCTCAAGCAGAACTCCAATTCCCTTAAGAATTGAGCCGTCAACAATAAACCTTGTAAGAGCAGTTTTAATACTTTCAAGTAGAGTTTCTCCCGAAGGAGCCTCTTCTGACAGCGTGGTACGAGCGTACTCGTTAAGAGCCATGTCAACGAGCACAAGTTCCTGACTCTGGCGAGAAACCCGAACGAGTCCCAAGAGACCAAACTCTGGAGCAAGTTGCAGAAGCGTCTTTGATCTACCAGCGGTTACTACGCGCTCTGAGCTTTCTTCAACCATTTTTGACTGAAGCAAATCTTGAACAATAGTAGTAACGGTACTAGGAGAAAGAGATAATTCACGAGCCAATTCAACACGAGACAGAGCGTTTTTCTCGCACAATGCTTTAATAACGGCACGTTTATTGGAATATGCAATGTCTTTAGTGCTGACAATTGACATACGTGTCCCCTCCTCTCCATTTCTGTCTGTACTACCTTATTTCGACTCTCGAAATAAGTCCATCAAACCTAGAAAGGAACGGGGCTAACGGTATGAAATTATCGCCAAATGGTCATGCTGAACAATTTGGTAAACGACGCCAGATCCTTACGCCAGCTCTTCCAGAATTCGACGCATTTCTTTCTGGACGCCCTGCTCGGTGTTGGGTGCAATGACCTTGGAGGCAATCGTCTTGAGCGCGTAGCGAGCGTTGTCCATAACGTATGCAGTGCCCGCATAACGCAGCATAGCGTAATCGTTCATAGAATCGCCAAACACAGCAATCTCGTCACGAGAAATGCCATAGTACCTGCGAATCTGCTCAAGTCCTGTAGCCTTGTTCACACCACGAGGCACCACGTCAATCCAGGTCTCTCCAGAAGGCATGAACGAAAGTCTATCGCCCATCTCGCGCTCAAGAATCATAGCCATATCCATGGAGCGAGCCCTTGAATCGCAGCAAATAGCAGCCTTGATGATACTAACGTCAGGTGAAGGCGGATCAAACACGCGCTCGGCGTTTGGCAGGTCTTTGTCCAGCTCACGCACAAACGAACTCTGATCGTCCAGCAGATACGTATGCGTGCGGTCATAAACAACCAGGTGAATGCAATCAAACTCAGACGTCAACTCAAACAGCTTACGAATAGAAGCTGACGAGAAAACCTCGCGGTCGATAACCTCGTTCTCTACATAGACCTGCGTGCCAAGAGAGGCCACGTAGTCAATCTTATCTGCGACCGGCTCAAACAACCAACGCAATGTATCGTAACGACGACCGGAACTTGCCACGAAGTGAACGCCGTGCTTGTACAGCTCTTCGATAAGCTCAAATGTCTCTGGCGGAACCTCGGAGTTCTGGTCCAGTAGCGTACCGTCCATGTCCGATGCAATGAGTCTAATCATGCTAGTTCTCCATCATAAAACGGGGAGTCTCCCCTGCTTTTGTTGCGCGTACCAGCTCAAGCAAGGCATGCGCAACGCCGTCATCTGCAGATGCACCTACGTGGTGCCTTGCTACCTGCTTGACCTCTGGAATTGCGTTTGCCACCGCCACCGAGTGCGGAACTTTACTTAAAATCTCAACGTCATTCTCGCCATCTCCAAAAACGAGCACCTCTTCTGGAGAAATGCCTGTTCTTTCCAGGAGTGTCTCAAAACCAGTCAGCTTGGACACACCCTTGGGAAGCACGTCAAACCACTGAGGGACAACCGACATGGTGTACACGTCTGGACAAGCTGCGGCCACCTTTTGGCGACAGCGCTCCATGTCCTCCTCCGTGCCTGGGCACGCAATTGTTGCGGCGACAAAATCGACGTCGTCCGGGACTTGATCAACAATGCCCGAGACAAACACCAGTTTGCGCTCGTAATCGGCGAGAATGTCTTTGTCCAGCGGGCCGACAACATATGCCGGGTTAAAGAGGTTGGTCTTCTCTGGATAGCAGACCAAGAACATGTTCTTCTCGTCAGCAAGAGCATCTGCGACACCCTGCAATGTTTTATGGTCAAAGATGGAGAGCGAGATAGTCTTGCCTTTGTACAGCACGCGCTTGCCTGTAGACATGACGCCGGTTTGCATGCACGCCTCATCGAGGCTGAAGAGGCGCATCAACTCAACGTAATCTCGGCCGGTACAGGGGCCAAAGGCGATATCTGTTTCTTCAAGGAGCGTATGGATTGCCTTGCGTGTAAAGTCCGACACGCGTCTGTTCCCAAAGGGTACCAGCGTATTGTCCATATCAGATAAAACAAGCTTAATCACAAACGTCCCCCGTTACTGCATGCTGCGCAGACTAGTGTGGACGTATCGTACGCCGAAGCTTTACGTTGACGCAAGCGACGCGCCTCAGAGCTGATACAGTCCAAGCTGCATCTTTGTACTTCTATCTAGTTGAACTGTGCGCCAAAACGTCAAAACGATCAATCTTGAGCAACACTTGGTCTAGTCCAATCATACCCGAGAGACGCACCTTTGACGCATTCGAAGTCAAAATTAGAAGATCTCTAAACCCGGAGCCCCGACGGCCGCCAACCCACTCCATACGCTTAATGTCCTGGTAGTTGATGGAAATTTCAGAGCCTACAAAGGGCACTACAACCATTTCATCATCAAAAAGCGAGACCTTATAACGGCTCAAGATATACCACGCCATAAACATAACAACCGAGAAGGACGCAAAAAACGCCATAACAATGTCTGGGTTTGGCGTAAACACGTTAACGTAGCAAAGCCAGCCGAGAATAACTGCGATTGCACTGACAAATGCCATATCAATAATGAGCGAACGTGTAAGCGCGGCGGGAGTTACGTAGGTATCGTGGTGGCTGTGGCGACGCTCGGAAATTCCAACGTTTCCCGAGTGCTCTAAAAACGCAGCTATGACGGGTGCCGCAACGACAACAATTCCAAAAAACACTGCGAGCATTGCGACCTCCCTTACTCCGTGAAAAAAAGAACAATAACCCTTCATAATTATGCTACGCTCCCGCACACCATTTATTGACAAGGGTGAACGGGAGCGTAGACGGTAGAAATCTAGCTATGAATGGCAAAGCAGCACGTCAAACGGTCGCGCGCGATGCAACGGCGCAGGTCGCGGGCAGTTCGAGCGCGGCACTAGCCGCGGCGGCGCGGCTCGCGTGCGATGCGAGCGCGACAGCGCTAGCTGCGTGCGGCGCAGTCAGCGCAGGTGTTAGCCGCGGGCAGCAAACTTGGCGACGAGCTTCTCCAGAAGGTCCACGGTGACCTCAAGGCTTGGCACGGGGACAAACTCACGTACGGAGTGGGCGTTATATCCGCCGGTAGCAATGTTGGGGCATGGCAATCCGCGGAAGGTAAGCTGAGCGCCATCGGTACCGCCACGAGCGGCAACTGGCTTAGGCTCAATACCAACCTCACGATTTGCCTCAAGCGCATAATCAATCAGGAACTCGTAGCCGTCGAACTTCTCGGCCATATTGCGATACTCCTGGTGAATCTCAACGCGGACGGTATTCTCGCCATAGCGCTTGTTCAAGAACGCGGCGATATCCTGCAGGACCTGCTGGCGATTGGCAAAGATCTGGGCGTCGTGGTCGCGGACGATGTAGCTAAGCTTGACCTCGGACGCGGAACCCTCGATGGCGATTGGGTGGTAGAAGCCCTCGTAGCCCTCGGTGTGCTCAGGGCGCTCGAAGGCGGGGACCATCTGCTGGAACTCGGAAGCCACGGTAATTGCGTTGATCATGACGTCCTTGGCGCTGCCGGGGTGAACCATGACGCCCTTGAAGTAGACGTCGGCATGGGCGGCGTTGAAGCACTCGTAGTTGAACTCGCCGAGAGCCTCGCCGTCGACGGTGTAGCCGTACGCTGCGCCGAGTTTGTCCAGGTCAAGCAGGCTTGCTCCGTGACCGATCTCCTCGTCGGGAACAAACGCAATCTTGAGCGTAGGATGCGCGAGCTCGGGGTTGTCGCCCAGGCGCTTGAGCAGCGCGCAGATCTCAGCCACACCGGCCTTATCGTCAGCGGAAAGCAGCGTGGAGCCGTCGGAGCAAATGATGTCCATGCCCACAAAATCCTTGAGGTCAGGGACCTGCTCCTGGGTGGTTGCGATGGTCTTGCCGTTAACGACGCCGGCCACCAGGTCACCGCCCTCGTAGTGGACGACGTGCGGCTTGATGCCCGAGGCAGGCGCGTCGATGACGGAGTCCAGGTGCGAGCAGAGCATCAGCGCTGGAGCCGACTCGGCGCCCTTGGATGCGGCGAAGGTGCCGGTGACGTAGGCGTGCTCGTCGACGGTGACGTCGGTGCAGCCCAGCGCCTTGAGCTCCTCGCCCAGGTAGCGAGCCATCTCGTGCTGAGCGGGCGTGGAAGGGGTGACGGTGTCGTTGTCGGGGTTGGACTGGGAGTCAACCTGTACGTAGCGCATGAAGCGCTCGGCGACATCGGGGAGCTGGTTAGTAGCGGTTTCAGACATAGGTATCCTCTCTGGTTCAGGCAAGACCGGCGGGGCGGGTGGTGCAGGTCGCGGCGCGGGTGCGGGTGCAATCGGCGCAGGCGTTGCGGGTGCAATCGGCCTTGAATGTTGTATGCATTTACTGTACCGCAACTCAAAAAGAATTAAACCTACCTGCACGAACTTTGCGCGCACATGCCATAATAATTGCAAGAAACGCGAAAGACGGAGCGCTATGACAAACGACTTTTGGACGCCACAATTTCACCTCTTCCCACCTCAGGGTTGGATGAATGATCCCAACGGACTTTGTCAGTTTAAGTCTGTCTACCACGCGTTTTACCAGTACACTCCCGAGTGGCCTGCCAACGAGCTCCGCTTTTGGGGACATGCTGTGAGTAAGGATTTGCTCTCTTGGGAGACTCTACCTATTGCGATTTCTCCAGACGCAGCTTTCGATAAGGACGGCGTGTTTTCGGGTTCGGCCTGGATTGAGACGTGCAACGTGTCGGCCGGCGACTGCGGTCACGGCGGCGTTGTGGCAGCCGGCGACGGCAACGACGACGCCCGCGGCAGTGCAGCGGCCCGCGAGGTCATGCGGCTCTTCTACACCGGAAACGTTATGGACGAAACGCACCCAGAAGCCGACGGCATTGACGTCGGTCGAGAGGCCTATGAGGTTATGGTGACCTCTGAAGATGGACTGAGTTTCTCGCCAAAGCGCGTTGTTTTGAAGCCGGCCGACTACCCCGATACCTGCACAAACCACGTGCGCGACCCGAAGGTTTGGGAGCAAGACGGGGCTCTCCGCATGCTGTTAGGCACTCGCGAGAGGGACACTGCGGCTGGTAACGCAAAAACCGCAGATGAACGCTGTGATTCGGGAGCGGTGTTGATTTACGACTCCAATGATTGCGGCGAGTCGTGGACGCTCCACTCGGTTATACGCGGGGCTAACGACCTGGGTCATCGTGAGGCGTTTGGCTACATGTGGGAATGCCCTTTTTTGGTGCAGCTAGATGACCAGGAGTTTCTATCTGTGTGTCCGCAAGGGCTAAGTGAAGGCGCTAGTACGGAGCCAAGCGCTGGTACGGAGTCAAACGCCGATGCGGAACCAAGTGCTGGTACGGAACCAAGCGCCGATGCGTCCAAGGGATCGCGCTTGAGCGATTCCGCTAACTTGCAAGAGAATACTTCAAGCGAGCCTCTCGACAAGTGGCAAAACATCTGGCAGTCGGGCTATTTTCCGCTTCCAGAGGGCCAAAAGCTTATCAATGTTGAAACTGTTTCCACCGATAGCTTTGTGCTCTGGGATCATGGTTTTGACTTCTACGCACCTCAAACGTTCGTCGATGATTCTGGCCGAACCATTTTGATTGGATGGATGGGCATCATCGATCCGACTTACCATAGTTATCCTGAAGGCATTGAATTCTGCCACAACCTTACTCTGCCTCGAGAACTTTCGTTGTCTGGTGATGGTGTTATCCTGCAACATCCAGTTAAAGAGCTTGATGCTAAGCGACGAGAATGTGTGGAATTTGTCGCCGACGCTGTCGTCAAAATAGATCAACTATCTGCAGATATTGAGATTACGGACATATCCGGAGACGGAACTCTTACTCTCAACGACGCGCTTGTGCTTTCTTACTCCAAGGGCACTTTTACCCTGAAATTCATTGACGAGGACACCGCTGCAGGCAGAACTCAACGCTCTATTAGGCTAAAGGAGCTTTTTGACCTGCGAGTTATTGTTGATGGGTCTACCGTGGAGATTTATCTGAATGATGGACGTGCGGTTTTCTCGACACGCTGGTTCCCTGCATCTGAGCGACTAACCTTGAGCAGCACTTTTGTTGCTGCCAACTCACGGACATACAGCCTAATCGCGTAGTTCAGTGTACTTGCTTGGCATAGTCTGGCACCGACACCAAAGGAATACTGTTTGTAGGCACGGATTGAGGCCATTATGCACGAAATTGCATTTTTCATGCGTTTTATACGCAAAATTTTCACATGACTCGGAAAATTCCCGTTTTTAGAACCTCAGGCGGTAAAAAATGCGTTTAGTTGGGGATGAAGAAATTTAGTTCAACTTTTTATACTGATGTTTACCCAGGATAAGCGAAAAAGTTTTAACTATTTCTTTTACTAATAACGCCAAAACTGCTCATTTTTAAAATGAATACACCAACTAAACGCATTTTTTACCTTTTTGGGACCAAATTCGCCAAAAATGAGCCCCAAACCAAAGTTTGGGGCTCATTAACGTGCAAATCTCAATGGTCGTTGCAAGCAAGCGAACCTTCATGGCCGCTCGCGCATGGTCGTTCACGCTGGTCGCGCGCTCACGGTAGTTCGCGCTACTCGGAGAGGTACTTGGAGAACGCAGCGACCATGCCATCTGCGGTGGTCTGGCCAAAGACGTCGGCAGACTTTGCCTCGTCCATGAAGATTCCCATCAGGCTCTGGAGCATCTCTACCTGGCCGCCGTCACGCATAATACCCAGGTTAACGACGAGTTTTGCTGGAACAGTGTCGCCGTCGCCGCCCATTGGCTCAAAGTTGATTGGGCTGGAAGGCTTCACGATTGCGATGTAAGGCTTTTCAAGATTGACAGGGTCGGTGTGTGGAATTGCAATCTCACCTGCAGGAAAAGCGAGTCCGGTTGGATAGTTCTTCTCGCGAGTTGAAATTGCGTCTTTCCAGGTGTTCTTGATGTAGCCGAGGTTGCTCAGGCGGGTCTCGAGCTGGTCAAACAGCTCAAAGGCGTCCTTAGCCTCAATGTCAAAGAAAACAAGCTCGGGCTTTAGGAGCTCAGCGTCGGTTGTAGCCATTGCTACTCCCCTTTCTGTTGCTGGCGGCGCGCTCGCACGCGCAGTCCGTTGGGATCTAGTTTTGCCTCGAGGTCGAGCAGCAGCTTGTAGACCTCTCGGGCGTCGTTGCCCTGCGCATCGGTCATATCGCCGCAGGTCAGGTAGAAGCGACCTTGCAGCGGCGTGACCTTGTTGATGCGCACGTACGAGCGCAGTCCTTGCGGGGCCTCTCGCACGCGAATCTGTGTGATCTGGGACAACTTGTAGGTTGATTTGTGTTTACCCGTTACAAATGTGATTGAGTCTGGGGCGAGAATAACCTGCTCAGGATAGGCATGCGCGAGAAACGCGTTGAGAATCGAGTACAGGCAAACCACAACCAGAAAGAGCATTAACCAGCGGATAAACCCGAGCGCAAACAGCACGACTGCTGCAATGAACACGACTATCGAGACGTAGTTGGGCAGCAGCACGTCGATGACGTAGCGGCGACGGTCGTACGTGTACGTGACCGGCTTGGCCGCGGCAGCAGCGCTAGTCACGGCGTCGGCGTCGGCGCTGGTCGCGGCGTCAGCACTGGTCACGACGTCGGCGCGGTCGTCGGCGGACAGGCACTTGCTGGTTGATGAGGACTTTGGAGTGGACATGGTTTCTCGCCTTTGGAATCGAGCGGTAAACAGAGAGGCTCGCCAAGCGGAACCTGGACGAGCCTCCTTGCGATTTTCTGTAGGCAACGAGGCCTGCTCGGGACGGGACTAAGCCTCCTGAGCCTCGTGCATTGCAGCAGCCTCCTTGAGGATGCGGCTACGGTTCCACACAGCAAGTGCGCAAGCGATTGCGCCGGTTACTACAACGCCAACGATTGGGTTGATGCTGGAGAACAGGACAAACAGGCCGGACAGTGGGCTGCCGCCGTCGGAAAGGACGGTGATCAGGGAAGAACCAGCAACGCCGGTGCTACCAACTGCAGCTGCGATGTCGAAGCCAGCCTGAGTTGCAGACTGTGTGATGAGTGGAGCAAGAGCGGTGGAGATTAGCAGGCCGATGATGACGGAAACAATGCCGATAATCAGGCCGCGGAAGCCGTTACCCTTGCAGACAGGAACTGCGACTGCGAGCATGTAGGTGCCAGCAGCAAGGTCAACGAATGGCAGAGTCTGGTTGCCAACTGGCTGAAGCAGAAGTGCAAACAGAACCATCAGAGGAATACAGATAAGAGCCAGGGACAGGGTTACTGGGTGGCCAACTGCAACTGCGGAGTCGAGGCCAATCCAGATGTTGCCGCGGTTCTTAACGCGCTGCTGGATGAAGTTAGAAGCTGCCTCGGAGATTGGCAGGAGGCCTTCCATCAGGAGAGCTGCCATACGAGGGATGAGGATCAGGACGGAGCCAAGGGTGACGCCGATAGTCAGGATCTTGGTAATGGAGCCTGCAATGTCAGCAGCGTCGAAATATGCAACACAGCCGATGATGAGGCCGATAACGGTGCCGATGAACAGTGGCTCGCCGAAGACGCCAAAGCGCTTCTGCATGGACTCAACGTCAATGTCGATGTCGCGAACGCCAGGGATCTTATCGATCAGCCAGTTCAGGCCCATAGCAACAGGTGCGTAAGCAAGCGAGAAGCCCTGGGAGATAGAAACGCCTGGCATGTTAAGTGCCTTCTGGACGTCCTTTGCGGTTGCGTCAGCAAGAACAAGCAGGATGACCTCGTCGATGATTGCTGCAGCAAAGCCAAGCATGATGTTGTTGGTAACGTTTGCAACAAGGGAGCCGACGAATGCGTAGTGCCAATAGTTCCAGATGTCGACGTTGACCGTCTGGGTGAAGTTAACCAGGACAAGAAGCAGGTTAACGATAAGTGCCAAAGGAATGATAACCAAACCAATGGTGGTGCCGAGTGCAATTGCTGCACCTGCTGGCCAACCGACGTCGATGACGTTGAGAGTCAGACCAAAGCGGTGAATCATCTCCTGAACTGCAGGTCCAATTGCGGTACCAAACAGCTGGTTGATGACGAGGTTAAGGCCGATAAAGCCAACGCCGACCATAAGGCCAGCCTTGAGGCTTTTACCAAAGCCTGCTCCCAGAGCGCAACCGATGATGGTCAGGATGATTGGCATCATGACTGCAACACCGAGGCCCTGAAGGAACGAGAAGAATGAAATTACTACTTCCACACTTACCTTCTTTCGAACAAAAAACAAACACCCGCCGCCGTTGGCAAACAGCCGTTGGCGAGCGGGTGTAAATTACCGAACTACTTACTTGAGGATGTCAAGAATCTGCTGCTCAGCAGCTGCCTTACCAATGGTAGTAAGGAAAGGAACGCCGCTGACATATGGGCAGGTAATGCTTGCAGGTGCCTCCGTAGTTGCAATGAGGATATCTGCATCTGCGCACTGGCCAACTGCCTCGCCAATGGAGCATTTAACAATGTTGTAAGTTCCAGCAAGACCGTTGGAATCGAGAAGATCCTTGACCTTTGCCTCAACAGCAGTAGAGGTTGCGATACCGGAACCACAAGCTACGACTACCTTTTTCATGTCTTCTCCTTCGAGACAGGACGGGGTTTCTCGTCCTAATATGTGGTTGATGCGCAAGCAGTTTCGCGGGACTGCGTGCGGGGCGCGCGATTGCCGTGCTGGTGGCTGCGTGCGGCTGCCGTGCTGGCGGCATCAACCGTTGTGCCGATGTTACCTGTTTATTGCCCGGGTTTCTCGGCGTTTACACACTTAACGTTGGTATTGTAAACAAATTAAACAAGATTGTCCACGTTGTTTTATCTATACAACTTTTATATAGTGGATGTATTAGTTTTATGAAGTACTTGCAGGTAAAACGTTTTTAACGTATTAGTTGAGTTGTTTATTTGACGTTTGAGGGGGACGCTATGACAAGGGTAAGCATCCGCGATGTAGCTGCTGAAACAGGCTACTCTCCTGCAACCGTCTCTAATGTCCTCAACGAAAAAGGCAACGTCGGAGCCAAGGCAACCCACATCATTCTGGAAGCCATTGCGCGCCTTGGGTACAGCCGCTCGGCCCAGATTTCTCGCATTATTTTTGCGATTGCGCGCGTCAACGGCCACATCGTCGACGAAAGCGCCTTTCAAGCAGGTGTTTATACCGGCATCGAACGCGCTGCTCGCAGGCTTGGACTGCCGTCGGCGATGGTAACCTTGGACCTCCCCGACCCCCTTACTAGCAGGAAAAACATTGCTGAGCTGGAACAAAACGAGGGAGCTGGCGTCGTTCTTCTCGCCACCGAGATTGTCTCCGACGATCAGTTTTCCTTGCTGGAGGAATTCAGCCTGCCGCTGGTGATTCTGGACAGCTGGAGCGACAAGCTGCCGTTTGACTGCGTGGTCACCGCTAACGAAACCGCAGCGTATCGCGCGTGCACGCTGCTGGTGGAGCACGGCCACGAGGCCATCGGGTACGTCGGCCACGTGGAGCGCTGCAAGAACTATCCCCTGCGTGAGCATGGCATGCGTCGTGTGCTGGACGACATGCGATTCCCGTTTGACGAGAACAACCGCGTGCTTGTCGACTCAACGCCCGAGGAGGCCTATCGCCAACTGGTCGATTGGCTGGAACAGAGGCGCAACTCGCTGCCTACCGCATTTTTCTGCGAGAGCGATAGTCTGGCAGCCACCGTTGTTCGCGCCCTACGTGAGCTGGGCATTGATGTTCCAGGTGATGTCTCGGTTGTGGGTTTTGACGACGACCGCATTTGCAAGCTGATCCAGCCGTCGCTTACCTCCGTGCACGTTCCCAAGCACGAAATGGGAGAAATCGCAGTTAAACGTCTCATTGACCAGACGACTGACGCCCATTACGCGCCATGTATTTCGCAACTCCACACCACCGTAGTTTCGCGCAAGAGCGTCAAGCAGTTGTAGCGCGTGAAGCGCAGGTAGATGGCTTATCTCTAGCCGATGGCGACCACGGGTACACACGAACCGCATGCTGTGGCGGACGAGTTGCAGGCGCTGGAACGCGTGATACTTGGGGATATGCAATGCTGTCACCGTAGCGATACGTCTTTTTCTCGGCTAGAAACGTCATTATGCATGAAATTGCATATTCGTTACGCTATATACACAAAATAATTCGGTGACGTGAATAATTACCGTTTTTGGAGCCTCAAGTGGTAAAAAATGCGTTTAGTTGGGAATGAAGAAATTTAGTTCAAATTTTTATATTTATGTTTGCCCAGGATAAGCGAAAAAGTTTTAACTATTTCTTTTACTAATTGAGTTGAAATGGCTCATTTTTAAAATGAATACTCCAACTAAACGCATTTTTTACCTTTTTGGGCCCAAAATCGTCAAAAATGAGCCCCAAACAAAAGTTTGGGGCTCATTAACGTGCAAATTACAACTTTGTAGCTGGCTGCGCACCAACTTCGCAGCCGATTACGCTGGTCGCGCGACCGGTCGGCGCTCGTTGCGCTTGCAGCCGATTACGCTGGTTGCACGACCGGTCGGCACGGGGTGCGCGCTCGCAGCCACGCGCTCGCCGCAGCTCTACAGCCCGTTCGCCGCGTCGATCGCGCTACTTGACGCCGGCCTTCTTCTTGGCGCGCTCGATAGCAGCCATCTGCTCCTCGGAAAGCCTAATGGAACCGTAGTCTTTTCCGTGGTCAGGCGCGGTGCGACCAAGATCGCCCAGGTTAGCGCCGGTTGCTTCCAGCGCAGACATGTGGTGAGAAGAGCAAGAGTGGCCGCCCTCACGAACAACGGAATCCAGGCCAAACTTGTCGCGGCCGGTATACGGCATAGTTGCGTCGTTAGTAACTGGATCGTCAGCATTTTCTAGCTTGAACTCGCCATTTACGCCGTTCTTGTAGTTCTCCTTAGCAACCGAAATCATCAGCTTGATACGGTTGAGCTGGTTAACCTCGGACGCACCTGGGTCGTAGTCGACAGCAACAATGTTAGACTCGGGGTGCATCTGGCGCAGGCGCTTGATGACCGCCTTACCAACGACGTGGTTAGGTAGGCATGCAAATGGCTGAGCGCAGACGATGTTTGGCGTGCCCGTCTCAATGAGGTCGCACATCTCAGCGGTGAGCAGCCAACCCTCGCCCATCGTGTTGCAGAGCGATAGAATCTGACCAGCTTTTTCGGCCAGCTCATCGATATTAGGGTATGGCTCAAAGCGCTCGGACTTCTCCAGCATCTTGTTGATTGGCGCGCGCAGACCCTGAACCATCTTAATACCTGCGATGTGCGTCATGCGACTCTTGAACGAAGTACCAAGCTCCTTGTGTGTGTTGATCGCGTTGGAGAGGCCAAACAGGAAGAAGTCGACCAGACCCGGAACGTTAGCCTCGCAGCCTTCGGACTCGATGACCTTGACCAGCTCATTGTTGGCCGTTGGGTGGAACTTAACCAGAATCTCGCCGACGACGCCGACGCGTGGCTTCTGGCGGTCATTGACCACGGGCAGGCTGTCAAACAGCTCGATGGTACGCTGGCACTGCTTGTAGAATTCCTTGCGAGAAATTCCGTTGATCTTGGAGCGTGTATCGGCCATGAGCTGGTCATACAGCTCATTTGCGGAACCCTTGACTGCCTCGTAGGGACGAACACGATACAGCAGCTGCATAATCAGGTCGCCGTATAGCAGCGCGTAAACTGCCTTGATGAGCAAATCGGGCTTGAACAGCTTGAATCCTGGGTTGTCCTCGTCAAGGCCGGAAGCGGCGGAGACGGAAATGACCGGAATCTCTGGATGACCTGCGTCTTTGAGCGCCTTACGAATCAGTGCAATATAGTTGGTTGCACGGCAGCCACCGCCGGTCTGCGAAATCAGAACTGCGGTCTTGGTCAGATCGTACTTGCCCGAGAGCACTGCCTCCATAATCTGGCCTGTAACCAGGATGGATGGGTAGCAGATGTCGTTATTGACGTAGCGAAGGCCCATGTCAACGGCGCCCTGGTCGACCGAAGGCAGCAGCACAACGTTGTAGCCCGCACCCTTCAGCAGCTCCTCTACCAGCTCAAAGTGGATCGGCGCCATCTGCGGAGCCAGGATGGTGTAGCCCGCTTCCTGCATCTCCTTGGTGTAGCGAACCTTCTCGTAAGCTGCGGATTCTGCCTCGCGGTACACGGGCGCACGGCGAGAAGAACTAGCGCTCCTGGCCTTTTCCAGAGAACCATCGGCCATGCGAACGCCCTGTGGAACAGCCTCGGTAACCAGACCGGCAGCTGCAAGTCGCTCCAGCTCTGCCTGCTGCTCGTTCAGGGCAGCCATCAGGGAGCGGATACGAATTCGCGCAGCACCCAAGTTGGAAACCTGGTCAACCTTGAGCATGGTGTAAATCTTGCCCGAAGCCTCAAGAATCTCCTGGACCTGGTCGGTGGTCAGTGCGTCAAGGCCGCAACCAAACGAGAAGAGCTGAATGAGGTCCAGGTCGTTTCGGGACGCAACAAAGCGAGCCGCACGGTACAGACGCGAGTGATACATCCACTGGTCAACAATACGGATGGGGCGCTCAGGCATCATCTTATGAGCAATGGAATCCTCGGTGAGAACAGCAAAACCAAACGAAGAGACCAACTCAGGGATAGCGTGGTTAATCTCTGGGTCGTTGTGGTATGGGCGACCTGCAAGAACAATACCGTGAGCGTCGTGCTCCTCAATCCACGCAAGAGCCTCATCACCTGCGCGGTGCATCTGGTCCTTGACGTTGATATCTTCCTGCCATGCAGCCTCAACAGCGGCGTCAATTTCGGCGCGCGTGATGTGCTCGCCACGGAAGCGACCCTTACCTACCTGGGCGTCCTTCTCGCGCTGTTCGCTGATGAGCTCGTACAAACGACGCTTGAGCTCGTTCTTCTTGTCATACGGAATGAACGGAGCCATGTACTGGATGGAAGGATCGGAGAGTTCGTCCACGTTGAGGCCCAGCGCCTGAGGGTAGCTCATGACAATTGGGCAGTTGTAGTGGTTGGTTGCGGAGTCGTCCTCCTTGCGCTCCCAACGAATACACGGCATCCAAATGAAGTCTGGGTCCTTGGCCAGCAGATTCATGATGTGGCCGTGGGAAAGCTTCGCGGGATAGCAGGCGGACTCAGAAGGCATGGATTCGATACCTGCGTCGTACGTCTTTGCGGTGGTCTGGTCGGACAAAATGACCGAGAAGCCCAGCTTAGTGAAAAACGTGTGCCAGAACGGATAGTTCTCGTACATGTTCAGCGCGCGAGGAATGCCCACTGTGCCGCGAGGTGCCTCGTCTGCAGGAAGCGACTCGCGATCAAACAGCAGCTTGTTCTTGAACGCAAAGACGTTTGGTGCTTCGTTCTTCTTAGCACCACGCTTCTTACCTGCGCCTTTCTCGCAACGGTTACCGGTGATAAACCTGTGGCCGCTGCCAAAGTCGTTGATGGTAAGCATGCAGCTGTTAGGGCAGATGCGGCAGTGCGTGTTGGTAAGTTTGACCTGCAGGTTGTCGATGGACTCGCGGTCAAGCAGGGTGGATATGCCGTCAATACCTGCGCGGTCACGGGCGAGAAGAGCGGCGCCGTAGGCACCCATAACGCCTGCAATGTCGGGACGGATAACGTCTCTACCGGTGAGCAGCTCAAAGGCACGGAGCGTTGCGTCGGACATGAAGGTACCACCCTGAACAATGCAGTGCTCGCCAATCTCGCTGAAGTCGCGGAGCTTAATGACCTTGAATAGGGCGTTCTTGATGACGGAGTACGAAAGACCAGCAGCAACGTCGCCGATGGTTGCGCCTTCCTTCTGCGCCTGCTTAACGCGGGAGTTCATGAAGACGGTACAGCGGGATCCCAGGTCAACAGGGAGTGTTGCCTTGGTCGCAGCGGTTGCAAACTCGCGGACGTCCATCTTCATGGAGTCGGCAAAGGATGCAATAAAGGAGCCGCAGCCTGCAGAGCAAGCCTCGTTCAGCATGATGTGCTCAATGACGCCATCTTTGACCTGCAGACACTTCATGTCCTGGCCGCCAATATCAAGAATGAAATCAACGTCTGGGACAAATGCCTTAGCGCCACGCAGGTGAGCAACAGTCTCAATCTCGCCCGAGTCTGCACGCAGAGCCTCAATCAGGATACCCTCACCATAACCGGTGGTAGTGACATGGCCAATGATGCAGTCGGAAGGCATCTCGTCGTAGATGGAGTCCATAATTTTGCGAGCGGTACCCAGGATATCGCCATTGTTATTGTCGTACCAGGTGTAAAGAAGCTCGCCCTTCTCGCCAACAACAGCAGCCTTCATCGTGGTAGAACCTGCGTCGATGCCAATGAACACGCGTCCGTGGTAGTTGGCCAGCTGGCCTTTGGGGACTACCTCCTGGTCGTGGCGGGCCTTGAAGTCGTCAAAGTCCTGCTGAGTAGCAAAGAGTGGGTCCAGACGAGCAACCTCGGAGCCCTGGATGTCCTTGAGGTTGTCCAGTGCCTCCATGACCTGCGTAAAGGTGATTGGGCGGTCGGACTCGCCCGCCAGAGCAGCGCCCGTTGCAACAAAGAGGTGGGCGTTCTTTGGCAAGACGATGTGCTCGTCGTCCAAGTTAAGCGTGATGTAGAAGCGACGGCGCAGCTCAGAGAGGTACTGCAGCGGGCCGCCGAGAAACGCGACGTAGCCGCGGATAGGGTGACCACAGGCCAGGCCCGAGACGGTCTGGTTTGCGACAGCCTGGAAGATGGAAGCGGCGATGTCGGCGGGAGCAGCGCCCTCGTTGAGCAGCGGCTGAACGTCGGACTTAGCAAAAACGCCGCAGCGAGATGCAATTGGGTAGATCTGCTTGACGTCTTTTGCCAGCTCATTGAGGCCAGTTGCGTCGGTCTTGAGGAGAGACGCCATCTGGTCGATGAACGCACCAGTACCGCCCGCGCAGGTACCATTCATGCGCTGCTCAATGCCGTTGTCAAAGTAGATGATCTTTGCGTCCTCGCCGCCCAGCTCAATGGCAACGTCGGTCTGAGGGATCAGCGTCTCAACAGCGCGCTTGGAAGCGATAACCTCCTGGACAAACTCCAGGTCAAGCCATTGCGCCAAGAGCATTCCGCCGGAACCGGTGATTGCGGCGTACATGGGTGTCTCGCCAATGTGCTTCTGAGCTTTAATAAACAGGGAGCGCGCGGTTGCGCGAACATCGGTGTGGTGACGCTCGTAGTTTGCGTAAACCAGCGTGCCGTCCTCGTCGATGACGGACAGCTTTACGGTTGTGGAACCAACGTCGATGCCCAGCATAAGGTGGGCCTGAGACAGGTCAAGTGGGACGTTTGGTGCCAGCTCGGCACCATTCTCTACCAGCTCAAACTTTGGACTAATCATTGTTTTCCTCTCCGAGAACAAGAGTTGCAAGCGCAAATCGTGGAACGTCTAGCTTGATTGGTTTGCCGTACAGATCGCCAGGTGCAACAAACATGAGGCCGGTCATAAGGCCTGCCATCTGCTCGTCGCTCTCGCGCATGCCGCCGATTAACCAGCGGATAAGGACGCCGACCTCGGCAGAAATTGCGAAGGTCAGATAGTAGTCAAAGAAGGGACCAAGTGCGCGCGGATCAAGATCGTGCAGGGCGCGCTGGGCGATAACCTCGTGTACCAGGTGCTTTAGTTTGTCCTGAAACGCGGGATCGCCGCCGTTACCCAGCAAGGGGCGCAGGTAGAAGCCGTGCTTGCGAATGCTTCGAAGCATCTCCGTTGCGCCGGGGCATGGCTTGTAGGAGTCAATGGCCTTCTTGAGCTCGACAAGGTTCACGCGAGCGAGCTGCTCAACAGCAGGTCGGAGCTCTGCTAGCGCTTCCTTTTCGATGTGGAGCACCAGGTCAGGGATGTCTTTGTAGTGAGAATAAAAGGTTCGACGCGTGAGGCCAGCGCGCTCCGTTACGCCCGTGACGGTCACGGAAGTAAGGTCGCCGGTAGCGTCTATCTCTTCTGCCAGGGCTTTTCTGAGCGCCGCACGAGTTCTTGCGGTGCGTCGATCAAGCTTGCAAGCTGACAAAACAGCAGGTGCAGACAATGTTTGCGTCATACGTTTCTGAAGCCTCTCCTGGTTGCAGGTACGTACTGGGTGCGCGGGCGCGTGTGAGCGGCGCGGGTGGCGCGGCAGCACAACAACACAACAACACCGTAGCACCCGATTTATTGCACATACTGAGTATTATTACACACTCTGTGCAATAACTGCAACCACGAGAAGAGCGATTTTCTCGCCAAGCCTGCTCTGTCTGCTGAGTTTCTATTTTGGCCTGCAAGCTTGCCTGATGTCTTCAAAGATTCTGTAGCTTTTGCCTGAAAACATAAAAGAATCTGTGGATTTGCCTGATTTCATCAAAGAATCGGTGTCTCAAACACCGATTCTTTACACTTTTTAGGCGGGGTTTAAGGCGGGGTTTAAGGCGTGTCCGAGCTCACCCTTCCAGGGAGCCTGATGTTATCGTCATGTCTGAACAATTTGCCGGAAAAGTGCACCATATCTGAGCTATTTGCCGGTTTTTCTCGCCATGTCTGAGTAAATTTACTCAGACTTGATGCACTTTTCAGGCTCACGTAGCGTTTCTGGCGAGAAACCCCGCGCACTCCCCGCCGGCGCTTCGCGCGCTTGACCTGCAAGTTTGCCTGCACACGACGCTGTTACCACACAAAAAAACCGGCGCTCACCTGCGTGAACACCGGTTTGACCTGCATGTTATGTGGAGCTTGGACCCCGTACGCTTACGCGAAGCGCTCGACGCCGTCCTTGGAGACGCGCGCGAAGAACAGCGGTTCCAGCTCGGGAGCGTTCTCGCCAAAGACCAAAGCCTCGCGGAAGATGCGCTCACCCTCATCAAGACGGCTTTCATCGCCGGTCAGAAGCGTTGCAATGACATCGCCCTTCTCGACATAATCGCCGGTCTTGCGCTCGAGGATAATACCTGCTGCAGGGTCAATCGGATCGCCTTTCTTCTCGCGACCGGCGCCCAGAGCAACGGAGGAAATGCCCACCAGCTCAGCGTTCATGGAAGTGATATATCCGCTGGTCTCAGCCACAATGTCGCGGCGGAATGGCGCAGCTTCAAACTTGGTGGTGTCAAAGATGACCTCGTCGGTGCCGCCTTGAGCCTTAACCATCTGGGCCAGCTTAGCCAGGCCCTCGCCGTTTGCAATCTGCTGGCGAGCCAGTTTACGGCAGTTCTCAATACTTCCCTTACCTGCGAGGTTAAGCATGTTTGCAGCAAGCTCAACGCAGACATCGGTCAGATCCTCAGGACCCTCACCCTTAAGCGTGGCCACTGCCTCGATGACCTCGAGAGAGTTGCCAACGTTTTTGCCAAGAGGACGATCCATGCCGGTAATCAGCGCTGCAGTGGTACGACCAACGTGCTCGCCAATAGAAACCATGGCATCTGCCAGCTCAATTGCGGAGTCAACGTCCTTCATAAAAGCGCCGGAACCGCACTTAACGTCCAGCAAAATGCAGTCGGAGCCGGAAGCGATCTTCTTGCTCATAATGCTCGACGCAATCAGAGGCACCGAATCAACCGTTGCGGTAACGTCGCGCAGGGCGTAGAGCTTCTTGTCCGCGGGGACAAGATTGCCCGTCTGACCTGCTACGGCAACGCCAATCTCGGATACCTGCTTAAAGAAGTCAGGCTCGGAAATCTCAATGGAAAGACCTGGGATTGCCTCAAGTTTATCCAGCGTACCGCCCGTATGGCCCAGGCCACGGCCGCTCATCTTAGCAACCTTGACGCCAAGAGATGCAACAAGTGGGCCAACAACCAGCGTGGTCTTATCGCCAACGCCGCCGGTAGAGTGCTTATCAACCTTGATACCAGGGATTGCCGAGAGGTCCATCATGTCGCCGGACTCAGCCATTGCCATGGTCAGGTGAGCCGTCTCGTGCGCGGTCATACCCTTGTAGAAGATGGCCATCGCAAGCGCGGAGGCCTGGTAATCGGGAATATCCCCAGCTACATAGCCCGAGACAAAGTAGTCAATCTCGGCGTCGGTAAGCTCGCCGCCATCGCGCTTCTTTTCAATCACGTCGTACATGCGCATAGTTGAACCTCTTTTCGCTGTTCGCGTTCGTTGCTGTTCGCGGCGCCGTCAGGCGCGTTCGTTGCTGTTCGCGTTCGTTGCTGTTCGCGGCGCCGTCAGGCGCGTTCGTTACTGTTCGCGGAACTCTCTAGTAAAAGAGCCGGTAGCGAGAAACTCTACCGGCTCGCAATTTCATGCAACCTACCAGGTTATCTGCACCCGCAAGCGCAGGCTGCTTGATACCGCAGCTTACTGGTTGCCTCCGCCGTGCTCGCCGCACCCGCAGCCACAACCGTGCTCGTGACCACCGTCGGCACCCTTCACGGCGTCGTCACCCGATGCGCCAGCAGGACTGGACCCGCCCAGATCCTCGGGACCAAATCCCATAGGCAAGATGTCCTGGAGCAGATACTCGCGAGGAGCTGCATCTGCCTTGCCCAACACAATACGGAATGTTGCAGGGTCACACCACTCGCGAATCACCTGCCTGCATACGCCGCAAGGAGTGCACCAAGCTGTTGGGGCTTCTCCCTCAGGGCCACCAACAACCGCAATGGCCACAAAATCCCTGCGACCCTCAAACACCGCGCGGAAAAACGCCGTGCGTTCAGCACAGTTAGAAGGCGTGTACGCAGCGTTTTCTAGGTTGGCGCCACCGTACACGGTACCGTCGGAGCACAAAAGCGCAGCTCCAACAGCATAGTGAGAGTACGGCACATAGGCGTGATTGCGCGCCTCAATAGCAAGCTGAACAAGCGCCTCGTTAGAAACGTTGCAAGATCCCTTAACCTCAGCCATTATGCACGACTTCCCTTGATGTATGGCACGCCATCTGCCTTAGGCGCAACGGATTTACCAACAAAGAGGACCAGCGTAATGATGGTGATGAAGTAAGGAAGCATTGCAATAATCTGGCTTGGAATTGGAGTTGCGCCGCCGCCAAGAAGAATTGCTAGTGCCTGGGTAAAGCCAAAGAGCAGGCAAGCTGCGTAGGTGTTCAGAGGCTTCCACTTACCAAAGATGACAGCTGCCAGTGCAATAAAGCCCTGACCAGAAATAGCTGTCTGAGTAAACTGGGAAATAATTGCCAGCGTTACGGATGCGCCGCCAAATCCTGCAAGCACACCAGAAACAATAACGCAGAGGTAGCGAGTCTTACGAACGCTAATGCCCAGCGTCTCGGATGCGTGTGGATGCTCGCCAACGGAGCGAATACGCAGGCCCCACTTGGTACGGTAAAGCACAAACCAGACGAGAAGGGCGGTCAAAAGTGCAAGCACCACAGTAATGTCGACGTTCAAGCTGGAATAAGGTGTGTCGTTAAAGGCACCCTCACCAAAGAGCTTTGGCAGCTTATTGACTGCTGGAGACATTGCAGCGCCATCAAACAAGAGACGGCAGGCAAACAGAGCAATGCCAGGTGCCAGCAGGTTAATTGCAACACCAGAAACTGTCTGGTCAGCGTTAAACGTAATAGATGCCATGGCGTGCAAAAGCGCAATAAGACCGCCTGCAATACCTGCACAAAGGAAGCCAATCCAAGGGTTTCCGGTGAGGTAGCTGCCTGCAACGCCTGCAAAGGCGCCAACGCCCATCATGCCCTCAATACCAATGTTGACAACACCGGAGCGCTCGGAGACAACACCGCCCAGGGCACCAAAAATAAGAGGCGTCGAGTACATGAGGGTAACGGAAACAAGAAGAATCAGGTTAGTGAGCATTGTTTGCCTCCTCCTGAGAAGGGTCGGACGCATCACTCACTTGAGCAGCAAGCTTTGCCTCTTCTTTCTTAGCCTTCTGGGCACGCTTGTGATCAAGACGGTCGGCAAGCATTGGAATAACGCCACCCAGAGCCATAAAGAACACGATGGTACCAATAACAATGTTGATAATCTCGGAAGGTGCACCAACCGTCTGCTGAACCGTCTGTCCACCATAAAGAAGGCCAGCAAACAGGAAGGACGCAGGAATACATGCCACAGGGTTGCAGTTGGCGATAAACGCAACGGACAGACCGTTAAAGCCGTTGTTCTCAAATGCTGCCAGTGTTGCAATACTGTGAGGAGCAATACCGGTGATGGTCAGAGCACCTGCAAGTCCGCAGAGTGCACCAGAAATAGCCATGCAGAGCGTAATGTTTTTCTTAACGTTGATGCCGGTAAACTGTGCAGCGTCGCGGTTAAAACCAACAGCACGCATCTCATAACCAACCTTGGTGCGCATAAGCAGCCAGCCAATAAAGATAGCTGCGATAATAGCAACAAAAATACCAATGTTTACATCGGTACGCATAATAGCGTCGCCAATAACAGGAATATTGCGAATTGCCTCAGCACCGTCCTCGGAATTCTTCATGCCATAGAACAGTGTGGTGTAGCCAGACTCGTTAATAGAGTACGAAGAAGTTGAGTTTGGCTGGTGGAACTGTGGAAGAGAAACCACAAAGTTGCAGAGGTAGAGGCTGATCCAGTTAAACATAATGCTGGTAATAACCTCGTTGATGCCAAACTGAGCCTTAAGCCATCCAATAATGGCACCAATACCTGCGCCGCCTGCGGTACCAACCAAAACAACTACAGGAATCTGCAGCACAGGAGGAAGATCAAGACTGTAGCCAACAATAACGGCGAGGATAGTACCTACAATGTACTGACCCTCAGCGCCAATGTTAAAGAGGCCAACGCGGAATGCAAAAGCAACAGCAATACCCGTAAAGAGCAAAGGTGTTGCCTTAATAATGACGTTAGAAATATATTTTGGCTTACCTACCATGCCGCCAATAAGAGCCTCAAACGAGCTGATAGGGTCATAACCTGCAACAACCAAAATAATAGAAGCAACCAACAGGCCAACAAAAATAGCAACAATTGCTGACGTAATGGGCTTTCTCATTATCTTTGTAAGTGTACTCACTCGGCGTCACCTCCTGCCATCAGCAGGCCAGCCTGCTCTTCAGTGATAGTACCTTGGTCAAACTCGCCAACATTCTTGCCGGCGTAAATAATTGCCATCTTATCGGCAACGTCCATAATCTCGTCCAGCTCAAAGGAAATCAGCAAAATTGCTGCTCCACGGTCCCTCTCGCGAATAAGCGCTTTATGGACAAACTCAATAGCACCAACGTCAAGACCGCGCGTTGGCTGAATGGCAATGAGGACGTCTGGGTTGGAAGAAACCTCACGAGCAATAATAACCTTCTGCTGGTTACCACCGGAAAGTCCCGCAGCCTGATGATCTGCGCACTCTGCCGGACGAATATCAAACTCGTCAATAAGCTTCTGAGAGAATTCTTTGATCTTTGCCAGGTCAAGTGCAATACCCTTGCCAAAGGTCTCCTCGTTGTGGCGCTCAAGTACCATGTTCTCGGCAACCGTAAAGGGCAGAACCAGACCCCAACGATGACGGTCTGAAGGAATAGTTGCAACTGCGTGATCAATAACCGTCTTAGGGGTTGTGCCCTGAATCTCTTCACCTTTAACGGTAATGGTACCCGACTCAGGTTTGACCAGTGCGTTTATGGCATCGGCAAGTTCTTTCTGGCCGTTGCCGTCAATGCCTGCAAGACCAACAATCTCGCCGGCACGAATATCCAAATTAAAGCCGTTTACCTGCTCAATGCCGCGCTCGTCCTTGACGTGGAGGTCCTTAATAGAGAGAACAACCTCGCCAGGAGTTGCTGGCTTCTTTTCTACATGCAGGTTAACGTTTCTACCCACCATAAGTGTTGCAAGCTCGGTCTCGGATGTCTTGGAGACATCAACGGTGCTCATGTACTTGCCGCGACGAATAATGGTGCACTCGTCAGCAGAAGACATAATCTCTTTAAGCTTGTGAGTAATAACAATGATGGTTTTACCTTTGCTTACCAGGTCATGCATGATCTGAATAAGCTTCTCAATCTCCTGCGGTGTAAGAACTGCCGTAGGCTCATCAAGAATCAGCGTATCAGCACCGCGATACAGGGCCTTCAAAATCTCAACACGCTGCTGCATACCAACAGAAATGTCTTCAATCTTGGCGTCAGGGTCTACGTCAAAGCCGTATTCCTCAACAATCTCCAGGACCTTCTCACGAGCTCGCTTTGGATCAAGGACGCCACCAGCCTTAGTGACCTCGTTGCCCAAAACAATATTTTCTGTAACAGTAAAGTTCTCGACCAGCATAAAGTGCTGGTGAACCATACCAATACCGTGAGCGATAGCATCGGTTGGGCCAGAAATGGATACACGCTCTCCGTTGAGGTAAACCTCGCCCTCATCAGCAGAATACAGGCCATACAGTACGTTCATGAGCGTACTTTTACCTGCGCCGTTCTCTCCTAAAATGGCGTGGACAGTTTGCTTGCGCACGTTAAGGTCTACGGCGTCAAGAGCTTTAAACGATCCAAAAACTTTGGTAATGCCATGCATCTGAACAGCGTAATCCGAACTGACTTCCACGAGCCACCTCCTTTACACACTTGCGAGAGGTGAGGAGTGCCAAAGAGCACCCCTCACCAGCAAATCCAAACTCATCAGCCTTTTGGGCCTGTCAGACGGCAAAACCATCTGGCGAGAAACCCCAGGGCTCAAAAAACTAAGTCAGAGCTTAGCTCAAAGACTTAACGTATTTGTCCAACTCATCCTTGTTTGTAGGAGGAACAACAGAGCCAGCCTTAATCTTGTCAAGAAGATCAGTAGCAGCCTTGTAGGTGTCCTCGCCCATGAGGTGGTGCTCCTCAGAAATTCCGACAGCGTCCTCGGAAGCGCCCAGGGAAATGGTGGTGCCACCCTTCTGGCCGTCCTTCAGGATCTTCTCGGAAATCTCAACAATAGCAACGTTAACGCGCTTAAGAGCGGAGGTCAGAACGTTCTCTGGAGCAAGATATGCCTGGTCACGGTCAACGCCGATAGCAAGCTTGTTTGCGTCCTTAGCTGCCTCAATAACGCCAGTTCCTACACCACCAGCAGCGTGGAAGACAATGTCGCAACCATCGGAGTACATGGAGTTAGCAATAGCCTTGCCCTTTGCTGCGTCAGAGAAGGACTCTGCATACTGTGCAGAAATCTCAACGTTGGTGCCCTTCTCCTTGTTTGCATAAGCAACACCGCCGCGGTAACCATACTCAAACTGGTCGATAAGTGCGGAAGAAATGCCGCCAACAAAGCCAACCTTGCCAGTCTTTGTGGTGCGAGCAGCAATGTAGCCAACAACAAAGGAAGGCTCCTGAGCGCGGAACATAACGCCCGTGAAGTTAGAAACCTGAGAATCGTTGCCGTTGTCGATGATAGCAAACTGGGTGTTTGGATTGTCCTTAGCAGCCTTAAGAGTTGCGTCTGCCATAGCAAAGCCAACGCCCCAAACAAGGTCGGACTCAGCGTCAACAGCCTTATCAAGGTTGGTTGCGTAATCGGAATCCTGCTTGGACTCAAGGTAGCTGACATCCCAGCCGTTCTTGTCCTTGAGCTCGGTCATGCCCTCCCAAGCGGACTGGTTAAAGGACTGGTCATTGACACCGCCGGTATCGGTAACCATGGTGAGCTTCTTTTTCTTCTCACCTGATGCCTTCTGGCCACCATCGTCCTTCTTCTGGTTGCAGCCTGCAAGACCTGCAAGTGCTGCAAATGCGCCAACGCCGGTTGCGCCGGTCACAAAACTACGACGAGAAACGTTCTTGTTCATTCCGTGCTCTCCTTACCTCATGTGGCGGGAACGTCCAGCTTGTACGCTGGATCTTTATGAGAAGTTGACCAAACTCCCCTAACTTAAGCGGAAAATCCGCATGGTTCCAAAACAAACAGCAATGGCAAACTGCCTATCTGCGATGCTTTACGCAACAAATGCCTTAAGCAACAACAGAAAGAGCAACCTCCATCATCTGCGTAAAACTAGTCTGACGCTCTTCAGCAGTAAGTGCTTCTCCTGTAAGAGGCAAATCAGAGATAGTTAGCAGCGTAAGCGCATGCTTATGGGCGTACATGGCGTTGAGATACAGGGCTGCCGACTCCATCTCAACGGCAAGAACATCCATGCTTGCCCATTTTGGAAGCGAGTTGTTTACGGTATAGAACACGTCGCTTGCCAGGATATTACCAACGCGAACGGGATAACCCAGTTTCTCTGCACCAGCAATAGCCTTGCTCAACAGGCCAAAGTCTGCGGTAGGTGCAATGGTTCCAGGCATTCCGTACTGTGATGGATAATTAGAATCAGTGCTGGAAGACATGCCAATAACAATGTCTCTAAGCTTTACCTCAGGAGCAAGGCCGCCAGCGCTACCAATGCGGAGGATGTTATCAACTCCGTAGAAATTAAAGAGCTCGTAAGAATAAATACCAATGGAAGGCATACCCATACCAGAACCCATAACGGAGACTGGCTGTCCCTTGTAGGTGCCGGTGTAGCCAAACATATTGCGAACGGTGTTGAACTGCTCAACGTTCTCCAGGTACGTGTCTGCAAGAAGCTTAGCGCGCAGAGGATCGCCTGGCATGAGGACGGTCTTAGCAATCTGGCCCTCAACAGCAGCGTTATGGGGAGTTGGGGTAGTAGCCATTAGTTCTCCTTAAGAATCTCTGACAGGTGAGAAGTTCCAACACCAAGTTGCTCAACACCAAAATAATCAAGGATTGTCTCGGCCATATCGGCAAATGTGGTGGTTGTACCAAGGTTAGTGTTTGGCTTGACCTTTGGACCCGTGATAAGCAGTGGCACGTACTCACGAGAGTGATCAGTAGATGGTGTTACCGGGTCACAGCCATGATCTGCGGTAATAATGAACAGGTCGTCCTCACGAAGACCCTCAATAATTTGAGGAATGCGCTCATCAAAATAAGAAAGAGCGTTGGAGTATCCCACAGGATCGTTACGGTGACCGTAAATCATGTCAGTATCAACGAGGTTGGTGAAGCACAGACCGTTGAAGTCTTTGCTGGTAGCCTCAATAGTCTTCTGAATTCCGTCTGCATTGCAGGTAGTAAACTCAAACTCAGTCATGCCACGGTGAGCAAAGATGTCATAAATCTTGCCAATAGAAAGAACGTCAAAGCCGTTCTCTTTAAGGCGGTCAAGCATAGTTGGGCCCGTTGGCTCAAGCGAGAAGTCATGACGGCGAGAAGTGCGCTGGTATGGCCACTCCCCCTCAAAAGGACGAGCAATAACGCGAGCAACACCGTGCTCACCCTGCAGAATCTCGCGCGCAATGCGGCAATACTCATAGAGTTTCTCGGGACTTACCACGTCCTCGTGTGCAGCAATCTGGAAAACAGAATCTGCTGAAGTGTAGACAATCAGAGCACCGGTCTCTACGTGCTCTTTACCAAAGTCTCTAATAACATCAGTTCCGGAGTAAGGTTTGTTGCAGAGAACCTTACGGCCCGTCTTCTGCTCAAACTCCTCAATAACCTCCTGTGGAAAACCATCAGGATAGGTTGGGAACTTCTTTGGAGAAATGACGCCTGCCATCTCCCAGTGACCAACCGTAGTGTCTTTACCAGCGGATTTCTCCTGCATGCGAGCATATGCGCCCTCAGGAGACTCAATTGGTTTCAGATCAACGTCATAAACGGTATCAAGTGCTCCATCAATATTAAGAAGGCCCAACTTTGTCATATTTGGAATATTGAGAACACCACTTGTTGCGCATGCACAAAGGGTATTACTACCCTCATCTCCGTATGCCGCCGCATCAGGCTCTTCGCCGATGCCAAAACTATCAAGAACAACTACAAAAACACGTTTAGGCATACTACCTCCTAAAACGCCCGAAACAAGCATTTGCGCACGATACATACGCAAGCTAACTTATGTGGACGAGTCATTACTATTCATTAAATATATTATTACAGTTGCATAACGCTGACGCCCAATTTAGAGAGATTTTCACGATACAACCGTTTGCAGATACTAAAATTCTGTAAACGGTACGCAGCAAATGCTTAGAAAAATCAAGCAGGTAAAACCAACATGGCGAGGAAATCTTTGAGTTCACCAGGGAAAAATTTAATGAATTCATTCTTTACAGACTCTAGCTGCTGTCTTATCGTTGTCCAAAGCAAGGTTTAAGCACTAGCTTAAATAAGATAAGCACCTGTTTAGAAGTTTTATATAAGCACCTGTTTAGTCGGATTCTATTTTTGCTGCTAGGAGGCCTGATGCTCACCAATCGAGAACAGATGATTTTCAACTGGATTAAAGAGCAGCCTTCCATTACTCAGAAGGAAATTGCAGAGCGCGCAGGTATCTCGCGTTCTTCTGTTTCGGTTCACATCTCCAACCTTACTGCAAAGGGCGCAATTCTGGGCCGCCGCTACATTCTGAGCGAACGCCCCTACTTTATTGTGATCGGTGCCGCCAACATGGATATTGCTGGCCGCCCAGACGCTTCCCTTGTGGCTGGAGATTCAAACCCTGGCAAGGTCACCATGTCCTTTGGTGGCGTTGGCAGAAATGTTGCCCACAACCTGGCTCTTCTCGAGAGTGACGTTCGTCTGCTCACCGCTTTTGGCGAGGACTATCGTGCGCGCGAGCTCAAAGAGGGTTGCCTGGACTGCGGCATTGACATCGACGCTTCAATTACCGTGCCGGGCGCTTCCACTTCCACCTACCTCTTCATCATGGATGAGCACGGTGAGATGCAGGAAGCCATCAATGACATGCAGATTTACGAGTATGTCACCCCTGAGCGTATTGAGGAGCGCCTGGACGTTATCCAGCACGCTGCGGCCTGTGTAATTGACACCAATTTACCTCAGCAAACAATTGAGTTTATTGCCAAAAATGTGACTTGCCCTATCTTCTGCGATCCCGTTTCTTCCATCAAGGCGCAGAAGCTCAAGAAGGTCCTGGGCAAAATTCACACGCTCAAGCCAAATCGCCTTGAGGCCGAGATGCTCTCGGGCATCAAGATCACTGACGATACCTCCCTTGAAGCCGCGGCTCACGAGCTACTTGCAACAGGCCTCAAGCGCGTGTTTATCTCCCTTAGCGAGAAGGGCCTTCTCTGTGCTGATCACGAGAAGACCGTCCGCTTGCCACTGCTTCCTGCAAAGCTGGTCAACATGACCGGTGCGGGCGATGCCATGATGGCAGGAATTACCTGGGCGTATACTCAGGGCATGACGCTTGAGCAGACCGGCCTGATAGGCATGGCTGCTTCCAGCATGGCCATTGAGGGTGAGGACACCATCAACGGTGAACTCAACGTTGAAGAGGTCATCAAGCGCGCAGGTATTTAGCGCGTCTGCACGGCACTGCACGTCTGCACGGCACAGTACGTCTGCACGACACTACTTTCGGTTCCATTAGTCGTTTACGATTGGAGTATATATGTCTAACCTGAAGGATTTTCTCGTTGTATCTGACGAGGTCAAAGAGGCTCTTGAGCAGAACAAGCCTGTTGTAGCTCTGGAGTCCACCATCATTTCTCACGGTATGCCTTACCCACAGAACGTCGAGACCGCTCTGAAGGTTGAGCAGATCATCCGCGACAACGGTGCAATTCCTGCAACTATTGCAATTATTAACGGCCAGATGCGTGCCGGCCTTTCCGCTGACGAGATTGATTACCTGGGCAAGAAGGGCCGCGAGGTTGCTAAGGTTAGCCGCCGCGACCTCCCTGTTATCATTGCTGAGAAGAAGGACGGCGCAACTACCGTCACTACTACCATGATGATTGCTCACATGGCAGGCATTGACGTCTTTGCAACCGGTGGCATCGGTGGCGTTCACCGTGGCGCTGAGACCACCATGGACATCTCCGCTGACCTTGAGGAGCTTGCACAGACTCCTGTTATGGTCATTTGCGCTGGTGCAAAGTCCATTCTTGACCTTGGCCTTACCCTTGAGTACCTGGAGACTAAGGGCGTTCCTGTACTTGGTTACCAGACCGAGGAGCTTCCTGCGTTCTACACTCGTAAGAGTGGCTTTAGCGTTGACTACCGCGTTGACTCCCCTGCTGAGCTGGCAGAGATCTTCACTACCCAGCAGCAGATTGGTATGAACAGCGGTCTTCTGGTTACCAACCCAATTCCTGAGCAGTACGCAATGGATAAGGACACCATCGACGCAGCTATCGAGAAGGCCCTTGCAGAGGCAGAGGCAAACGGCATCCACGGCAAGGAGTCCACACCATTCCTGCTGGCAAAGGTTGCTGAGATTACTGGCAACAACTCCCTTGAGTCCAACATCCAGCTGGTCTTCAACAACGTTGCTCTTGGTGCAAAGGTTGCTGCAGAGGTTTGCAACCGCAAGTAAGTACTCGCACGCGCTGCGTGAGCACCACGTAAGTACACGTGCAAGCACCGCGTAAACATCGCATTTCTTTTGGCCCCTACGTCATTTTGAACTGCCTCTCATTTCTTGGACATAAGAAATGGGAGGCAGTTCATATGTGAGTGATTATGATTCTGCAGCGTGTTAGCGTCAGCTTTTAGGCCTGGCGCACAAAATAGCGCAGCTTTGGTAGGTTCTGCTGAAAAATTGACATGTTCTT
>JDFH01000021.1 GCA_000564995.1 Atopobium sp. ICM42b
CAAAATAGCGCAGCTTTGGTAGGTTCTGCCGAAGAATCGACATGTTCCTAATCAAGAGAGCCGGGCAGCTAGGCGGCCGCACTACCCGGTATGCATCTCTATGCATAAACTTAACCTAATATGCTTAAACATGAATAGACTTATATAAGAAATTTAACTATCGATAAATTCTGTATCTACGGAACACACTTAAGTCGGATATTCTGCTCAGATGGGGGCATATTACACACCTAATGACGATAATCTGCATGCTTTAGCTATTTTCAGCGTCATGTATACGTCTTTTTGACAGATTATCCGACTTTGGTGTGTTTCCCAAATCCGAAATTTGCCTCGCGAGGCGATGGCGAGAAGATCCGATTTTCTTGCATGCCGTATACCTGCGGTTTTATGTGATTGCATATTTTATAAGTTCGGATATGTATATAAAAAGTTTCATGGCATCTTTTGGATCGAACTTGAGCCACATTCAAGATGTATTTAAGGTTCATTGCCATTGCCATTGCCATTGCCATTGGCATTGCCATTGGCATTGCCATGATATTCGTAGAAATTCAAAAGATATTTGAGCAGCTGTTTGTAACCCTTTCCGGAAAATTTAAATCAGCTTAACAGCGATTTAACACCCCTTCTGTTGTACTAGAGCCAGGAGAAGGGAGTATCTATGAAATCAAAGCAAGCTTGTGGTTGGAGCTGCCGCCTACGTGTCCTGCCTATTCTATTTTTGCTATTAGGATGTGCATTTGTAGTCTATGGCGCTTCTCGCGGAGAGGTTAGTGCTGTATTGGGAAAAGCGGTACGAATCTGCCTTGAGTGTGTAGGTATTGGTTAGGTGACCTGCAGTGAAAGTCTTCTCAGGGATAAAATTTCTTGGAAAGAAAGTGCGAGAATTTATCACTAAAAGAGGTTTCGTGCAGGCATGCGCAACCTTTCTAACCAACCCTCACCTAACAAATTTTGCTAAGGGAACTATCTATACTGGTCCTGCAAAGTCAGTCTGTGTCCCTGGACTTAACTGCTATTCTTGCCCAGCAGCTACGGGAGCTTGCCCTATTGGAGCATTTCAGGCAGTAGTTGGATCTTCTAAATTCAGCTTCTCGTATTACATTACGGGTTTTTTGATTCTCATTGGAACTTTGCTAGGCAGGTTTGTCTGCGGATTTCTTTGCCCATTTGGCTGGGTACAAGATCTTCTCCACAAGATTCCATTCCCAAAAAAATTTAGCACTAAAAAGCTCAAAGCCTTGCGCTATTTGAAGTACGTCATATTAATTGTGCTTGTCTGGGCTCTACCAGCTTTGATTCAAAATGCCGTAGGAATGGGAGAGCCTTATTTCTGTAAGTATGTTTGTCCACAGGGAATTCTCGAGGGAGCAATTCCGCTTTCTTTAGCAGATATCAGCATTAGGGCAGCTCTGGGCACACTTTTTACGATGAAGTTCAGCATTCTGGCAACTGTCGTACTGTTGAGCATCATGTTTTATCGTCCTTTTTGCAAATGGATTTGCCCGCTCGGGGCTTTTTATTCGCTGTTCAATCGCATCTCAATTTTGCAGTATCGAGTTGACGAGAAGACCTGTGTAAGCTGCGGAAAGTGTGCGCGTACATGCAAGATGGACGTAGATATTACGAAGAATAACGCAGCTCTTGAGTGCATTCGTTGCGGAGAGTGTATAAAGGTATGTCCTGTTCATGCGATTGATGCAAAGCTCCTGTTAATCAACAAGAAAATTGAGCAGTCGGAAAAGGTTGCCACAGCAAAGCAATTGGCTGATCTACAGGCGACAAGCTCAATAAAGTAAGTGTCATAAAACGTGTATAGCTACGTTTCGTACGTAGAAAAGACAGAAAGGACTATGAAATGAAAAAATTTGTAACAAAATCCCTGACGTATGTCGCTGGCCTACTTATGGCAGTTGCGCTTGTTGGATGCAGCATTGGTGGTACTGGCAACACAGGCACAACAACCGCTCCAACTGCCGAGCAGCAGAATTCTGCTGCAGTTCCACCTGAGGCAGCATCAAAACTGCACCTCAAAGACGGCGATACCTTCCCAGATTTCAAGGCAACAGATATCACTACTGGCGCTACCTATGACAACACCGTATTTGGACAGAATAAGGTCACTGTTCTGACCTTCTGGTTCAATGGCTGTACTGGCTGCATTCAGGAGATGCCAATGCTTCAAGAACTTGCTGATACCTATAAGGACAAAGGTGTCAATGTCTTGGGTGTTAACGCCGAAGCCGCATACACGGACGACGCTAAGAAGGAGGCCGTGAATATTCTCCAGAAGCAGGGCGTTACCTACGGAAACGTCGCTCTTGATCCTCACAGCGATGGCGGTCACGTTATCGAAGGCCTCACAGCGTTCCCAACCACTATGGTTATTGACCAGAACGGTAGACTTGTGGGCGATCCAATTACCGGTGGCTCCAGCAAGCTTCAAGGCAGCGAACTTCAAAAGCGCGTTGACCAGGCTCTTGCTCAGTCAAAGTAGGTTATAGAAACTTACATACCACTCACGGCACACGGCGAGAAGAACTTCTCGCCGTAGGGTTCAATCGGTTAGCATTTGAAGTGTTGTATGAAGTACGCCTGGACTAAGTCATTTGAGCTTGGTCCAGGCGCACTCTAATACTTGCAAATAGCATCAAGCTGCATTTGAAAGGGAAGAATTGAAAATCCTTGTAGTGGAAGATGAAAAAGAGCTTCTTGTCTCTATTGGAGAGGGGCTTGAGCTGGACGGTTATTACGTTGATCTTGTCGACAACGGCACTCAGGCTCTTGAAATGGCTCAGCTTGAGCAATATGACCTGATTCTACTTGACCTTAACCTTCCTGGTATCGATGGACTTGATTTGCTGCGTACACTACGAGCGGAGCACTCAGAGACTAAGGTGCTGATTCTTTCTGCGCGTTCATCGGTGTCTGATCGCATTGTTGGATTAGACGCGGGTGCTGATGACTACCTTATAAAACCCTTTGCGTTTGGTGAGCTCGAGGCCCGTATTAGGACGCTCTTGCGCCGCGAATATACGCATGGAGAAGCGTCTTTGACGCTGGGAGAACTTCGGTTTGACACTACGGCTCGACAAGTTTTTGTTGGAGACGCGCAGATTAATTTCACCAAGAAAGAACTTGCAATTCTAGAGTATCTGATGCGACATGCTGGAGCGGTTGTGAGCAGTGAAGAGCTCATGACTCATGCGTGGGATAGCAACGTGGACTTATTCAGTAATTCTGTGCGTGTTCACATTTTTTCGGTACGAAAAAAGTTACGAGAAGCTCTTGGATATGACCCAATTTCTAACAAAGTAGGAGAAGGTTATTGCTTTAAGAGGGACAGCGATGACTAAGATACGTGAAATAATCCCAAAGCCAATGCGCTCGATACGTGCCCAACTCACCCTTCTTATGGTGGGCTTATTGGTGTGCTGTTGCGTTGTTTTGACCTGGCTTGTGTATCGCTCGACTTCTGAGCTGCTGGAACTAGCTGCAGCCAACGCCATCAATCAGGGAGCTCTTTCTATCGTTTTGGATGTAGATGCTATCGAACGCTCTATTTTGTTTGACGCGCTGGGTATCTTGCTTGTTGTGATCGCTGCGGGAAGCTGTGTAGCTTATTTTTTAATAGGCCACTATACCAATCCAGTTCAACAACTCTCTGCTCACATGAAAGAAATTAGCCCAAATACCTTGTCTGATTCCATTGAAATTGAGGGCGGTGGAGAAGAGATTCAAGAGCTGGTTAAGTCATTTAATCAGATGACTGAGCAATTAGATGAAGCATTTGCAATGCAGAGGCGCTTCTCGGCAAGCGCAGCTCACGAGCTCAGAACGCCAATTACCGTACTGCGGACCAAGCTGGATGTTTTTAAGAAAAAGAAACGCGAACAACATGAATATGACGAGCTTGTAACTACGATGGAGACATACATTGACCGCCTATCTTCCATCATCACTGACCTTTTGGAATTTGCGGAGACATCTGAGCTAGGAGAGGTTGAGGACGTTTCTCTTGAATCAGTAGTTAAAACGGTCGTGGATGATCTTGAATCGGTTGCCCAAAATAATATGGTAAACGTGCAGGTTAACACGCAGATTGATGCACATTCTGATACACAATCTGAGGCACAGACCTTTATCGTTAAAGGAAATACCAATCTGCTATACCGAGCTCTTTACAACCTGGTTGAAAATGCCATTCGCTATAACCATAAAGAGGGGTCAGTCAACATTGCCCTGGAGATTGAGGGCCAGGAGTGTCTTGTTACAATTGCCGATACAGGAGTAGGCATAGCACCTGAACAAAGAGAGCTTGTATTTGAGCCGTTCTACAGGGTGAATAAGTCACGATCCAGAGAGTTTGGCGGTGCGGGTATTGGTCTCTCGCTGGTTAAAACTATCTTAAAGCGACATGGAGCTTCCATAACAGTCTCTGAAAACAACCCTCAGGGTTCTGTATTTACAATCAGAATTCCACTGGTTAATTCAATAGATTTTGACTAACTTCTACATACTTCATCGGTGCTGCCGTTTGGAGATAAGACGAAATACCAGCTTATGGCGAGAAGTACAACGGCTAAAATAGTTCTTAGCACACAGATGCCCTAGTGATGAAGGGGAGCCACGCATGGAATTTGTTCTGGATACAGCTGATCTTGAGGCAGTTAAGCAGCTTGATGAGCTTTTGACTATTGATGGAGTTACCACTAATCCCGCAATCATCACTAGAAGTGGTAAGCAACCCGAACAGATAATCAAAGAGTTCGTAGAGTATCTGTTGCCTGAGCAAAAGTTCTTTGTGCAGGTTGTTTCAACTGACTATCAGACGATGTTGGAAGAGGCTCGTTATATATGTAGCCTTCGTTCCGAGAATACCTATGTGAAGATTCCTGTTACCCGCAACGGATATAAGGCAATTAAACAGCTCAAGTCCGAGGGCCTCGGTGTTCTGGCAACGGCAATTTATTCTGCGGACGAGGCATTTTTGGCGGCCATGAATGGCGCAGATTACCTGGCTCCTTATGTTAACCGCATGTGTAATTACGGTGACGGCATCGGTCAGGTTTTTGATCTTATGCAGATGCTTGAAACCCACGGACTGAATTCCAAGATTCTTGCTGCATCATTTAAGAATACTGAGCAGGTTCATGCGCTCATCTCTGCTGGCATCGATGCGGTCACCCTTCCACCCGATATTATCTATACCATGATGGATCATCCTGGAACAAAGATTGCTGTTGATGAGTTTTCTGTTGCATGGCGCGAGGCTTATGGTAGGGATACTCTACTGGGATAGGCTTGCTAATAAATATTGGTCCAGAGGAACAAGACCTCGATGAGCAATCATCGAGGTCTTGTTTTTATGATTGAAAGATTAAACTGAGCAGAAAAATAATTAATACTTTGATATATAAGGAGCTTCCCATTTACTTCAAAGTGAATGAATCAAATGATATTTGTTCGGTCTTGAAACAGCATATAACCTAATTATGAGGTGGAAATAAAATGAAAAGTCGAGTGGAAAATTTATTTAATATATTGTGCCGAGAAGCTGACCAGATTTCTGTTGAGAAGTTTGCGACGCAGCACAATGTAACCTCTCGAACTGTTTATAAAGATCTATCAACCTTAAACCAACTTTTGATTTCTCAAGGCCTTACTTCAATTCAAAATGCAAGAGGTATTTTGACCTATGAAGCTCCAGTTGAAATTGAGTTTTCAGAGCTGGTGAAAAAAGACGATATTTTTTATCTTGATCCAGAAATGAGAAGACGAGTTATTCTCAATCTTGTCATCTTACGAGCAAGAGAAATATCAATTTCAGAACTTCAGCATGCTATTGGGGTTTCTAAAAATACAATCCAGAGAGATTTGGATGAAGTTAAAAAGAGTTTCACTGGAAGTTATTTCTGCATAGAGGCTACTCCTTTTAAAGGTGTATCAGTCACAGGCAACGAACTCAAGATAAGAGGCCTTTTTGCTGATAACTTAACAAAAGATTGGCCATATCTAAATGCATTTATAAGTGTGCAGGACAGTGAACGAATCAATCAAATAAAAACTTCAATAGATGAAATATCAAATTGTCTTCAAGTTGAGTATTCGGAAAATGCTCAGCAAAAGTTAATTGCTTACATGCTTGTATCCATTGCAAGATTTAAGGGGAATAAGCTTCTTGGTCTTCCCTGCAACATTGATAAACCGGATTTGCTGGGCAGTCCTGAATACGGTGCAGTAAATAAATGTGTAGATAATTTAAAAGAACTCTATGGTGAAGACATTACAGAGGATGAGCTGTATTTCCTTTCAGCAAAATTTAGAGAATCAACTGTTGTCGGGATGAGTGATTACATCTCCGAAAACTGGATCAGGTTGAGAATTTTAGTTTCTGAATTCATCAACAAAATGGATCAGCTGGTTACACCATCGAATTTTGCCAATGACGAAAAGCTTTTTGAAAGCATACTTAATCACTTAAGACCTGCATACTGGCGTGCTGTAAGTGGAGAAGCAGTATACAATCCACTTTTAGATTATGTAGTAAATGAGTTTGAAGGCTTATATAAAGCGACAGCTGAATCGATTTATATTTTGGAAAAGGGACTTTCAGTCTCCTTTTCTGATGACGAAATTGCATTTCTTACTATGTTCTTCATGGCTTCCCAGGAGAGAACAAAAAGGCCCGTCGAGTTAAGACCTAAGGTGATTGTGGTCTGTCATGCTGGTGTGGCTACATCTGAAATAGTTTCTTCAAGACTAGAGTCCAAATATGAAGTTTCAGTACTGGGAACTTTTGGATTAAATGAAGCACAGAAATGGCTGGAAAATCACAGCATTGATTTTGTCGTCAGCACGTTTCCTTTTACGTATAAGAACGTCAAGGTTGTTGAAGTTTCCCCTCAGCTTGACTTAAGAGATCAAAGAAAAATTGAAAATATTCTCAGAGTGAGCGAAAAAACTATTTCTCCGGATGAAATTATATCCATCGTTTCACAAACAGTAACTCTTAGTAAATCTGACAAAAAAACCTTACAGAAAAAACTCGAAGAGTATTTAGGTTTTTTGCCTAAGCAGGATAAAGAAGAAAGGTATTGCCCAATGCTAGAAGAAGTCCTTACAGAAGATTTAGTTGAAACACATTACTGTGCCAAAGATAGCGACGATGCAGTTAGGGAGGCTGGAAGATTATTAGTAAAGAAAGGTGTTGCAAAGGAAGAGTACATTGAGGCAATGATAGAAAATGTCCGAATCAACGGAACCTATATTGTTATTGCCCCAGGCATCGCAATGCCTCATGCAAGACCAGAAGAAGGTGCTCTAGGTATTGGCTTTTCGCTCATCACTCTTGAGCAGCCAGTAAATTTTGGACACCCAAAGAATGACCCAGTACAACTGGTAGTTGCTCTTTGTGCAATAGATCATCAAACGCATTTAAATGCACTTGCAGATTTGGCAGAGCTTCTAAGCGATGAGGAAAACGTTCAGAAGATATTAAAAGCAGACAAAGCTGCTGAAGTAATCGCAATTACAAGTAGGAGGTAGGTAATTATGATTAAAGTTGTAACAGTGTGTGGTGCTGGGGTAGGCAGTAGCATGATGATGAGGCTATTTACCCAGCAGATTTTAGATGCCGAAGGAATTGACGGAACTGTTGACGCGTCAGATATCGGCTCCGTAGACCCATCTGCATATGATTTAGTTATTACTACATCAGATTTTGCTGATGCTCTGAGGGAAACTTCTGTTCCAATAATTCGCATCGACAACATGATGGATAAGGCATATCTAAAAGATCAGCTAATGCAGCACATTAACCAGATGGAAGGATAGTGTCATGGAGATTTTTCTTTACATCGTCAATCATTATCTAAGCCAATCAGTATTTATCATTGGACTAGTCGTTGTAATCGGAATGATTGCAATGAAGAGACAGTGGAGTCAACTTCTTCCATCTGCGATTAAAGCAATGATTGGCTTTACAATGGTCAATGTTGGAGGACAAACGCTTGGAATGGCGCTTTTGCCCTTGGCAACAATGATTGGAAAAGCTTTTGGAAATGGCTCTGTTCCTACCACTGATATTGGCACTGCTAGCGCTGAATATATGACTGATCTTGGCACGGAGCTCTCTCTTATTTTTGCATTCGGATTTTTGATTAACTTACTTTTGGCAAGATTTACAAAATTCAAGTTTGTTCATCTTTCGGCACATGTAGCATTCTTCTTTGCAGGCCTGATTGCCGCGCTACTTAAGTACAACACACCGCTTGATTTCTGGGGAATTGTTGCTGTCGGCTCAGTACTTCTCGGATGCTATATGACCTTCTCTTGCGCCTATGTTAATCATTGCATTAAGGGTGTTAAGGGTGGAGAAGAGATTACTCTTGCTCATTCAAGCTCTACCGGTCTGCTGATTTCAACATATCTTGCAAAAGCTTTTGGTAACAAAGAGCATGACCTCGAAGAGATCAAAATTCCAAAGCAGTTTGCTTTCCTTCGCGAGATGACTATTGCTCTAACGCTGGTAATGACTTTGCTCTTCCTTTGCGTAAGCATTGTTGCAGATCCTGCATGGGTTATGGAAAACATTTCTGGAGGACAGGACGTCTTGGTATATTCAATTCTTCAGGGCATTAGCTTTGGCATGTGGATTACCGTCATTATTACTGGCGTTCGAATGATGCTTGCAGAGATTATTCCAGCATTTCACGGCATTGCAGATAAGATTATTCCTGGAGCAAAGCCCGGTCTTGATGTTCCTCTGCTGTTCCCAGGTTATCCAACCTGCGTGATTGTTGGATTCCTTTGTAGTCTATTGTCTGGACTTGTAGGCATGGTAATTCTTGCTGCAGTTGGATATCCAATTATTGTTTTCCCAGCGCTTATTCCAACATTCTTTACTGGTGCGGCAACAGCAATTTTTGGTAATGCTCATGGTGGTGCCAGGGGTGCAGTAATTGGCTCACTTGCCAATGGTTTTATCCTTATTTTTGGTCAGGCTCTGCTTCTGCCATTTGTTGGATCTTATGAGCCAATCATGCGTATTCTCTCTGAGACCGACTATTGTGTATATGGCCCACTTCTTGGCTACATTCTTCACGCTCTTCCATTCTAAGGATCTCTAATGCAAAAGTATTCCAGCGGTAATGAGCATAATGAACTAGCAAGGAAACTAGCGCTGTATTTGCCGCTGGGATATCCAAATTGGGAAATGTTCTACCGTGTCCTTCAAGAGATTGAAGGACACGGTATCGGATGTGTTGAGATTGGACTACCGGTAAGCAATCCTTTTATGGATGGAGAGACAATCAAAAAGACGCATGAACTAACATTGCCTACGCTAAATGCTGACGTTGTTCGAGAAGAGCTCATTAAAGTTAGGAATATCTTTTCCTCGCGCATTGTACTCATGACGTATGCAGAGGGATTGGAAAACTTCAAGATTAAAGAACTGCCATATTGGATTTATGACGCGATCCTTTGTGTTGATGGCGTTCAATCTCGTAATGATTACTCAGGAATTGTAAGAATATTCTCTGAATCCACGTCTGATTTAGAGATGGAACAAGCCATCAATGAGTGTACGCATTTTGCATACGTGGTCTCTGCTGCAGGAAAAACAGGAGGAGATTTATCAAGTCAGCATGCATATGTCGAGACAATCAAAAGGCTAAGAAAGTTTTCTGATCTGCCTGCCTTTGTAGGATTTGGAATTAAAGACAATAAGGGTATCAAAGAAGTGCTTTCGAATGGCGCCGATGGAGCTGTGATTGGCTCCGAATTTATCAGACAGATTGATTCAAATAATTTTGCAGATATAACAGAATATTTGAATTCTCTTTGCTTAAGATAAATTAATTTGTAAAAATAGTTATATATTTTGATATTGGAGGTAAGAATATTTCTAATTAAAGATTAGCGAGGCTTATTTATGCAAGATTTTAAACATAACTCTTTAGAAATTTTGAATATTATTGGTGGCATTCTGACCGGGCTAATTTCTATAACAGGACTTTGTTTTTCAATTTATTCTTTTATCGTGAGCAATCAAACACAAGAAAAAATAGCGCAAGTGCCATATCAAAGATACGTAACTATGGCAATAGGCACAGAGGCTAAATATTATTCAAACGACAAAACAAGAGTATTTTTAACTATTGAATTAATTAATACAGGAAATATGAACATTAGTTTTAAGGAACTCCAATTAAGAAAAAAATATGGAGAATCTGCGCCAGGCGATAGATACATTATTCCAAGTACTACATACAACAGTGCGACGGACACTCTAGAGCAAATTACAAGTTTAGATCATATAGTGTTAGCTCCAGGTGAAAGAATTAAATATTGGGTTGAATTAAACGAAGAATACATGGAAATCTTGAGAAAAGGAACAGTTGTATTAATAGATTCGATTAATGGGGAACATATGTGGATGATGCCAATACAGGCCGAAGAAACGCGAGATAGTGCATTAAAAAGAAAAGGTACAATAATCTATGGTCCGCCAGAATATAAAACCTTCGAAATAAAAGTTCCGCGACCAGAATAAAAATCTACTACAAACTGACTTAGATTATGTATATAAGTCAGACATAGGGGTATAAGCAAAACCGTAAAGCAGAAACACGGTATGTGTTTACGGTTAGCTTGTGCCCCTTTTCAGGTCATCTACCTGTGGGGTTTCTCGCCAAACGGAACACGTACATAGGAAAGGATGATTCACAATGGGTAAGATTCTTGGAATTGACCTGGGTACTACAAACTCAGCTATGGCTGTCCTTGAGGGTGGAGAGCCAACTATTATCGTTAACGCAGAGGGAGACCGCACAACTCCTTCCGTCGTCGGCTTCCGTGCTGACGGTGACCGCATTGTTGGTAAGGCAGCAAAGAACCAGGCTGTCACCAATCCTGTAAACACCGTCTTCTCCATCAAGCGTTTCATGGGCCGCAAGTTTGACGAGGTTCAGTCTGAGATTAAGACCGTCCCTTACAAGGTCAAGGCTGGCACCGACGGTCGTGCAGTCGTCGAGATTGACGGCGTTGACTACACTCCAGAGCAGATTAGCGCTATGACCCTTGCAAAGATGAAGGCAGACGCCGAGAAGTACCTTGGTGAGCCTGTAACCGACGCTGTCATCACTGTCCCAGCATACTTTAACGACGCACAGCGTCAGGCAACTAAGGACGCAGGCAAGATTGCTGGCCTCAACGTTCAGCGCATTGTCAACGAGCCAACCGCAGCAGCTCTTGCTTACGGTCTGGACAAGAAGGACCAGGACCACAAGGTTCTTGTCTTCGACCTCGGTGGCGGTACCTTCGACGTCTCCCTGCTTGACCTTGCAGACGGCGTTGTTGAGGTTCTTGCAACCAACGGCGACAACCACCTGGGCGGCGACGACTGGGATCAGCGTGTTATCGACTGGCTTGCAGACAAGTTCAACTCCGATAACAGCATTGACCTCCGTAAGGATCCAATGGCACTTCAGCGCCTCAAGGAGGCTGCAGAGAATGCCAAGAAGGAGCTCTCCAGCGCTCAGCAGGCACAGATTAACCTGCCATTCATCACTGCAGACGCATCTGGTCCTAAGCACCTTGACTACACTCTGACTCGTGCAGAGTTTGAGCGCATCACCCGCGATCTTCTCGACCGCTGCAAGGCTCCTGTAACCAAGGCACTCCAGGACGCAAGCCTTCAGCTCTCCGATGTTAGCGAGGTCATTCTGGTCGGCGGCTCCACTCGTATGCCAGCTGTTCAGGACCTGGTCAAGAGCATGACCGGCAAGCAGCCTAACATGTCCGTCAACCCAGACGAGGTCGTCGCAGACGGCGCAGCTGTTCAGGGCGGCGTTCTTACCGGAGACGTCTCCGGTATCCTGCTGCTGGACGTAACCCCACTGTCCCTGGGCGTTGAGACTCTTGGTGGCGTTGTTGACAAGGTCATCGACCGCAACACCACCATTCCAACTTCCAGCACAAAGGTTTACTCCACCGCAGCTGACAACCAGACTTCCGTTGAGATTCACGTCCTCCAGGGCGAGCGCGAGATGGCTTCTGACAACAAGAGCCTTGGTAAGTTCAACCTTACTGGCATTCCTGCTGCTCAGCGCGGTATCCCTCAGATTGAGGTTACCTTTGACATCGACGCAAACGGCATCTTGAAGGTTACCGCTAAGGACAAGGCAACCGACAAGTCCCAGGAGATCACCATTTCTGGCTCCACCGCTCTGTCCGACGATGAAGTTGACCGCATGGTCAAGGACGCAGAGTCCCACGCTGAGGAAGACAAGAAGCGCAAGGACGAGATCGAGGTTCGTAACCAGGTAGACTCCCTGGCATACAGCACCGAGCAGACCGTCAAAGACCTTGGCGATAAGGTTCCTGAGGATCAGAAGAAGGCTGTTGAAGAGGCTGTTGCTGAGGCTAAGACCGCACTTGATGGCACCGATATTGAGGCAATCAAGAAGGCTGGCGAGAAGCTCACTGAGGTTGGCCAGAAGCTCGCAGAGATTGTCTACGCAGACGCTCAGGCTCAGACCGCTGGCAACAATGGCGCAGCAAGCAACCCTTCTGAGCCAGATGTTGTTGATGCAGACTACGAGGTTGTCGACGACGATAAGAACCAGAACTAATCTGAGTTTCTCGGCATATGCGCTTGGGTAACTTGGTGCAGCAGCTGGTAGACAATGTGATATGACTCGGAGGCGGCTGGCGGAAACGTTTGGCCGCCTTCTACACATAGGGAGGTGATGGCAGTGACAACAGAAAATCAGAACAAGGTTGACACTACCTTTGATAACGAGAATAACGGTGATGAAACCGTAGGTGCCGTTGGCGTTGTGGGGGATGGTTCCGCAAGTCAGACGCTTGATGGCAACGCGACCGCTGCCAACGGAGCAGATGGTGCAGCTGGCGCAGGCCGTCCGATGACCGAAGAAGAGATGATTGCTGAGGCAATTCGTCGTGGAGAAGAGACGGCTGAGGCAGAGATTGCTGCCGACGCTCAGCGCGCAGCTCAGGAACGTGACCGTTTGCAGAACGAGCTGGACTCGGTCTCTGATCAGATTGAGGCAGCTAAGCAGCAGGCAGCTGAGGCAAATGACCGCTTCTTGCGCCTGCAGGCTGATTGGGATAACTACCGTCGTCGTACCGCTCAGGAGCGCCTTGATGAGCGCCAGCGCGCAACAGAGAAGCTGGTAGTTGACCTTCTCCCCGTTATTGATGACCTGGAGCGCGCAATTGAGCACGCGGACAACCTGACCGACCCTGCAGCTCAGCAGTTTGTTGAGGGCGTCTCCGCGGTGTGCAATAAGCTTGTGGGCGTCTTGAACAAAGAGGGTGTTGAGGTAGTCAACCCTGTGGGCGAGGCTTTTGATCCTCTATCTCACCAGGCAGTGAGCCAGATTGAGGATACCCAGGCGTATGATGAAACCGTTGCTCAGGTGTACCAAAAGGGTTATCGCATGGGAGGCAAGGACATTCGTACTGCAATGGTTGTTGTTACTCACGGCGGCCCAAAGCGCCCAGCTGAGTCAGAGGCTGCTGACGGCGCTGAGGCAGACTCCGCAGACGGCGCTGCCGCAAATGGCGCAACTTCGAACGGTGTAGCTGAGTAAGGCAGAGTAGTTTAGAGAGGAGGCCGTGCTGAATGGCAGGTAGTAAGACTTTTTATGATGTTCTTGGCGTGAAGCGCGACGCCTCGAAGTCTGATATTCAAAAAGCGTTTAGAAAACTTGCAGCTAAATACCACCCTGATAGGGGTGGCGATGAAGCCAAGTTCAAGGAAATCTCGGAAGCGTACAACACGCTCTCTGACGATAAGAAACGCCAGGAATATGACCAGATGCTCGCATTTGGCGGCATTCCTGGAGGTGGATTTGGTGGTCGCCAGGGCGGCTTCACCTATACCACCAACGTAAACGGCGCCAATTTTGCCGATTTCTTTAACGGCTTTGGTGGTGGTGCAGGCGCAGGAGCCAACGGCTTTGACTTTGCCGACATCTTTGGTGGGCGAGCAAACCGTCCAGTTGCAGGCAGCGATCTGACTATGTCCGTAAACGTATCGTTTGACGAGGCATTTAAGGGCACTTCTCGCAAGGCAACATATCGCGTGCCTTCAACTGGTGAGGAGCAATCGCTGACCATCAAAGTGCCAGCCGGCGCTTACGATGGCATGAAGCTGCGCTACAAGAAGCACGGTGAGTACGGCGTTAACGGCGGCCCACGAGGCAACCTTGTGGTTACCATTAACGTTGCAGCTCATCCGGTCTTCTCGCGAGATGGCGCTGACGTGCGCATGAAGCTGCCAGTGAGCATTTACGAGGCAGCTTTGGGTACTTCGGTTGACGTGCCAACTCCTGACGGAACTACGGTGCGACTCAAGGTTCCCGCAGGTACACAGAGTGGAAAGACGTTCAGGTTCAAGAACTTGGGTGCTCCTCGCGTAAAGGATCCTGCGACTCGCGGCGCGCTGTATGTTTCGGTGGACGTTAAAGTTCCAACAAAACTTTCCAAGAAGGAGCGAGACGCTCTTCAGGCGCTGCTTGACGCCGACGAGCGCAGCTACCGAGAGGAGCGGTAATGGCTCGAAAGAAGGATGACGGTCGTAACAAGCCGCTCTACATGATTAGCGTTGCGGCCGAACTCACGGGCATGCATCCGCAGACGCTTCGTGTGTACGAGCAGAAGGGCCTGATTAACCCCGGCCGTTCCAGGGGCAACACACGCCTGTATTCTCGCGCGGACATTGACCGTCTTAATCTTGTCTCAAAGCTGACGGACGAGGGCATCAACCTTGCTGGTGTTGTGCGCATTTTGGACATGCGTGAACGAGCTCTCGAGAAGGACGATCTAATTGATGAGCTGCGTGAACGCATTCGCGTGCTTGAGGATGAGCTCCATGAGTACCACATGCGCGAGCGCATCACCTCGCTTGTTCGTTATAGCGAGACCAGCCCAGAGATGGTAATGCAGCGTCTGCTTGGTATGCCAAGCTCCACTCCTTCTGACGCTAACGCTGAGGGTAACCCGACGCAGCCAAAGGAATCGTAAGACGACGAGGCAAGTGCTACTAGTAAATGACCAGCTCTCTGCGAGTAAACACGGGGAGCTGGTTTTTTGTTTGGTTACCATTTACCGAATACCGAATACCGAATACCGAATACCGAATACCGAATACCGAATACCGAATACCACATGCAGTCATAACCTTTTTAAAACGAAATCTCTTTTAAGGGAGATGGCATGCTTAAATACCTTTACACTCAACAAAAGAGCAAACTAATATTCTTTGTAGTCTTCTCTCTTTTAAGTAGTTTGTTTGAAATTGCACTTTCATTTGTAATGCTTCAATCCGTTAATCTTGCCATGGATGGCAATTTGTCGGACGCATTGAATGATGGACTCTGGTTTGGCCTCTATATATTCTGCTATTTTATTGTCGACTTAATTTGCAGGCGTTTGCGCTGGTCAGTTATACAGGGCTGTCAAACGCATCTGCGTGATGAGCTGATAAAAAAGATATTCAATCGCTCAATTCCTGAGTTTCACTCATTCAATACAAGTCATTGGCTCTCAATCCTTACTAACGACCTTGATTTACTTGAGGAAACATATTTCCGCGTCTTTATTGATCTCTTGATAGATGTCTTCTCTGGCGTAGTAAGCCTAATAATCTTGCTGTTTATTTCACCGTGGCTCGTACTGTTCATTTTGTGCATGATTGCTGTTCAGATGTTTGTTCCTAATACAATGTCTGGAATTATTTCTAATAAACGAAAAGCACAATCTGAGTCAGCTGAGTATTTTATTGCTACAGCCAATGAGCACCTTGAAGGGTTTGATCTGCTTAGAAGCTTTCATCTAACAGAGGCCTCACGGGTTGCCATGAGCAGTGCGAATCATGCTTGGGAGAAGCAGAAATTTGGCGCTCGGTACTTTAGTTCTTTAGCTCGCTTACTTTCATTTACTGTGGGTCAAATTATTTACATTGGAATTTATTTTATTGGCGCCATTCTTACTCTTAATGGATTAATGACAGTAGGAATGATGGTTGCGGCATCTCAGCTTGTTGTCTACATAGCAAATCCTATTCAAAACATAAGTGATTCAATTACTGATATGAGAAGCGCAAAAGAGATAATTACTAAAATACAAACGCTTCTTAATGAAGCTCCAGCTACAGAAAGTGGGGCAAAAAATACCCCTGAGCGTTTTGCAAATCTAACGGTCAATCACGTTTCGTATGGCTATGACAAGGACAAATTAGTTTTATCGGATATTAGTTTTAATTTGGAACGTGGCGGAAAGTATCTACTAGAAGGAAGTTCGGGAAGTGGAAAGACAACACTAATCAAGCTGCTAACAGATGCTCTGAGCCCAGATAACGGAGACATTTGTTTGGATGGCGTGCCAATCAAGCAATTCAAAAGTGAGCAATATGCTCGATTTATAATTCCTTGCTCTCAGCAAACGTTTATTTTTAATGCAACTATCAGGGATAACGTAACGTTGTTTTGCCATGACTTTACTGATGAAGAAATTATTGACGCTATTACGAAATCGGGCTTTTCTGAGATTCTCACCAGGTATCCAGACGGAATTGATCATGTGATTGATCAAGCCGGAAGCAGTCTTTCTGGTGGAGAACGACAGAGGCTTGCTCTTGCACGAATCTTTTTGTTTAAGCCACAAATTGTGATTTATGACGAGAGCTTTGCTCATTTGGATGCCGACTCAGTTCAGAGCCTCATTGATTTGATCTTAAAAGACGAAGAAAGAACCGTTGTAATGACGTCCCATCAAGTAACCTCGGAAATAAGAGAGCGCTTCCACTCTCTTGTTCTAAAAGATGGAAACATTCAGTCAGAATCCGTTTAGCTTTTTGCTTCTTGACCTAGTTGTAATACGTGAATACAATGATATAATTAGGTAAAGGAGTGGCCATGGACAGCATTGTAACTGCTCGTATTCCTGTTGAAGTCAAAAATCAGGTTTCCGAGATTCTTGAATCGCTTGGGTCAAACACCACCCAGCTGATTAATGCAGCCTTTGAATATGTGCTGGTGACAGGCAGACTTCCTGATGCTCATGAAAGCGCTTCGTTGGAATCTTCTGCTAAAGGGTCTTCTCGCCAATTGAGCGAGAAGGACAAAGAGAAGCTCTCGGCACTCTTTGGAAAGATTTCCGTCCCCGCGCCAGCATCATTTTGGAATGATTTGGGCGACAGTACCTACAAAGAGGCAATCAGCGAGTGGAGGTCAAGTGACTATGAAGCTCTTGATTGATACTAACGTTTTGCTGGACGTCTTTTTGTGTAGAGAACAGTTTGTTGCTGATGCAAAAAAGCTTTTCATAATGAAGCAGTTTAGGGACGCTGAGTTGTGGATAGCAGCCCAGTCATACACAGATCTCTACTATGTGGGCGCTAAGGCTCACGGCTCTGCTCATATGCAAGAAATCCTAAAAGAAGTATCTCCGCTGCTTAACGTATGTTCTATTGATGGTGCAGACATTTCGTATGCATTGTCTGAGCAGTGGGAAGACTTTGAAGACTGCCTTATTTGGCGTGCTGCTAAGAAGATAAAGGCAGATTATATCGTCACAAGAAACACGGCAGATTTTGTTCGCTCGGATATACCAGCGCTTACACCTGCCCAGTTTTTCTCGACAATAGAAGCTGAACAAAATCTTACCTATGAAGAGGCTGAATTTTAGAAGCAATAAGGCGCGGAATAGGGCTGCCAAAGCTCAAAGCTGGGTAACGCAAAAGCTCAGCATAGAGCGATAAGAAAATCTACTACAAACACACTTAGATATGTATTAAAAGTCGTGCTTGGGGGTATATAGAATCCGATGAAGATTCAGTCCCCGGCACGATTTTTGTTTGGGGTAGGAGGGTGATTTTATGAGACTAGATAAATGGGCCGTAACCGCCCAGGAAGCACTGCAGGCAGCTCTTGGTATTGCTGGTGATGTAGAGGCTTCCGAGGTTGCACCAACGCACCTGCTTAAGGCGCTGCTGGACAGCAATGAGCGCAACCTGCGTTCTATCTTGGAGAAGATTGGCGCAGATCCTGATGCCATTGCTGCGCAGGTAGACCAGGCAATCTCTAAGGCTCCAAAGGTAAGCGGAGCACAGATTGGCATTGGCAACGACCTTCTCAAGGTTATCAACGAGGCCGAGAAACTTGCCACTAAGCTGGGAGATTCCTACGTTACCTCCGAGCATCTGCTCACTGCGCTTGCAAACGACAACACTGACGCAGGTAGGATTCTTCGCGACGCTGGCGTTACCGCTAAGCGCGTGGAGGAGGTCTACAACGAGCTTCGTGGCGATGAGCGCGTGACCTCTCAGGATGCAAAGCCGCAGTTTGAGGCCTTGGAGCAGTACGGTCGCAACGTGACCGACCTTGCTCGCCAGGGAAAGCTTGATCCAGTTATTGGTCGCGTCGAAGAGATTCGCCGTACCATTCAGGTGCTGAGCCGACGCACCAAGAACAACCCTGTTCTTATCGGTGAACCTGGTGTTGGTAAGACCGCAATTGTGGAAGGCCTGGCAGAGCGCATTGTTTCTGGCGACGTTCCAAGTACCTTGCGCGACAAAGAGCTTGTTGAGCTTGACATGTCTGCCCTGGTAGCAGGCGCAAAATATCGTGGTGAGTTTGAGGACCGCTTGAAGAGTGTGGTAAAAGAGGTGGCCAAGTCTAACGGCCAGATTATCCTCTTCATCGACGAGCTTCATACCATCGTAGGCGCTGGCGCTTCCGAGGGATCCATGGACGCTGGCAACATCTTGAAGCCAGCGCTTGCCCGTGGTGAGCTCCGTGCAATTGGCGCTACTACGCTGGATGAATACCGCAAGTACATCGAGAAGGACGCTGCTCTTGCGCGTCGTTTCCAGACCGTACTTGTCTCTGAGCCTTCTGTTGAAGACACCATTTCTATTCTGCGTGGCCTTAAGGAGAAGTACGAGCAGCACCACCGCGTCCGTATTACGGACTCCGCCCTGGTCGCAGCAGCAGATCTCTCTAATCGCTACATCTCTGACCGATTCTTGCCAGATAAGGCAATTGACCTGGTAGATGAGGCGGCATCAAGGCTTCGCATGGAGCTTGATTCCATGCCAGCAGAAATTGATGCGGTTGATCGTCAACTTACTCAGATGCAGATTGAGGAGCAGGCTCTGATGAAGGAGGAGGACGCTGCTTCAAAGGAGCGCCTGGAAAACCTCCGTGCAGAGATTGCTACGACACAGGAAAAGCTTGATGGCATGAAGGCCAACTGGCAGAATGAGCGCGGGGCAATTGACCTGGTACAGGACTTGAAGTCCCAGATTGAGGACGCAAAGACGCAGATGGAGCGCGTGACCCGTGAGGGTGATTTGGCGCAGGCATCCGAGCTTCGTTACAGCACCATTCCAGAGCTTGAGCGTAAATACGATGAGGCAGAAAAAGCCCTTCTCGCCAAGCAGGAAGACGGCGGAATCCTCAAGGAAGAGGTCACCACAGACGAGATTGCCGAGGTAGTTTCTTCGTGGACCGGCGTTCCTGTTTCCAAGATGATGCAGGGCGAGATGGACAAGCTCAAGAACCTTGAGGACCAGCTTCACCTGCGTGTTATTGGTCAGGACGACGCTGTTTCCGCAGTTGCTGCAGCAGTCCGTCGTTCTCGTGCAGGCCTGGCAGATCCAAACAAGCCTCTGGGCAGCTTCTTCTTCCTGGGACCAACCGGCGTAGGTAAGACCGAGCTGGCAAAGGCCCTGGCAGAGCTGCTGTTTGACGACGAGCGTTCGCTGATCCGCATTGATATGTCTGAGTACATGGAGAAGTTCTCGGTCCAGCGTCTCATTGGCGCGCCTCCAGGATACGTAGGCTATGACGAGGGTGGCCAGCTCACCGAGGCAGTTCGTAGGCATCCATACTCCGTCATCTTGCTGGACGAGATGGAGAAGGCTCATCCTGACGTCTTCAACATTTTGCTGCAGGTTCTGGACGACGGCCGCCTGACCGACGGTCAAGGTAGGGTAGTGAGCTTCAAGAACACCATCATTATCATGACCAGTAACGTTGGTTCGCAGTTCATTGCTGGTGCCGGCGCAGAGGGCTTCAACGAGGAGTCCAGAAAGCAGGTTATGGAGGCGCTGCGTAGCTCCTTCCGTCCTGAGTTCTTGAACCGTATCGATGACGTGGTAATCTTCCAGCCTCTGGGTCTTGAGGACATTGAGCACATTGTGGACATTCAGCTCAAGGATGTTCGTAGCAGACTTGCTAACGAGCGCATGACGCTGGAGCTTTCCGAGGCGGCAAAGCAGTCGCTGGCTCTTGACGGTCTGGATCCTGTTTACGGCGCTCGTCCTCTGAAGCGACTGATTCAGCGTCGCGTTGTAGACCAGGTGGCAAACCTGATTATTGCAGGTGAGCTGCATGAGGGCGATACTGTTCTGGTTGATACTGACGAGAACGGCAACTTGGTTGCTCGCAAGAAGTAAGTGAGGCTGCGCATGTGTGACGAGACAAAGAGGGCCGAGAAGCTCGAAGCACAGGCTACCGTAACGGTTGCCGCGAAGGCTGCCCCGCAGGTCGCGCCGCAGGGCGCAACGCGCAAAAGCGATGATTCCAAGAAAGCGCAGGTTGTTGACTCTGAGTTCGCACGCGCAGAAAACGAGGACGATGATGGCTACGACCCGTATTCCGATCGTCGTCCCGTGAGCGAGCCGCTCTTTGAGCGCGATCCTTGGAGCTAGACGGGGTTTCTCGCCAGGCGGGTACAAGCGCGCGGGTTTCTCGTCACACGCTGAGCTCTATGAACAAAGCCGCTGGTGCATGACGTATCAGCGGCTTTTTGCGTGCGGTTCAACGGTTAGTTCATGATTGCGAGCCTGAAAAGTGCGCCATGTCTGAGCAAATTTACTCAGACATGGTGAGAAAAACCGGCAAATAGCTCAGACTTGGTACACTTTTCCGGCAAATCATTCAGACATGGCGAGAAAATCAGGCTCCATGTGAGCGTCAATGGAGCCGTCAGAAAAACGCTTCAAAGTCCGCCTGAAAAGTGCAAAGAATCTGTGTTTGGGACACAGATTCTTTGATGAAATCAGGCAAATCCACAGTTTCTTTTACATTTTTAGGCAAAAGTTACAGATTCTTTTATGAAATCAGGCGCGCACTGGACGGCTCAGCTGTCGGCACATCGCGCGACTTCGTGACTTTGCGGTTACCGCTAGCGAACCGCGCGGCTTTGCAGTTTAGCGAATCGCAACGCCCCAGTTGGTAGACATCCAGGTCCAGAGGAAATAGAAAACTGCGGCAATGATGGCCAAAACGATGATGGCGGCAATCAGCGAACCCGCATTTGAACGGCGCTCTTTCCTGACAAAAATGTCGCGCTGGCCCTTAGGAACCTGCAGGTATTGGCCGTAGTGAACGTCTTTGCGAAGGTGAGCAATCTCGTTCTTTGGCTTGCGCCAACCCTTCTTCGCGTAAGCGCCCTTGCTGGATTCAAAGCCAGTAGCTTGGTTCTCTGGAATCTCGAGTTTCTCACCCGGCATCGTAAAGTCGCTGATAGGCTCCACTGTTTTGTGATGACGGTGCTGGCGAACGTACGGCTGCTTCGCAGCGCCTTCGCCTTCGTACTCGGAAGCTTCAGATGTCGAGAAGTGCTGTGCACCAGTTGCGTGAAGCTCGGCTCCATCAGCTGGCTGGGCTTCCCGCTCAAAAGCTTCAGCGTATTCAAACTCCTGCTGAGCGTCAGAACGAGGGTCTTGATCCGCAGGTGAAACGTTATTTTCAAGGTTGTTCGAGGTGTCCACGATGGTCCTTTTGTCGTAGTCTCGCAAAACATTGATATAAAACATGATACCGCAGCTCGTGTAATCCTGCACAGTTTTGCTTGGATATTTAGACGGCAGCCTGCGTGGGAAGGCGGCACACAAACGCGCAGCTACAGCGACATCGGCCAATCTTGGCTGGCAACGCAGACGGCAAGGGAACCGTCGGGAGTCTGCGCCTCGGTAAACGCATCGTTGAGAGGTTGCGCGCCAACTGCTTCTGCAAGTGTTCTCACGGCGACGCTTGGACGGTTATTCTCGTGAGAGAGATGCATGCCAACCACACAACGCGTATTTGGGCCTACGAGCTGTGACAACGCCTGCGCGGTGTACTCGTTTGACAGGTGGCCGGAGTCTCCGTGGACGCGTTGCTTGAGCACGTACGGATAAGGGCCTGTGAGCAGCATTTGCTCATTATGGTTGGACTCGATAGCAAGAATGCGCACGTCGGAAAGATATTCGAGAGCCTCAGGCGTGAGAATACCTGTGTCGGTGCAATAGCCCACGGAGTCCACGATGCGTCTATCAGGACCAGCGAGATAATCAAAGCGCATGCCCATAGGCTCGCAAACATCGTGCGAGGTGGGGAAGGTGCTTACCTCAATGTCTGGAGCGGCATCAATATGGACAGAACCTGCCTGGTCAACAAGGGTAAAGGTGACGTTGGAACAGGGCTTTCTTGAAAGTACGGCAGCAGTTCCTGTTGTAGCGAATACGGGAACATCAAAAGTTTTACTGACTACCGAAAGACCCGAGACGTGGTCGGTGTGCTCGTGCGTAATAAAGATAGCTACGAGCTCGGACAGGTTAACGTTCAGTTCTTTAGACCGACGCAGAATTTCTTTTCTAGAGATTCCGCAATCAATCATAATGAGACCATCAGGCGTTTCTAGCAGGCTGCAGTTGCCCTTTGATCCGCTCGCAAGAATATGTAGGCGAAACGTGGGATTCATGAATTTCTTTCTACTGAGTAACTTTCGGGTATAACTGTAACAAACACACCGGACAGAAATTGGTGCTAAGTGCCATCCGTACACGCATACTTCAACAAAAAGAACACTCTCGTCGCAAAAGACCAGGCAGAAGGCTCGCGCCGAGGCCAGGTCGCCGCGCCCGTTATCCTTATGGTCTCGGGCGGAGCCGACTCGATGGCGCTGCTTCACATGGCGGTAACGGAGCCGCTTGATCTTGGCGACGGCGCAGGACTTTCGCGCATTGCAAAAGAGCGCTTGCATGTGTTGCACGTAAACCACCTGCTTCGCGGCGAAGATGCGGACGCTGACCAGCACTTTGTTCAAGAGACTTGCGACTCGCTAGGCGTTCCCTGCACCGCGTTGCGCGTGGACGTGGCAAAGTTTGCGCAGGAGCGTGATGGCAACGTGGAAGATGTTGGTCGTCGGGTGCGGTATGACGCCGCGCGAGAACTCGCTCAAAAACTATGTACTGAGCAGGGGATTTCTCGTCAGAAGGCAAAGATTTTGACGGCGCACACGGCGGACGACCGCGCGGAGACGTTCATGATGAACGTGATGCACGGGTCCGGCATGAGCGGCCTGGCGTCGATTCCTAGGCATCGCGGGCTGATTTATCGTCCGTTGCTCGACTACACGCATGACCAGCTCAAAGACTGGCTGAAGGCTCGCGGCCTGGACTGGCACGAGGATGCTACCAACACCGACACCCACTATCTACGTGCGTATATGCGCCACAACGTGCTTCCGCTTCTTAAGGCGAGAAACCCGATGTTGGTGCAAACGGTGTGCAAAATTGCAGATTTGATGACTGACGAAGACGATTATCTTGAGGCGAAGGCCGCTCGCAAGCTGAGGCAGATTACGCTGCGCAAGAGTGAGTTTTCACTGGTACTTGACGCGTTGAAGCTGAGCTCTACTGACATGGTGATTGCCCGCCGCGTGGTAAGGATTGTGGCTCGGCAACTAATCCCTGAGGCCTGGCTAGAGTTCAGGCACGTAGATGCCGTGCTTGAAGCGGTTGCTGCGGGAGTTGGCGTGGCTAACTTGCCGCAAAACCTTGAAGCGCGCGTTCGTTTGGGCACCGTGACATTCTCGTTCACGGGTGCCGCGGGGAGCGCGAGCGCTGCGGCTGCGGTCGCGGCCAGCGGTGAACCCGCAGCTGCGTCGCCTGCTGCAGCAACGTTTGGCGAGCACCTTGCGGTCCCGGGAACACTGGAGTTGGCAGACGGCCGAGTGCTTTCGGCGCGCATTCTCCCTGTGGAGCACGGCTTTGACGTCGTGTCCTATGCAACCGCGCATAGCCAGGAATGGTTGGGCGAGTCGGTTCTTCTCGACGCACGCGCCTGCGGGGTAGATCCGGTTCATGGCGGCAGCCTGTGGGTCTCGGGACCCGAGGCTGGAGACACCATGCAGCCCCTGGGCATGCATGGGCAGTCAAAAAAGATCTCTGACCTGCTGGGCGAGGCGGGCGTACCCGTTGAATCCAGGAGTATGATGCCTATTGTGCGCACAAATATTCGTGGATATGTGGTGTGGGTTGCGGGAATTCGTCCCGATGAACGAGTAAAATGTACGCAAGATACAAAACAGCTGCTAGAATTGAACATCTATTCTGGTCATAAGCCATTTGAGAGGAGCCAGTAATGGCGGAGCTTCACCCTGATATTGAAGAGATTCTGCTTGACGAACAGGACATCAAGGACATCGTCAAGAAGGTGGGTGCGGAGATTACGCGTGACTACGCGGACAAGAACCCCCTGGTCATTGCTGTTCTTCGCGGAGCTGTTGTATTCATGGCCGACATCATGCGCGCCATTGAGTGCCCACTCTCCATCGATTTTATGGCTGTTTCCAGCTACGGCGACGGTGTTAAGAGCTCTGGCGTCGTGCGTATTGTAAAAGACCTTGATACCAAGATTGAGGGTCGTCACGTCATCATCGTTGAGGACGTCCTGGACTCCGGTCTAACCCTCTCTTACCTGGTCCGCATGCTCCAGTCTCGTAACCCCGCTTCCATTGAGATTGCCGCTTTCCTAGTCAAGGACATTGAGGGCAAGCGTCCAGCTATTGATCCTCGTTACGTAGGCACTCACGTACCCGACAAGTTTGTTGTTGGTTACGGCCTGGACTATGCAGAGCGCTACCGCAACCTGCCATTTGTTGGCGTTCTGAAGCCTTGCGTGTACGAATAGGCTGAGGCCGGCCGGTCTGCTTCAAAAATTTGCCGCAAGACCGTGCAATAGATACAAATTTGTTAAAACTTTTAAAGTTGGGCGAGAAGATCGATCTTCTCGCCCAATATGCTATCTATCAAAGGTTGTGTGAGGCCAGATGCGCGGCGGCGTTATCCCCACCTCCACCCAACGTTTTACCAGGTAGGCACTGTAGGCTTCGAGAGAATTGAGAAACCATGGTCAATCAGACAAGTCTTGCATACGGATCAGAAAAGTCTGCAATCCGTGAGATTGCAGGTTATGCGATGCAGCGTCGTGCTGAGATTGGCGCTCAGAATGTGTTTGATTTCTCGATTGGCAACCCTTCCGTGCCTGCTCCTGAGTCTGTTCGTACCTCTATCGAGGCCGCCATGCAGCTGCCTCCTCAGCAGGTCCACAGCTACACGCCTGCAATCGGCATTCCCCAGGCCAGAGAGGCAATTGCCGCGTCGCTCCGACGTCGCTTTGGAGATCACGCAGCTCAGGCAGACGATCTCATCTTGACCTGTGGAGCTGCAGCTTCCGTTTCTATGGCACTCAATTCCATTGTTTCCCCAGGTGAAGAGGTTATTGTTATTGCTCCATACTTCCCGGAGTACCGCGTGTGGATTGACCACGCTCAGGCTACCTGCGTTGAAGTTTTGGCTGACGAGAAAACCTTCCAGATTGACATTGACGCCGTTTGTGCAGCTCTTACGCCTAAGACTCGCGCGGTGATTGTCAACTCGCCAAACAACCCTGTTGGCGCTGTGTACACCAGAGAAAACTTGGACGCGTTTGCCAATATGCTCCGTAAACGCTCCGCTGAGCTGGGTACAGACATCTACGTCATCTCCGATGAGCCTTACCGCGAGATTGTTTTTGGCGATATTGAGGTCCCTTGGGTCCCCGATGTCTACGAGCGCACTATTGTGTGCTATTCCTACTCCAAGTCCCTCTCGCTTCCTGGCGAGCGTATTGGTTGGGTGCTGGTACCTGCGTCTAATCCAGAGCAGAAGGAGATTTACGCAGCTTGTGCGGGTGCCGCTCGACTGTTGGGCTTTGTATGCGCGCCAGCCCTTTTCCAGCGCGTTATTATCGACTGCGTTGATGAGCCGGCAGATGTTGAGGCCTATGCAAAGAATCGAGAAGTTCTAACCGAGGGCCTAACCAAGCTTGGTTACGAGTACATCCAGCCTGATGGCGCATTCTACCTGTGGGTTCGTGCTCCTGGTGGGAACGCTCAGGCGTTCTGCGATGTGGCAAAGCAGTTTGAGCTGCTCCCTGTTCCATCTGATTCGTTCGGCTGCCCAGGCTGGCTGCGCGTGAGCTACTGCGTTGCGTACCAAACCTGCGTGGACTCGCTTGCTGCCTGGGAAAAGGCTCTTGCTGCAATGAAATAAGCGCCGCGGGAGACACAACAGCCCAACGGCGAGAAGATCACCGGGCAAGAAGACCGCCCGTCAACGGCGAGAAAATCAATCGACCACAAACGACAAAGTGAACTGCCTCCCATTTCTTGGACATAAGAAATGGGAGGCAGTTCATATGCGGGTAATTATGATTCTGCAGCGTGTTAGCGTCGGCTTTTAGTCCTGGCGCACAAAATAGCGCAGCTTTGGTAGGTCTCGCTGAAGAATCGACATGTTTCTAATCAAGATAGCCAGGCAGCCAGGCGGTCACACTACCTGATATGCATATCTATGCATAAACTTCATCTAATATGCTTAAACATGAATAGACTTATATAAGAAATTTAACTATAGATGAATTCTGTATCTACGGAACACACCTAAGTCAGATATTCTGCTCAAATGCGGGCATATTACACACC
>JDFH01000022.1 GCA_000564995.1 Atopobium sp. ICM42b
TTTACTGCGTGTAACTTTAACTTTGGTTTACCATCACCTGAAGAGATTGCCGCTCAGAAGGAAGCAGAAGAGAAGAAAGCTGCTCTTGCTCCTTATGTAGGCATTTGGGAAGCCAAGTCAATCGAAGATGAAAATAAGGGCACAGTCACTGAAGACATGTACAAAGATGTTAGAGATGTTTATCTAGCAATTTATGGCTATGACTTCTCTGACGATGGCACTGGTTTGTTTGTTCGCTTCGGCGCTCAGAAGCCCTTTACCTGGTCTGTTGATGCCGATGGAAAGCTTACTATCACCCTTGCAGGTAATGCCGGAAGCTATACAGCAAGCGTTGATTCCTCAGGTCAGATGACCGTTGAGGGCTCTGATGGTTCTAAAGCTATCCTTACTCAGGTAAGCAAGACCTCAGGTGATTATTCTCATATTAGGTATGAGCCCTTTAATCCATTAACAGGAACGGGCAATATTTCTAAAAACAAGTCATCGCATGAAACTAAACTACGCTTTACTATCACCACTGAGCTTGATCAGGTCATTGTTGATACCGATGAGCTCTATGTAAGGCTTATTGGCATCGCTTCCCTTAAAGACCTCAAGGGTTTTGAAGGCTATGTCTTTGAGGTTATTAATAGAACTCCTTATACAACCGGCTATCAATTTACTATTCAAGATCCAACCGATGGCTATTGGGCTTATGGATTTAACGTGTTAGAGCCAGGTGAGAGAGTCTATGAGTATGTTCTTAATAACCAACGTAGAGATAAGTCACTTTCTGAAGTCACAGATGTAAAAGGCACTCTTGAGTATGACCACTCTAGCAATGGTGCCCTTCATAATGACGAGAAAACCGTGACATTTGATTTGCCTACTGGGCAGAGCAAGTAACAGTTAAGAGTTAGTTTTATATCGCTGCACGTATGGAAGGAAGTTTAATGAAAAAGCGTCAAATGCTGTTAGGATGTCTGCTCGCACTGGTGCTTTCCGTAAGTGCAGTGCTTAGTGCATGCTCATCAGGGGATAACAGTCCCGCAGGAAACAAAAAGTCTGCTGGTCAGATCGTAGGTGTTTGGGAAGCTTATGACATCTTTGAACCCGGACTAGGAAACCTGAGGGAGGGAGCAGCCTACGACGATTATAAAGAACAGTTCCATGCAATTTATGCTTTCAGCTTTGCTGAGGATGGAACTGGCTTGTTTACTCGCTTTGGCATAATGAAGCCTTTTACATGGACTGTTGATGCAGAAGGAAAGATTACAGTTACCCTTGAGGGTACTGCGGGATCTTTTACGGGAGAGATTGACGCTGAGACTGGCAGGTTAAGGCTCAAGGGCACTGGCTACGATGAGACTGACGCCGAGCTTAAGCAGATTTCAACTACTGCTGGAGACTATGCAAGTGCTACCTATCAGCCATTTGATCAACTTACCAATAAAGGTACCGTACCAACCATGATTAGGTATAACGATCTCAAGTTTAAGAATTTTGAAATAACTCGAGAGGTCAATAAAGTTCTTATCGATACAGATAAGCTGTATATGAATCTGTATGCTATCGCTCAGGTACCGGGAAGCTCTCAAGAAGGTTACGTATTTGAGATTATCAATAAGTGTCCTGAGTCATTTTACGGAGAGTTCTCTCTTGGAGATCTACATGGTCCTCTGAAAGCCTTTGGTCAAGCCTCCTTACAACCTGGTGAGAAGTTCTATTTGTTCGTTCCTAATGTCTCGCAGACACCAGGATCTCTTGTGGCACTTTCTAATCCAAAAGCTACGGTTGATACTATTTACAATGACCCAACAACTAGCGTAGTTACTCAGCAAAGGCAGAGATTAGAACTTGACCTAAATATCCCTCCTAAGTCTGAGTAACAAAAGAACGCATATCTTCGGCGTGATCACTACCATTGAAAGGACACTTGATGAAAAAACGTAAAATACTACCAGTTCTTGCGCTTGTCTTGGCGCTCTCTGCTGGCGTTATGTTTACAGCTTGCACTCCTAACATTGGTGGACCTTCGGCTGAAGAAATTGCTGCTCAGAAGGAAGCAGAAGAGAAGAAAGCTGCTCTTGCTCCGTTTGTGGGCGTTTGGGAAGCAAAGTCTATTAGTGATCCAAAGAAGGGCGAGATTCCCGAGAGTGTCTATCCAACAGCAAGAGACACATTCCAGGCCATTTACGGCTATGACTTTTCCGACGACGGCACTGGACTATTCGTCCGTTTTGGTGCTCAGAAGCCCTTTACCTGGACCGCTGATGCCGATGGCAAGATTACCATCACCCTTGCTGGCAACGCCGGAAGCTATACAGCAACCGTTGATTCCTCAGGCCAGATGACCATTGAGGGCTCTGACGGTTCCAAGGCAGTGCTTACCCAAGTAACTAAAACCTCAGGTGATTACTCTTCTCTTAAATATGCTCCATTTGATGCGCTTACGGGTAAGGGAACTATTGGAGGAAATTATTCCTCCCATGATGACTTTTATATGAATTTTAAGGTAGTTACCGAGGTCAACAGGGTTGTTGTTGATAATGACGACATGTACGTCAGATATGTTGGAATTGCCACAACACCAAGCGGTCAAACCGAAGGTTATGTTTTTGAGGTAATCAACAAGTCCGATAAGACGGCCTCATATGACTTTAGGCTGGATAATTCGGATTCCACTGTGTTTGGAACAGCTCTTAATGTTCTTGAGCCTGGTGAGAGATTCTATGAGTTTGTAGTTGATACCTCCAAAGCAGATGTACCTCTGGCTAAGCTTTCTGAATCTAAGGGAACTTTTAAGTATTCCCATGTTGCAGATGGAACCAGTCTTGAAGACGAGAAGACCGAGCAGTTTGATTTGACGATTTCACAGAATAAGTAATGCACTCAGACGATATCTAGATTGAGCATAATGAACTTTGTCAAAAAAGTGTCGCCAATAAAGGACATTGTCAATCTAGAGAGCTTTGGTGTTGGAGGGACTTTCTTGAAACAGCGTAGACTACTTTTTATGCTTGTACTTACACTTGTGCTTTCTACCAGCATTGTGTTTACGGCTTGCACTCCTAACATTGGCGGACCATCTCCTGAAGAAATTGCAGCTCAGAAGGAAGCAGAAGAGAAGAAAGCTGCTCTTGCTCCGTTTGTAGGTGTTTGGGAAGCAAAGTCTATTAGTGATCCTAGCCAGGGAGATATCCCCGAGAGTGTTTACCCAACGGCAGTAGAATCCATGAAGTCAATTTATGGCTATGACTTTGCTGATGACGGCACGGGTAATTTTATCCGTTTTGGCGCTCAGAAGCCCTTTACCTGGTCTGTTGATGCTAATGGAAAGCTCACTATCACCCTTGCAGGTAATGCTGGCAGCTATACAGCAACCGTTGATTCCTCGGGTCAGATGACCGTTGAGGGCTCTGACGGTTCCAAGGCAGTATTGAAGCAAGTCACTAAAACATCTGGTGATTATTCCAGCTTTAAGTACAAGCCTTTTGATGCAATGGCAGACAAGGGCACTATTGCGTATAACTTCTCTTCTACTAAAGGCGAATACAAGATGCGCTTTAAGCTGAAGACTGAGGTGGACAAGGTTCTTATCGATAATGATGATCTCTATGTCAGGTATGTTGGTATTGCTAAATCCCCAGATGGTTACTCTGAAGGTTACGTCTTTGAGATCATTAATAGATCTGAAAACTGGGTAAATTGCACCTTTAAGTTAGATAATTCTGAGAATTCCGTATGGGCTAACGATTCCAACTATCTTGAGAGCGGCGAGAGGGTCTTTGCATTTGTTATTAACGATTCTTATCAGAAAAAACCTCTTGCTGATCAGACTGAGGTAAATGCAGTTGTTGAGTACTACCACATCAAAGGTGGTAAGAGCATGGAAGACACTAAGACAGAAAACGTTGACCTGGTAATTGCTGAGAAGAAGTAAGTGGACTGCCGCAATGCGCCAAATACGTACACATAAAACATTTACGTGTTAAGCGTGGAATACAGAGACGTCACCTGTACAATAGGTGGCGTCTATTCTTTTACTGGTCGCTCTTTTGAGCTTAAGAAAGAAGCGTGATTAATCATGCAGAAGGCTTTGATTTCGATTGACTACACCTACGATTTTGTAGCAGATGACGGAAAGCTCACGGCAGGTAAGCCAGCTCAGGCTATTTCAGATGCTATTTATGAGGCTACAAAGTGCGCTTTTGATCGTGGCGATTATATTTTCTTTGCTATTGATGCTCACGACCCAGAGGATAACTTCCATCCAGAGACCAAGCTTTTCCCACCTCACAACATTATTGGAACAAGTGGTAGAGACCTGTTTGGCCCTCTGAATGATTTCTACCAGCAGCACAAAGACGATAGCCATGTGTTCTGGATGGACAAGCGTCACTACTCGTCCTTCTCGGGAACTGATCTTGATATTCGTCTGAGGGAGCGTGGCATAAACACAGTTATCCTGACTGGTGTTCTTACCGACATCTGTGTGCTTCACACAGCGGTGGACGCTTACAACCTGGGCTATCACATTGAGGTTGTTGAACCAGCGGTTGCATCGCTGACGCCAGAGAATCATCAGTTTGCGCTTTCGCACTTTAAAAATACCCTTGGAGCAACGCTGGTTGATGCAGAACTCAACGAGATTGAGAACGCGTAATGACTCCAGAAGAACGCGCAGTTAAATGGTTTGAGAAGGTCCCCGAGGCAGATGATCTTTCATTTGACCAGAGACTTGCTATATGCAAAAAGACCGGAAATGCCATGGCGCTTGTCTTTGTTGTTCTATTTTCGTTTGAGTTGATACTTGCGTATGTTCTTACCGATGGCTCGTTTGTATTTACTATGACCGATACTTTGAACAGCATTCTATCAAGACCTGGTAGAAGGGTTACGGCCCAAGGAGTGGCTGTTGCGGGTATTTTTGTGGTAGCGCCCTTATTGGTCATTCCTGTAGCTGCTACGTTTCTTGCTCGTTCCATTGTTTTTAAGCAAGAAATTAAAAAGTGCTTAGGTAAATAACTACCTAAGAACCTAAGTAAATTACTTAAAGCATTTATTTGACCCAAGGTTAAAAACTTGGGTCTTTTTGTTAACTTAATGTTTATATTCAATGGAAGAATTACCGTTTATGGAATAGTGGAATAAATCTATCTTTCAGAATTTTAAGCAGATATAAAATTGCATCAACTCGTTTAATTTTAATCAAGGAGCTGCCATGTCAAAATCCGATCGTGGACTTGTTTTTGGAGTTGATTTAGGAAAAGCCTCATGTGGATTAGCAATTATTGATTATGAAGCTAAAGAAGTAAAACTGCTTTCAAGCCGAATTATTAAAGCTCCCGAAAACAGAAGCGGAAAATCTCTAGCCGCTGTAAGACGAGAAAAGCGTTCAACTAGACGGCAAATCGATAGAAGAGCAGCAAGAAAAAAGAATGTTTTAAAAGTATTAAAACAATTTGGAGTTACTCCACAGGATTCTGATTGTACGTGGTTTGGAACTAAGAAAAACGGTAATGACGGAATAGATTTACCAGTTATTGTATTAAGAAGTCAAGGTCTTGATCGGCAGCTCTCTAATAGGGAATGGGCTCGTATTCTCTATTGGTTCTGTAGTCAGCGTGGCTATATTAATCGAGGAGAAGAGACTTTAATTAATGGAGAAACTTCTGTTGAAGGTACTTCTGAATCTGAAGAGGCAGGAAAAGTTCTTTCTGCTATCTCAGAAAATAAAAAAGCGCTAAAGGAATCAGGCTATAGAACTTTTGGCGAGTACTTGTATAAAGAGAGCTATGTTACAACCCATAGCTATAGAAACAAAGCTGGTGATTATAAACATTGCGTGTCTCATCCAATGGTTGTGGATGAGATTAAAGAGTTATTCGAGCAACAGAAGAAGTTTGGAAATACCCATACATCAGAAGAATTTAAAGATGCTTATTTAGAACAGCTCAATTGGCTTAAAGATACTAAAGCTTTTGATAAATTGACTTATCAAAAGGTGGGCTACTGTGTTTACTTTGATCAATATAGTGATGAACCCCAAAAAAGGGCGGCAAATGCTGATTTAATTTCTGAAGTCGTTAAAGCTTATGAAAAGCTTGGAAATATACGTTTAAAATTTGATGATAAACCGGAGCAATCTCTAACAAGAGAAGTTAGAGATGCAGTTATTAATGAGATGTTCAGTGTTCATCAAGGCGCTAAGGTTAAATCGGTTACGTTTAAAACTTTACGTAAGCTGATAGATGATGACAATTTGGTTGGATTTAAAGGAGTTAAATCAGATTTAGAGAAGAATCCAGTATTCGTGCCTAAAGCCTGGAATACATTTTGTAGAGTTCTTTCAGCATCAGAATCAGGAATTCAGTTGTTAAATAGAATGAAGAATGATTTTAAATTAGCTAATGCGATTGCTGAGTCTCTTACCTATGCCTCATCTCTTGATAGTTTGGAAAGAAGAATTTCAATGTATCAAGAAAAAGAGAGTTTAGAAATCTCTGAAGATGAACTTGCTTTAATAGAATCGCTGCCTTACAACACAAAAATATTTAAGGGATATGGGTCCAGATCTATTCAAGCGTTGGAGATGTTACATGATCAATTTTTAGATGGAGAAGCTTTTACTCTTGATGAAGCTGAAAAACAGTCTGGACTCCAAGGTTTCAGGCTAAGAGAAAAAGGAATTAGACAGTCGCTCTTGTTGCCATATTCTGATTATGATGTGCAATGTACGAACCCTGTTGTTTTAAGAGTTCTTGCCCAAGCAAGAAGAATGATTAATTCTGCCATCAAACAATATGGAATGCCAAATATAATCCGTATTGAATTGGGTAACGATATTGCTAAATCGGCAAAAGAAAAAAGCAAAATTGCAAAAGGACAAAATGAAAACAGAAAAGAGAATGAGCGTATAAAAGATAAAATTGCCGAACTTCTTCATATTGATCAGTCAGAAGTAACTGGCAAGCAGATTACTAAGATGAAACTCTATGAAGAACAGGGCGGCAAAGATATATATACCGGAGAAGGTCTTGGTGATATCGCATTCGCGGGAGGAAGACGCTTTTTAATAGACGACAACTATTGCGAGATAGATCATGTACTTCCATACTCAAGAAGTGCTGATGACCTGAAGTCGAATAAAGTTCTTGTTCTGGCAAAATCTAATCAAGAAAAAGGAAATAGGACCCCATACGAATGGATGAACTCCAATGACGGCAGTCATCCAAATTGGGAACAATTCTGCTTACGAGTCTCGTCTAATGTTAGATTATCCGATGGTAAAAAATCAAAGTTATTGGAAGAGAATTTTGCTGAAAAAGAGACTTCCTTTATCAAACGTAATATGGTGGATACTCAATATATGGCCAGAGCAATTTCTGCTTGGCTTTCAGATTCATTGAATTTTTCGTCAGAGTTTGATCAAAAGCAGCATGTCTATGCTGTAAACGGAAGAATGACTGCAAAATTGAGGAGAAAATGGGGCCTCAATTTTGGCGAGGATGATACAAAAGATCGTAGCGACAACAGGCATCATGCTATTGATGCTGCGGTAATTGCAGCATGTAGCGCATCAATGGTTAAGGAATTTGCAATTTCTTACTCTAGATTGAGGGAGGTAAGGGATTCAGTTATTGCTGAACCATGGGAAGGCTTTGCTGACCAGGTGCGTGAAGCAAGGAAATGGGTAATTCCTACAATGTATCGTCCTAATAAAAAGAACGGCTTAATTTATGAAGAGACTAAATATAAATATTTAGGTAAAGAGGTGGGCGATAAAAAAATCGTTCATATTTTAAAAGGGAAAAAACAAGGAGTTGGAACTGTTGACTTATTTAGAGATCCAACAGGGGGACAGTTCGCAAGAATTTTGGGAGACCGTGCATACATTAGGCTATGGCTTGATGAGGAGGGAAAATCTGGAAGAGGTGAATGGCTGATAGAGCCAGTATATTTTGCTGATCTAGATAAAATAAAAAGAGGGTCTTATGTGCCCAGATATATACCTCGACAAAAAGTTACAACACAGGAATGGGAATCAATTCCACCACGTATAACAGAGAATTCAATACCTATTGTCCTTAGAAATGATGACATAGTGAGGATAGATGGTATTTATGGAAGGCTAAGTGGTCTGGATATTAATAGTAAGAGATTAAAATTTGACAGGATTTTGTCAAAGGATGTAAAGACAATAGGAAGCTGGACCAAGGACACTTCCGTTGAAGTTATTCATGAAGATTGTTTGGGTTTAATGTGGTTCAACTTATTAAAGGATCAAAACTCTAAAGAAAGTTGAGATGGATTATAAGATAGAACACCTCTTTTCGTTGAGTTGATTAGAATCTTCCTCCCCGTGTATTGTTTCTCAGTAAGTTCGAGAACAGTTACACATCCTTTGGGAGGAAGATTTTTATTTACTCTTGAGAGATGGCTATTTGCGTTTTCAGTACCTAAAGTTATTCTGCTATAGACGCTAAACTGCTCCATTATCCAGCCAGAGTTAACTAGGAACTTATGAAATTCATGGTAGGACTTTTTATCAGATTGGGTTTTAGTTGGTAAGTCAAACATAATTAGTAGTCTCATGACTCTCATTTTTCTCCTCATTCGAAAGTAACCAATTCAATGGGTAAAAGAGAAGGACATGAAAGAACGGAAGAATCTTCGTCTTCCATGCTTTTAATTAAGGATTCAATTAACTCGTCTATAGACTGTCTTACGGAAATTTTCCTTCCGTTTTGACGAACGCAAAGTTCTAAAACCTTAGATAAAGATACTTTGATCTCATGGGATAAATCTAAATTTAATTTATATGATGCAATATAAAAATCTACGACTGGTCTAAATGGCTCGATAAGATCGTCTGCTAAGTTGAATGCGTTTTCAATACTATTGTGGTGAATACCTTTTGAAGGCATTAATCCATGGGTTATCAGTGATTGAATGATTACAGACCTAATAATCGAATAACCAGGTAATCAAGACCAACTGGTATTGACGGTCTTCCAACGTCACATTTTACTACCTGGGAGATCGTACGGTAATCAAGACAACAATCGACGATAGGTCACAGTCGATTTTACTACCTGGGAGATCGTACGGTAATCAAGACAAGATCGGTTTGCAG
>JDFH01000023.1 GCA_000564995.1 Atopobium sp. ICM42b
TTCTTTTTGCGGTCTTGAATTCTCATTGCTAGTGCAACAACAAAAGACAAGGTAGTGACCCATGGGTCTACAATGGCGCTTACGACAACGTTCATTGAAAGGATTTCCATGGGTCACTATAGCCATCTTAGCATTGAAGAGCGCGAAGACATTATGGTCTGCTGGAAAAATCATGAAAGTATAAGCCAGATTGCTCGTAAGCTCGGACGAAACAAATCAAGTATTTCGCGAGAGATTAAAAGAAACGGTTGGACAATCATTGGAGTGGCGCATCTTTGTTACAGAGCCTCGACTGCCCAGAGAAAAACCGATGTTCGACGCCAGGCTTGCAAGAAACGCACCCTACTCGATGATCCAAGCCTTCGTGCACGTATTGTCTTTCTTATCTGTAGTCGCCACTTCTCACCTGAGCAGATTGCAGGCAGACTACACTTAGAACTTTCCTACGCTCCTGTCAGCTGTAGCACTATATATAGAGCCATACACTCAGGGAAACTAGACTGTGAACTTCCAGGTGTACAGTCTGTACGTAGAAGACTTAGACACCGAGGTAAACGACGACATACAAAACACCTCATAGAGCGCAGAGGCAAAATACGAATAACTCATGAACTTGTCGAAAGACCAAAAGAGGTTGCAGATCGCCAACGTATTGGAGACTGGGAAGGAGATACCGTCATCGGTAAAGCTAAAGGGCCACGCCTGGTCACACAAGTTGACCGTATGAGCGGCTACCTTGTTGGTGGAAAAGCTGCATCAGGGTCTAGTGCCGATGTCAATGTAGCTATACAGCAAGCTTTGAGAGGTGAAGTAGTAAAAACTATAACGCTTGATCGTGAATCTGAGTTTGCCCGAGCAGCAGAGCTTCAAGAAGCTATTGGAGTAAGTATCTACTTCTGTCTTCCACATCATCCCTGGCAAAGAGGCACCAATGAAAATACCAACGGTCTCATCAGAGAGTATTTTCCAAAAGGCACAGACCTCTCATCGATTAGTGATAGAGAGATTGAGGCAGTATATAATGAACTCAATTTAAGGCCACGTAAGCGTCTGGGTTGGAAGTGTCCTTGGGAAGTCTACCATCACCAAACGTTGCACTTGCTTTGACAATTCAAGAAATTGGAGTTATGTAGATGACAATATTTAGAAATTTTGAGAACTACAAAAAAGAAATAAAACTAGCGTCCATTCAAAATGCTTGCGTTGAAATGGAATTATATTCTATAGTGGCAAGTTTAATTAGAGAATCAAAAAATAAGTGTAAATTATCAATACGTGATGTAACTAGTAGAAGAAAAACTAAAATTTCGAAAAAATATTATGGAGAATCAGGTTTTCCTGATTTTATTGTACTTGATCAAAAATTTGAAAAATCAGAAATTCTGGGATGTATTGAGATTAAAAGGCCTTATAAAGTAATAGATGAAAATGATAGTCAGATAATAGGACATTTAAAATCATTCAAAAGAGTAATATATACTAATGGAATTGTATGGCTTTTTAGAGGGTTTAACGATGATACTAGTAGGGATATTATTCTTGGGACAAAAACTAAAAATAATGAAATAGAATGGAAAGAACAAAAAAGTTGGGATGATTTACTTCGTAAAATTGACACATTAAAATGGTATTAAGCATAAGACAAATTCCAGTTTGTCCAAATCATTGAATAACTTTAATGTTGAACTATGCACCTGTAGTGTCATATCGTTTTCGGATGCTAGCGAGCTCTGGGGTTTAAGTGAGTCCGCTCTGCGTAAAGCTGTTGCATACGGCAAGATAGTTCCAGGTGTGGATGCCCGCAAGTATGGCAAGCAGTGGATTGTTGACCGTGATGCTATGTTGCGCGAGTACGGCAATCCCGTGTGCTAAAAGCTGCAAATACTCAATTTAAGATACTGTCCATTTCAGTGGACAGTATTTTTATGTCATTACATAGACTGGTATTTCTATAAAGTGTGATGTTTTAGTAGACCTCGTGAGATGGGAGTATCAATGGAAAAACAAAGTTCAGATAACCTTGTATGTCCTAAATGTAACAGTACAAATGTTTCTTTTTGAGACAAGCTGCGACCCTCTCATTAAAGTCCTTTCATGTAAGCCCATGGTTCAATCATGCAGAATTGTACATTCATGCTTAATATGAAATAATATTCAGCATAAATGTACAATTTGGAAAGAGGGCTGCCATGACCTTAATCGAGATTGCGAAAGGCCAGAATGGCTACGTATCTGCATCGCAGATCACTGCCGAGGGCATTCCCAGGAGAAAGCTTGCCGAAGCTGTCGATAAGGGAGAGCTTGTTAAGGTTGAGCGCGGTCTCTACGCTCTTCCGGAGACATGGGAGGACCCATACCTCGCCGCTCAGCACCGGTTTTCGCGCGGCGTATTCTCCGATGACACGGCACTGTTTCTGCACGGCATGACTGACCGCGCACCCTTTTCCCTCACCATGACGTTCCCTAGAGGCTACAATGCCACACCCGTCAGAAAGGCAGGGATAATCTGCCGTACCTGTGCCGATGAGGTGCTTGAGCTTGGACTGGTAGAGCTGACTACTCAGCACAGCAATATTGTTAGGGCATACGATCCAGAGAGAACACTTTGCGACTTGGTCAGGGGTAAGGGCACAGTTGACTCGCAGATTGTTATTCCGGCGACGCGGGCTTATGTTAAAAGTCCAAAGAGAAATGTAGAGAAACTAGTTGAGTACGCGCGTAGACTTGGCGTTGAGAAGAAAATCCGAAATTACCTGGAGGTGCTGCTATGAGGATGAAGAATGCTATGCAGCGCAAGGCACATGTGAATAACATAGCCAAGGAGGCAGGCATCTCTACACAATGCGAAGAGTTTTTAATAATGAATCATGGATGAAATCACGATATCGTGATATACTTGTTAAAAAGGAAGGATACAGATGCCTACACTTGCAAGGTTTTACGGGATAGTTATACGTATGTATTTCTTGGGATCAGAGCACAATCCACCGCACATCCATGCGATTTATGGTGAGGATACTGCAGCTTTTGACATTAATTCGGGTGAGGAGATTGATGGTAGTCTGCCGACTCGCGCTGCTTGTATGGTGCGCGAGTGGATAGAGATTCACCAAACTGAGCTTCTTGATATTTGGGAGACGCAAGAATTTAAGAAAATTGATCCGCTCGTCTAAAGGAAGCAGATTATGAAATTCCATAAGATAAAGGATGTCTCTGCCCTGACAGGCTTAAAGTTGAGTGTTCAGTTTACCAACGGCACCACAAAAATCTACGATGTAGCTCCACTCATGAGGCGTTTTTCTGCTTTTAAGCTTCTGAAAGATGAATCGCTGTTCAGAGACGTAGAGGTTGATCAGGGAGGTTACGGCATTATCTGGAACGATGACCTTGATCTCTCTTGTGACGAGTTGTGGGAGAACGGAATCGAGGTCGTGACGCCCTTTGATGGACTCATATCGTTCTCGGACGCTAGCGAGCTATGGGGTTTAAGTGAGTCTACTTTGCGTAAAGCTGTTGTATACGGCAAAATAGTTCCAGGAGTGGATGCTCGCAAGTATGGTAAGCAGTGGATTATTAACCGTGACGCTATGTTGCGTGAGTACGGCAATCCTGTTTGCTAGGGACTACAAATATACAACCTCAGATACTGTCCATTTCAGTGGACAGTATTTTTTATGTCATTACGTAGACTAGTATTTCCATAAAAGCGTGTCTTTTAGTAGAAATCGTGAGATGGGAGTACTAATGGAAAAGCAGAGTTCAGATAGTCCCGTATGTCCTAAATGTAATAGTACGAATGTCGCAAAATATCTTTGGGGTTTACGACTGCTGGACGATCAATTAGAGCGTGATCTTGAAGAAGGTCGTGTCATTTTAGGAGGCTGCGTTGTATGTGTAGATGCCCCCAAGTTCCATTGCAATGATTGCAAGTATGATTGGAACTAGCTGTATTTATGAATTTTGCCGGTATCGGCAATAAATGGCCTCCTTTGCTATAATAAGCTCACCAGTTTTTTGCCGATAGGGAGGTGAAGCTCGATGGGATTTCTTTCTGCAGTAGAGATTGCTGAGCTCTGGGGCATATCTGAGAGAAGTGTTCGCAATTACTGTTCAACAGGTCGCGTACCAGGCGCTTTTCTCGTGGGAAAAACTTGGAACATTCCAGCCGATGCAGTAAAACCTTCTCGAAAAAATGCCAAAACATCGTCAACAAGTCCGCTGCTTTCGCGCTTGATTGAAGAAAAGACCTCAAAAATAAAAGGTGGCATTTATCATAAGCTCCAGGTTGAGCTTACCTATAACTCTAATCATATTGAGGGCAGCAAGCTCTCCCTTGATCAGACGCGCATGATTTTTGAAACGGCTACTATCGGTGTTGAAGGAGATCCTGTTCGCATTGATGACATTGTAGAAACTCAGAACCACTTCCGCGCTATCGATTACGTGATTGACCATGCAAAAGACCCTCTTACAGAGGTCACCATCAAAGAACTCCATCGCATTCTAAAAACGGGAACTACAGATTCTGTACAGGACTGGTTTGCTGTTGGAGATTACAAACGCCTACCAAATGAGGTTGGTGGGCGAGAAACCACTCTTCCAGAAAATGTTGCTAAAGAGATAAAGTTGCTGTTAAAGGCTTATAACTCAAACAGCTCTCATTCCTTTGAAGACATCGTTGATTATCATGTTCGTTTTGAGCGCATTCACCCATTCCAAGACGGCAACGGGCGTGTCGGCAGGCTGATCATGTTTAAAGAATGCCTTGCTCATGACGTTGTTCCGTTTGTCATTTATGATGATATGAAGTCTTTCTACTATCGTGGGCTCTCTAAGTGGGATAAGGAGAATGGCTATCTTCTTGATACGTGCCTTACGGCTCAGGATAGATTCAAAGCAACGTTGGATTACTTCCGAATTCCGTACGGTGATAAGTAGGTTTAACTGCTTTTCTTGTTTTAACGTTACAGTGCTTAACGAGACAGGCAATCGTAACTCCGAGCACAGTGTTTGGCAGTACTTTGCCGTGCTACCCGACATTAAGTCCGTTGGTGTAATGGGTGATGAGCGCACGTATGCTCGTCCAGTTATCCTGCGCGCTGTTGAGTCCAGCGACGCTATGACCGCTGACTGGGCAAAGCTGCCGTATGAGCTGCTGACTCGCATTTCTTCTCGCATTGTTAGCGAAGTTGCTGGTGTTAACCGCGTAGCCTACGACATCACTCCAAAGCCACCTGCGACCATTGAGTGGGAGTAGGCCGATAGGGTTCTGACCTGCGATTTTGAGTGCCGCACTGTGCCGCTGAGTTTCGTTTCGTACGAGAGTCATGACAAAGCCACCAGCGACGGAGATGAGTAAAAGCGATTAAAGAGCCTCCGTTCCCTGCGTTGGGACGGAGGCTCTTTCTTTGCCGTTTTACTCCCTTGTCTCCGTTCGGGGATTATTTCTTGCTCATTTAGGGCTATTCGCGCTGAAAGATTTTGACTAGCTTGGTGTCCTTTATTTCGTAGACAATGTCTGCGACGTTCTCGACCAGCCTCTTATCGTGGGAGACGAACACTATCGTTCCGGCATAGGCGCTCATCATCTGCTCGAGGGCTTCGGCGCTCTTGATGTCCAGGTAATTTCCAGGCTCGTCCATGAGCAAGATGTTGTATCTGCCCAGCAGCATCTTCGCGAGTAGCAGCTTGATGACTTCGCCTCCCGAGAGAACGCCAACGTCCTTTGTCAGGTCGCGCGGTCCGATTCCCATAGAGGCGAGGATGCCTCGAATTTCGGTCATGCTGTACTCGCAACCATCCTGCATGAACGAGATCGCAGACTGACGGGCGTCGAACTTGTAGCCTGTTTGCTCGAAGTAACCGATCTCTGCCTTGGGAGAGATGTTGATACCGTCGGCGCGTCGAGCGATTGCCTTCAGCAGGCTGGTCTTTCCTGTACCGTTGCCACCGGTGATGGCCACTTTGGCACCGAGCGGTATCTCGAATTTCGCGTGGTCATAGAGCATGCAGTTGCCGAAGCTCAAGCTGAAATCGTCTGCCGAGATGGGAAATTTACTATGCAGTTCCAGGGCCTTGCTCTGGCGGAACCGCACGGCGCGAATGCTATCTGGGGCCTCAATCCCTTCGAGCGCTTCGAGGCGCTTCTCCATGTCCTTAGCCGCCTGGTACATCCTCTTCTGTTTGGTGCCGGTTGCTTTCTGATGCCCCAATCGACCTGCATACTCGTTGCTTTTTTTCGCAGCCTTCCGCTTGGCGTCGACCTGCCGTGCTTTTTTCCGTTGTTTTTCGATGGCGGCTTCGAGGCGATCGCGCTCGCGCATCGCCTCTTCGTATCGAGTCGCCTGAGCTTTGCGCTCTTCTTCTTTCTGTCGCAGATAGTCGGAGTAGTCACCCCAGAATTCGGAAATACCGCCGTCTTTGAGCTCCCAGATCTTGTCTACCACCTGGTCGAGAAAATGACGGTCATGGCTCACGATGAGCAGAGCCCCATCAAATGCCTTGAGTTGTCCGACGAGAAGGCGGATGCCGTCTTGGTCGAGGTGGCTCGTAGGCTCGTCGGCGAAGATCGCGCTTGCATGCTGGGAGAGTGCAGAGGCAATCTTGGCGCGTGTTTCCTCCCCGCCGCTCATCGTCTCCTGCGCCACTCCGGCGACGTTGAGACGGGAGAGCATCTCACCACTGTCCTGAGCCGCATCAAGGTCGAGTTCATCGAGTTGGCCGATGAGGGCAATGCTGCCGAAGCGCCTGACGTCGGCGTCCGCAATGGTAAGATTGCCGCTCAGAATTTTAAGCAGGCTGGTTTTGCCTGCGCCATTGTCTCCCACCAAGCCGATGCGATCGTAGGAGTAGATTTCCAACTCTTCGATATCTAGGATATCGCGGCCGGCATATTCCAAAAAGATGTCTTTAGCTTTGACTATGAGTTCCATAGGTTGAACCGCCTTTTGTGTATTAGCGTTTTACTGGAAGCGCAGCCATGCCAAAAAAGATTGCTCACGTCGATTTTTCGCCTTTGCCCAATTGCCGGCGCGAGCGTTTTGACCTTGCGCAAGCCGGCAAATCCGAAAATGATAGTTGGCGACGAATAAGGAGCGCGATGCGGAATGTCGGTGCAATACCTCGTCGTCGCAAGGGCTTGAAGGCTGACGCTTGAACCGATGGCTGCTGCCTCTTTTTTTCGAATACTTGGGCTATTGAATCTGCCCGGTATCTCTTTTCCCCGCGTTTCGGACGCTCGGAGCAAGCAGCATAGCCATCGCAAGCAGTACCATGGTCGCTCCAGAGCCGACGAACCATAACGGAGCTCCAAGCAGATCCGCAAAAACGGAGGGGGCTGCGAGGCCCATGGGCATGGCCCACGCCATGATGGTTCCGTAGAGGCCGAAAACGCGGCCTAGGTACTCAGGAGGTATCTGCTCCTGCATAAGGGCAGTCTGGGTTCCCGCGTACAACGGGGAGCATGCGCCCATAAGAAAGCTCACCGGCAGGAAAGCAGCGAACAATGACGGGCCGAGCGATCCGGATACGATTGCGGCAATGCCGAAGCCGGCAATCGCGGCGACCATGGTGAACGACCTATTGCGGAACCCTCCCGTGGCCGCCAAAATGCCGGACCCAGCCAGCATGCCTGCAGAAAAAAGGATTTCCACCAAAGCGGCATCCCCCGTGCTACCGCCAAAATGCCCCAAGGTCATTATTGGGAACAATGCCGCGAGCGGAGAGAACGCGAAAGCGAAGACGAACCCGCACCAAAGAAGGGCGAACAGCCCCCTGTACTCCCTAATCAGCTTGTAGCCGTCCGAAATCTCAGAGAAGAGCTCTCGAACCTTATTGGAAAAGGACAAGCTGCGGTCGGCTTCATCGAGGCCCCCTGCGTCTATCTGTGCGGCGAGGACGGCTAAAGAAGCGAAAAGCGCTCCCAGCACGTCGAGGACAATCATAGCGGTAATGCCCGCCACGGGATAAATCACTGCTGCAAGCGCGGCGCCAAGAATGTATCCGCCGGACTGAATCGCCTGAGTCACCCCCGATAGGCGAACGAGATGCTCTGGCGGGGCGAGATGGGGCGTGAGAGATTGGGAGGCTGGCGTGTAGAACGAAGTACCAACTGCACGGAGAAACAGGGCGATGAGAATTAGCCATGCAGGTAAGCTGCCGGCCAACGAGGCAATCGCCAAGGCGGCACCCACCGCGGCAATGAAGAGGTCGGCGCCGATGAGGACACGTTTCAAAGGCAGTCTGTCGACAACGGCGCCCGCAAGGATTCCGAACAAAGCAATCGGCAGAAAGCCTGCCAGCGATGCTAAGGAGAGGAGAGAAGACGACCCTGTCGTGAGGGCGAGATGCCAAATAAGACCCATTTGGAGAATCGAACTCGTCAATGTCGAAACGAGCTCCCCGCCCCATACGAAACAAAGCTTGAATTGCCATGAATGGCACAGCAGAACAGACCTGCCCCGAGAGGTTTCAAATATCATGGTTATGTCCAATCGTGAAATGGCGTGCAGAAAAACAGCGCGACGCCACAACAGCGCCGCTTTCTAGGCGCTCATCCACGTGCGGAAAAGACCAACCACGACACCCCTCCTTTGTTAATTCGGTCTGGCAAACCATGTAATATTAACGAGGCTTGAGTTTGCCTGTCAAGAATCGAGCATCGGTAAGGGCAATCCTCTCTGGCCATTCGATTCCTTTTGTATCTTTGGTTGCATAGGTGACCCGCCAGGGCTATTACGCGTGGAAGAGGCGCCTGCCGAGCTGGCCGATGAGGCGCTGAAGATGGCCCTGGTCAGGCGAAACGATCCCAAGGGATGCGTACATCATTCGGATAGTAAGAATGTTGCCAGCAGGTTTTGCGGCAACCGCAAAGGAGCCGTATCCTGCAGCTGGAATCACGTTGCAGCATCCTGACCCGCATTCCGATTGGCGGACGGCCCGCTTCGGCATCCTGACCAGCACAGCGATCGAGCCTTGTCATTCCTTGGATATGCCGGTTGCTCGGGGCGGTCCCGACGGAGGCCCTCGCCTCCCCGGTCCGTGACCCAAGAAGGGCAAGCATGCTGATCTGCATGGCTGGTTCCTCCTTTATGTAGACGACCATGCAAAGAAGGGACAACCGAGGAGGCAGGTTACTGATGCGGGCTCCCGCACGCCCATGACTACCCGACGGGCTGTTTTTCATCTCCGATGCCCGCATTGCAGCATGAACGAATGTGCCTCGACATCTCTGCTGGCATGGTACGACTGGGATCGCACCTCGACGCATCCTTGCGCATACTGCCTTCCAAGTTTCGAAACCGGGAAGGAAAGTGTATGTGAGCGACGATATCGGCGCCGATTCGACGCTCGAGAGGGAGATTGCGCCGATTCTATCCATCGGGGATGCATTCCCGAAGATTCTCATCACTCGCACGAGGCATGAGCCCCATACCCGGGAGGGCGTGCTCGTGCTGAATTTCGCGAGGTGGCTGCTTGGCGGGTAGGGTTCTGAACGTCGCATTGGGATATCGCGCGACAGGGCACGCAGGGCTGTTTGTGCCCGCACGGGAAACGCCGTCGCCATGCGGGCGGCCTGTCGTGTCCGATTAGCCTTTTGCTAAACAGGCTTACGCCAACTCATGGGCAAGCCACCTGAGACTATTCACTTTGCTTATCGTTGACAAAGACCTGTGGCCTGCGGTTTTGTGAACGGCTCGTAAGCCACCCGCGTCGACTCACTTACTGTTGAAGCTGGTGGTTTGCAGGCTCAAAGGCGGTTGAGTTTCAAAACGGGCGTTTTTCGGCGATATCGAGCCTCCAAAGGCGGCTCTCCGTGCCCCTTGGGACAAAAATAAAAACTCAATACTCTGAGTTTGAAAATGGTTTTTGAAGTTGTCCCAGCTTTTGTCCCCGAAGCCGATGAAACGCGACGTCGCGTCATTCAGCGGCACTCACTTCGAGATGCCGCCGAAAACTGGGTGCAACTGGAGTGACGAGACGGCAAAACTATAACCACCGAGTGGGAGTAGTTGAAATCTAGCGTTTTCGAGTCCCTGACCTGCACCAACGAGTCAGGAGCTTTTCGTTTGGCAACCTCTGGGCAACCCTTACGGCCACATGCCGTGACTCGCATCAGCCCCAATCAAAGCCCGCGATGCCTCTGCTTGCGCTGCCCGAGCGTGGAAATCCGGACGCACGAGCGTGGATTTTCGGACGTCTGATGAATGAGAGTAGATAATCTACCGTTTTGAGGGTAGTGTCGCGAATGTTGATGTAGGGCTCGGTTCTCGAGGGTGGCCGCAGGCTGCCCGAGGAACCGAGAATCACCTGGAATGCCGTCGTTCTAGCGCATGTCACGCCGCCTTCCCGCCGGCAACGGGGTTGTCGGCCACGACGGGCGCGATGATCTTGGCCGCGCGCTCGGCGGCGGTGCCCTCGCAGGCGTGCACGGGCGCGTTCGCCTCGGCGCCCTCCACGGCCCTGCCGATGGAGTCGTTGTTGAACCAGCGGCGCCCCGCCCAATCCTCGTCCGTCTCGGCGAACACGCCGTTGGCCACCATCCCGGACACGGCGGCGACCACGGCGCGGTCGACGCGCGAGCAGCGCTCGATCAGGTCCTCGGGGAAGCAGCTCCCCGCGCACAGCTTCGGGATCCTGGGGTTGATGGTGCCCGCGCTGGTGGTGAGCCTGCGCTCGCGGTATCCGTTCCCCTGGTTGCCGGCCTCGCAGGCCTCGTCGGCCCGGGCGTCCACGATCTCGTTGACCAGGGATTCGGCCATTATCCTCAACAGCTCGGAGAGGTTGACCATGCCGTCGTCGAATCTGGGCATCTCGGCCCCGTCGCTCGCGATCTCGTGTATATTGTCCATATGCGGTTATTGCCTTTCTACGAATCCTGACTTCAGCAATTAGAATTCTAGGCGATAATCGCTTCCTGCTTTCTGCAGCCAGGGAAGCGGTCCCTTACACCAACATTCGGCACGCGATCGGCAGTTATGGCAAATTCTATCTACAAACCAGTCTCATTAGAGGTTGGAAACATACTCAAAGACGTGCAGACAGGCAAGATCGGCTTGCCGGATCTGCAGCGTCCCTTTGTCTGGAAGAACGACAAGGTTCGCCAGCTCCTCGACTCCATGTTCCGAGGATACCCTATCGGCTACATCATGCTCTGGGAGTCCCCGGCTGACTACAGCGAGAAGAAGTCCTCTATCGGCACCAACACCAAGATCTATGAAGCCCCGAAGGAACTCGTCATCGACGGCCAACAGCGCCTCACTGCCCTGCTTAGCTCGCTCTATGGTGTGCGGGTTAAGGACAAGGACTTCAAGGAGCGCAACATTCGAATCGCATTCGATCCGATAACGCACGTTTTCGAGAATGCCGACGCAGCCACCGACAGGAATCCGAGATTCATCTCATCGGTCAGCGAGGTCTTTACCGCAAACAGAGAGAACAAGCTCAGAACCTTCAGGAAGTCCTTTATTCGTCAATTGAATGAAGGTAATGCAAAGAAAGGTGAACCCGAACTGACAGACGAGGAAGAAGATCTTATCGAGCAGGGCATAAACGCCCTCCTTGGATTGGAGCGCTACTTGCTCCCAACCCTTGAAATCACTTCTGATGCTGACGAGGAAATGGTTTCGGACATCTTCGTGCGCGTCAACTCCCAGGGTCAATCTCTCAAACAGGACGACTTCATCATGACCCTGCTCTCCGTCTATGAGCCCGAAATGCGCTCTCGCATCGAGAAGTTCTGCGCGGACAGCCATGTTCCCGCCGATGGCACCTCTTACAACCATCTCATAAAGACATCTGCAACTCACATCATCCGTGCAGCCGTCGGACTCGGGTTCAAGCGCGGGCGCCTTCGCTATGCGTATCAGATTCTTCGTGGCAAGGATCTCAAGACCGGTGAAACTTCCCCCGAGACGCGCGCAGAAAACTTCGAGAAGTTCGGCAAGGCCGTGGATTGCGTTCTTGATTTGAATAATTGGAAGGCATTCCTAAATACATTGGGTGAAGCCGGCTACATAAGTTCAAGTCAGATTACGTCTGAGAACGCGTTGATTTTCAACTATGCTTTCTATCTGATTGGCCGTTACGAATTCAAGATGGAGCCTCTGGCTATTAAGAAGCTCGTTAGACGTTGGTTCTACGCTTCCAACCTTACGGCCTTCTATGTTGGCTCATTCGAGTCCGACTTCGAGAAGCAGCTTAACGAGGTCTCTGAGCTCAAAACTGCTGAAGAGTTCATCGCCTACTTCGACAGAAGTATCGCCGCACTGATGACAGACGACTACTTTTCCCTCACCCTGCCAAACGACCTCAACGCCAACGAAGCTACCGGCCCAAGCTGGCAAGGCTTTGTGGCTGCACAAGTTGTCCTGGGATACAAAGCCCTTTTCAGCACCGTGCCGGTTTCGCAACTCATATCCGATGGAGCCTCTGGCACAAAGAAGGCAGTGGACAAGCACCACCTCTTCCCCGACAACTATTTGAAAGAAGCGGGCTATCTATCTAACCGTAGCAACCGTGCTAACTTCACGTATGCGGACTATGGGAACAACATCTACATTTCCGATGATGCCCCTTCCGTGTATGTCGCAAAATACCGCAACGAACTTGGCGAAGAAGCCTACATAGAAGCATGCAAGCAGCATGCATTACCTACAGGCTTCGAAAACATGGACTATGAGGAGTTCATAGCAGCGCGTAGAGGCTTAATGGCCCAACTAATCAAGAAGGGCTTTGAGAGGCTGTAAGGAGTCGAAATGAAAGTCTCATCGCTTGATGAACAGACATTCTCTATTTAACTTGTACACTTTTTATTCTAGGCCCATACAAAAAAACTGACTTACTCAAGTTATGAGATAAGTCAGTTTTTTTAGTTTTTAGAATTTGAATAAGTCATTAAGAGCTTCAGTCATAGTTGGGTGAGCGTAAATTTGGTCACGCAAGTCTTCAGCCTTTAAGTGGTGCTGCATTGCTAAAGTAATGACATTGATAGTTTCGTAAGCTTCTTCAGCGTAAATAGTAGCACCTAAGATTTCGTGAGTTTCTGGGTCAATCAAAGCCTTGTATGAGCCTCTTGGGTTGCCGATGACTTGGGCCTTTGGCACACCAGCTGCAGGCATTGTTAAGACCTTGTAAGCTTTACCTTGGGCCTTTAACTCGCTTTCAGTTAGTCCAGCTGAAGAAATTGCTGGCTTAATGAAGATTGAGTTAGCAAAAACTGGACGATTCTTCTTAGTTCTAGTCTTGTCACCAAAGAGTTGATTGTCCATAATCCGCCAGTCATCAAGCGAAATGTAGGTAAATTGCAAGCTACCGGCAACATCACCCATAGCGTAGATATTAGGAACACTGGTTTCAAGCTTATCGTTAACGACAATTTCGCCTCTTTGGCCAACTTCAAGACTGGTTTTTTCTAGGTGAAGGGCGGCAGTGGCTGGGTGGCGGCCAACTGACACAAGCATCACGTCTGCTTGCAAGTCCTTAACACCATCTTCGGTTTCAACAGTTAAGTTAAGACCAGCTTCAGTTTCTTCAACCTTGGTCAAAGAAGACTTAAGCATGAAGGTAACGCCATCTGCTTCCATATCAGCCTTAGCTGCCTGAGCAATTTCTGGTTCAAACCGGCCCAAGATACTTGGCATTGGTTCAATTACAGTTACTTTACTGCCAAAGCCAGCGTACATTGAAGCAAATTCAAGTCCGATTGGTCCACCACCTAAAATAACCAGATTCTTAGCAAGTTCTTTTTTAGCAAGCATTTCAGTTGAAGTAAATATCTTATCGTCAATCTTTAGGCCATCAATATTTGGTACATTACTTTCGGCACCAGTATTAATGAAAAGACGGTCGAATGTTAATTCTTCTGTACCTGATTCATCAGTTACCTTGATTGTCTTATCATCAATAAATTCAGCACTTGCATCAAGCACAGTTGCCAAGTCTTGGTCTGCTATCTTGTGGTAGTTCTTGTTGCGTAGTTTTGCTGTCATAGCTTCCTTAGTTTCGAAAGCTTCTTCATACTTAACTCCTCTTTGAGAGTTAATCACCAAGTTCTTAGTTGGCAAACATGCGATGTTGATACACGTTCCGCCGTACATCATTGGATCTTTTTCAATCAAAAGCACTTCTTCGCCATGACTTGTCAGGCTCCCTGCCAAAGTCTTACCAGCTTTGCCAAAGCCAATAATAATATTCTTAAAATGTCTCATACTTAGACTCCTAATCCAAATTATCGCTACTTATTTTTTGTCAGTAACATATTTTTTTACAAAATATCACGATAGATGTCAGCCGTCTACAATTTTGCTTATAAAAAGCTTCTAAAAGATGAATCATTGTTCAGAGATGTTGCGGTTGATCAAAATAGTTCCAAGAGTGAATGCTCGTAAGTATGGTAAGCAGTGGATTGTTAACCGTGACGCTATGTTGCGTGAGTATGGCAATCCTGTGTGCTAGGGGCTACAAATATACATCCTCAAATACTGTCCATCACATTAGACAGTATGATCAATAGACTTCAACCTGTTGAGAGCGTTCTCGAGAAAAACATAGAGTCACCCGCAGAGCAGGTGACTCTAATTGTTCATTCATCTGTGCTTATTTCCCAAAACTTCGCATATAGCATGCCTATTACTTAGAAATCTGCCAGCCTTCAATGCGCGATCGAGCTTCAACAAAGTCATGGTAGGGACCGCTGTGTGAGATAAGCTCCTCATGGGTGCCCTGTTCTGCAACACGTCCATCTCTAAGGAAGAAAATCTGGTCAGCTTCCTCAATTGTTGAGAGACGATGTGCAATTTCAAGCACCGTTTTTCCTTTACAGAGTTGGGCAAGGGCTGCTTGAATTTCTGCTTCGTTTTCTGGGTCAACACTTGCCGTTGCCTCATCAAGAACAACAAGAGGCGCATCTTTCAAAATTGCGCGAGCAATTGAGATTCGCTGTCTCTCGCCTCCAGATAGTCGTGCTCCACCTTCTCCAACTTTTGTCTTATAGCCTTCGGGCAGAGCTTTTATGAACTCATCGCAGCGTGCGGCTTTTGCTGCTTCTACAATCTCTTCAAACTGTGCATCTGGCCTGCTTAGGGCAATATTACGCTCAATCGTGTCATCCATAAGATAGACGTCTTGGAAAACCATGGAGAAGTCCTCAAGAATACTGTTACACGAAAGCTCGCGTACATCGTGGCCTCCTATGCGTACGGAGCCGCCTGTTGCATCATAGAAACGTGCAAACAGCTTGGCAACAGTTGTCTTACCTGAACCACTTCCTCCAACAAGAGCTGCAGTTGTTCCTTCGGGAATGGACAAAGACATTCCGTTGAGCACAAGAGGTCCATCTCCGTAAGCGAATGAGACGTCATGCATCTCAAGGTTGTGATGCTCAAGTTTCACAGCTTTGCAATTGTCATCGATTGCAGGTGCGGATTCGATAGCGTCAAGACGGTCGATAACTTCTCCGATGTGTCCAATTACGTAGGCAGCATCGCCACAAGCCTCAATTGATTGGAACAGCATAAAGGAGAACATCACCAGCGTGCAGAAGTTAAGAAGAGATATCGTGCCGTTCAGGAAAGAGATACATACAATAACAATGACGCCAACCGAAGCACCGCGTGTCACAAATAGAAGCAAGGCGTTGAGGGGTTGGAAAGCAAGCTCGGTTTTGAGATTTACATTTCTAGAACGTGCGTATGCGGAGCGTACTGCAGACACAGCAGCATCTACCTGCCGGTAACTCTTAACAACAGGCATACCGTGGATGTATTCCAACGTTGCCTGAGACATATCCTCGCGTGCGTCATTTTGTGCGGGCGACAAACGCGCGGAATTTTTGAACATCAGCTCCAGTACCACCGTTGCTACCGCAATCGCAGCCAATGCGAGGATGCAGGCCCGCAGATCCATGAAGGCGAGAAACGCCACCATTGCGGCTGCGGTTATGTATCCGTTGCCAAGCATATCTACCATGCGCATACCGTGGATTTCCACGAATGATAGCTCGGTTGTGAGTGCCGAGAGAATTTCTCCTGATGGGTGATTGTCAAAGTAACCAAGAGGGACGCGTTTCAACGCTTCTCCGATACGTACACGCACCTCGTTGGAACGTTCTGCAGCTACGGTTTCCTCGGCTCGTGCCCTCAACCACATAAGTGCTGCGCGTAGCGCAATCGAAGCAATAATGGCCAGTCCAGCCGTAAGTGCAATTTTAAGATCGGGTTTCTCGCCATTTGATAAACCGAGAAACCCGCACATGGCCCAAGCGGCAATAGCAATGGGTGCTGCAGAAACAAGTGAGATAAGAAAAGAGTATGCAAAGCCACAGAGAATTCGCGTTTTCTTATTGCCCGTCCAACGCACCACTTTCATAAGCGCACTAAACATTACGCTACCCCTTTCTCACTTCATGAGTTCCATTGGAGATATGTGCTTCCCACATGCGGTGATAGAGGTCACTTGAGCCGAGGAGGTCCGTATGTGTTCCCTCAGCGACGATGTTTCCGGAATCCATGACTACTATCTTGTCAAAATTACGTACCGTTGAGATTCTGTGTGCGATTACAATCAGCGTCTTTCCACGTGCAAGTTCTGAAAGCGCCTGTTGAATGAGCTCCTCACTCTCGGGGTCTATGAACGCAGTTGCCTCATCAAGCACAAGAATCGGCGCGTCTTTTAGATAGGCGCGCGCGATAGAGATGCGCTGGCGTTCTCCACCCGAAAGAGCTCCTCCGGCTTCTCCGGAAAGGGTTTCAAATCCATTTGCAAGCTTATCTGCCAACTCTTCACAGTGCGCAGCGGCAAGTGCGCGCTCTACCTCGGCGTCAGTTGCACCCTCACGTCCGAGCCTTACGTTCTCAAAGATTGTTCGATTAAAGAGGAAATTGTCTTGAGTCACAAAGCTTACAAGACCAGCTAGCTGATCAAGTGGTATATCGCGAACGTCAGTTTCCCCGATACGGATTGTTCCTGATCCTGCATCCCAGAATCGAGCAATGAGTTTGGCCATTGTTGACTTTCCAGAACCACTTGGTCCCACCAGAGCACACGAGGTACCTTCAGGCACTTCAAGAGAGATTCCGTGGAGCACTTCTTCGTTGGAATATGAGAATCGGACGTTCTTGAATGAGACATCGTGGGACGTGATGAGTGCGGGAGAGGAGACTTCGGGTAGGGGTTTCATCTCTAACAGCTTACTAACGCTGTCCATTACCTTCTCGATTTCCTTGAACATATTGGTGTACTGCGTAATTTTAGTGAGAGGACCAATGACGCCGATTGACAACATACATGCAAGAGCCATCTGAGCTACGTCGATACTGCCCGAAGCTACAAGAATGCATCCAACTGGTACAACACCCAGAAGAAGCGTTGGCAGTATTGCAAACATGGCGTTCATAGGGACACGAGCAGACCTATACCAGGCAAGTGTTAGTTTCTCAAATTCGGAGATGTCGTTACGAAAGCGAGCATACGAGGAGTCGGCTTGGTTGAAAGTCTTGATGACTTCGATTCCATCGATGTATTCGACGAGTGTTGAGTTAACGCGCTCACTTGCTGTCCAGTATGCTGCATAGTCTCGTTCAAAGTTTTTAAAAAGGAGCGAAAGAGGCACAATTGACAAGGCTGGCGCGATGAGCATAGAGAGAGCGAGCCGGATATCAATTGAGCACACGATTGCAAAACACAAGACGAGAAGAAGCACATTGCTGGTAAATTCCGGGATAACGTGGGCAATGGGCAGCTCCATTTGCTCAATATCGTCAATGATTATTTTCTTAAGTGCTCCAGAGGGCGCTGATTGAACATCGCCGAGGGAGCATGCAGCAAGCTGTTTGCAAGCGGCGTTTCGCAAGTTTTCAAGCGTATGGTAGGCAACGCTGTGTGATGTCGATGTTGAGGCTAGATAGCCTATTGTCTGAACTGCCACTCCGAGAAGGGCAATGAGCGTCCAGTGTCCAACTTCACTGATGGCAAGGGTGCCTGATAATGAGAGCGCAATCAACTTGTAGGCAGCAAAAAAGGGAACAATGCCTCCAACAACACCTACCACAGCACATAACAGCGAGGCTCCAAGTTTTAGACGCTGTCCGCGTGTAAATGAAGCAAGCTGCTGTATCCAACTGCTCTTTTTCTTTTTGCTAGGGTCCATGGGTCCTCCCAAACGACGAGTATGAGCAAATTGTATTCATGTCTCGTTGAATGAGAAAAGCCCGATTGTCGCGGCTAGCTCCAAGTGTATCTATGCGGGTGGATTATCTTTCTTGTCCAGCGCTTTCACGGTAATCGCCAGGTGCCATGCCAACGACATTGCGGAATGTGGAAGCAAATTTTGAGGCATTGGTATATCCGACTTCAAATGCCACCTCACCAATTGGCTTGGAGGTTGTCCGGAGGAGGGTTGCAGCTTGTGCCATGCGATAGCGTGTGAGGTATGCATGCACACTAGCGCCATAAACCTCTTTGAACCATCGCTGCATGCTGGCATAGGGAAACTCGAACTCTTGTGAGAGCTCTTTGAGTGTCTTGTGGGAAGAAAGATCAGAGGTTATAGCTCGTTCTATTTCCTTTACCTTATCAACCTGTGCGCGCGTGAGACCGTACTGTCCAATACGTCCGCCTTCAGGAATATTACTGCCGAGAAACAAGAGAAGCTCCATAATCTTGAGTTTTAGGTAAGCATCTCTAAAGCGGTCATGAGCGTTATATATCTCGCAGAAAATATGCTCGACCGACGGTCCGCTACGGAGCACACTTGGTTCATCGCTTGAACAGAACCTCTCGTAGAGCTGCTTAACACTTACAGGAAAGCCCTCGGGAAACATTGATTGCAGCGATTTATCTGCTATGTCGGGATCAAGACAGACGGTGACACCACGGTAGTGTCCAAACGGAAACCGAAAGAGACTTTCATGTCTTGCATGATCGTCAATGCCAAGATCACCTACGTCAAGGTACAGGCATGAGTCAGTCCCGGACTCCCACTCAATTCTTCCTTCTCGACAATAGTTCAGGCAGAGCATGTGTGATCCTGGGGTAAGTTTAAAGCCCGACTCAAGGTTCCATACGCTTGTGAAGTCATTGAACATGAGGGTAATTCCAGGCATGACATCGTGCATTGTCATGATGCCCTGTCCGTCAGTACCTTCCGCCCTCCATACAGAATGATCTGTATCGTGCGTCACGCGACGGACGTTGCCACCCATGTCAGCATAGTTAGCAATGTCCATCGTGTCTCCAATCCCCTTCGTTTCTCTGAAGAGTGTTCTCAAAAAATGACAGTACCTTTGACCAGCCCGCATCATCGAGCGCGCCTTGGTCTACAAACGATCCGTCTTCCATGCGGGCAAAGTCGGTGCAACATGCTCTGATGAACTCAGGATCATGTGTTACAACCACGACAGCTCGTCCTTCCGCTGCTGCTGCGGTAACGCTTGCAGCAACCTGTTCCATATGGGCAAGGTCAAGCCCACTGGTAGGTTCGTCAAGCACGAGTAAGTCACGACCTGATGCAAGTGCCGTAGCGAGGGCAACGCGTTGCATTTGGCCTCCTGAAAGCGACAGCGGATGGCGTTGTGCCAGTTCAGTTAAGTCCAACGATGCAAGTATAGTACGGGTAAGGTGCTCGTCAGCACGTCTCGTGGAGTCGAGTACCTCATCAAATACGCTCTCTCGGAAGAGCTGATGGCTCACGTCTTGCATAACCAAGTAGCTGTTCTTTGGTCTGCTTGAGAATGGGCTAGGACCTTCTCCAACATCTATGGTCCCTCTGCAACCGCTTACAAGACCGCAGATGCAGCGTGCGAAGGTAGACTTTCCGGCACCATTGCTTCCGATGATGGCAGTGACACCTCCTCGCCTAAAGGCGATGCGAGAAACGTTGATGCCGCGGCTCGATTGCGGGTAGTGGTAGTCCATATCCCTTATTTCAACAAACTCGTTCTTCTCGCATCGTGCGCAGCACTGTTCAGCAGCAATGGCCGCAAAGGTTGGTGCACGTAGACCAAGCGCTCGCGCCTCGGCAGCAGTGGATGCATAGAATTGCTTGGAGTCAATCTCGCGTTCCACGCTGCCTGAGCGCATCACAATAATGCGGTCGGCGATGCCCTCCAACCAATTGAGTCGATGCTCGGAGATGAGCACAGTGCGGCCCTCAGCTTTCCATTTTGCAACAATCTTTCGGAGAAGCCCTATGGAAGCGAAGTCAAGGTTGGAGGATGGTTCGTCAAGGACAAGAACATCTGGGTCAAGCATAGTGGCTGAGCCACAGGCAACGCGTTGTTTTTCTCCACCAGAAAGTGAGAGGCAGCTGCGGTCGATAAGATCTGTGAGCTCAAGCGCGTTGGCGACGTCCTTTAAGCGTGTGCGTATCTTGTCAGGCGTTATTCCTTGGTTCTCACATGCAAATGCAAGTTCACCGGTTGTATCTAAACAGAAAAATTGGGTCTTAGGATTCTGGAATACTGATCCGACCTTTGGCGCTAGTTCCCAAAGCTCGTGGTTGGATGGTGTAAGACCACAGACCTCAATCTTCCCTGAGAGTTTTCCCTCATAATAATGGGGGATGAGGCCATTGACGAGCCTTGTTAGGGTTGTCTTTCCAGATCCTGAGGCACCCGTCAGGCAGACTACTTCACCAGGGGCTACGTTAAGGTTGACCTCGGAGAGGCTGTTTTTCTCGCTTGCCTGATAGCAGTAGCATGCATTTTTTATCTCGATCATTTCAATCCTAGTAGTAGAACAATGGCGTGATTACCGCGCAGACAGTGGCTATGGCGAGAAAGGCGATTACTATCCAGTCTCGTACGCGCATACGCGCTTCATGTATGTTTGTGCGAGCTGTTGGTCCACCAAGCCCTCGTACCAACGCTGAGGCAGAGAGGTCTTCTCCGCCTCGCACTGCCGAGACAAGCAGCGGTACCAGGCAATTCTCGATGGCAGAGATAGGGTTTCTGGTTGTCTTGCTGCTGCGCATGCGTATAGCAGCAGCTATCTGTCGGTAGTCGTCGGCTATTGCTGGGAAGTATCGAAGCATTACGACAAGGGGAATTTCTACGGCCTGAGGCATGTGCATGCGGTCGCATGCTGCCATGAACTCACTCACTGACGTGGTTGTGACTAGCCAGGTTCCCATGGCAATACCAGGGGCGAACTGCCTTACGATTCCCGAGATGCCGAGCGTGGCAAAGAGAGCAACTCCAGTGAGGCATGATTCCGCGATTGCTGCCACAGCGCTTGCAGCCCCGTATAACGTGAGGTAGGTGATTGCTGAGCGGAAATGGTGAGAGAGGGCTAGCATGATGAAAGGTGTTGCAATAAGCAGCGGCTTAATTACAAGGAGAGGCCCCACGTTATAAGACCCAAGCATAATTGTTGAGACGACGAGTGTGGCAAGCACTTTAGTGCGGGGATCAAGCACGAGCCCTCGGTTATTGGCAGTTGAGAGGAACAGCCCGTTTTTCATTATGCGATGCCGGCTCGCTCAAAGTGCTTGTGGAGGAGTTTCTTGCCGATGACAGCTCCGATACACCCTGCGATACATGCAGCAAGAGCAAGAGGTAGAAGGCTCCAGTCAGGAATGTAGCTGGAGAGGGCGTTGGCATATTCCTGTCCGTAGCCAGAGGCGATACCTGCGAAGTAGCTCGCGCGATTCATGACGATGGGAATATAGTTGCCTATCAACCATACGCTCAGGACTCCGTGTGAAATTACGGCGCGCCCTGCGCTGTTATAGTTACCGCTTCTGAGGACAAGGTCGGCGAGAAGACCACATACTGGTCCGGTGATAAAGGCATATACGCCCATGCCACCGAGACCCATAAGGAGTCCGAGGATGGTTCCCATGATGAAAACCATTCCGAAATGCCTTACTTTTGTGATATAGAGCATGTACGGAATGCCTCCGATAAGCGGGCAGATGACGGAGAGCAATGGAATGAATATGGGAACGTATCCCAGCATTGCCACAGCCATGATGATTATGAAGTAGAGAGCAGTGAAGATACCGATGTTTATAAGGTCTTTTGGTTGCAGTCCTTTTTTCTTGACTGAGGGTGTTTCAGGCATAATGCGTCTCCTTTCGGTTAGCTTTATCTAACTTATAAAGGATAGACACACAGAAACTCAGTCAATAGCCCATTTGTATCATTATGTCCCGTTTGTATCGTATAGCTGCTATTCGCTTTCTGATAAGTATTTGCCAACTGCCTTTTTAATACCATACAAGTTCGCCTATATAACTCGCTAAAATAGAGTGGGTTGATTAAAACTAATCGTTTCTGTGACACTCCCAGAAGCACACGATTGGAGTTTATATATGTGCGGCATCGTTGGTTTTACCGGACACCAAAGTGCAAAAGATGTCCTCATTGAAGGTCTTAAACGTCTCGAATACCGTGGGTATGATTCTGCCGGTATTGCTTTGCAAAACACAACCAACGAAGAACTTACGGTCGTACATCGCGTAGGAAAAGTTGCGGGATTAGCTGAAGCGGTGGAGTACCTCAATAATGCAAGCCCCTGTGGCATCGGACATACCCGTTGGGCAACGCACGGCGCTCCAAGTGAGCGCAACGCCCACCCACATACCTCTTGTGACAATCAAATTGCCGTCGTACACAACGGCATCATCGAGAACTTTGCCGAACTCCGTGAGCAGCTTGAGGCTCGGGGGCACAAATTCCGCAGCGATACCGATACTGAAGTCGTTTCTCACCTTATTGAAGAAGCCTACAGAGGCAACCTTCGCGATGCTGTTGCCAAGGCATGCTCGCAAATTGTAGGAACCTATGGCCTTGCTGTTATATGCTCTCAGGAACCCGGTCGCATTGTAGTTACTCGCAAAGATTCTCCCATTGTCCTTGCACATGGCGAGAAGGGCAGCTACGTTGCATCTGACATCATTGCGGTTATCGAAGCCTCCCGAGATGTCACTGTTCTTGGTGACAACGAGTTTGCTGTTATGGAGCCCGATGGCATCAGCTATACCGATGCTGATGGAAATCCCATTCAACCTAAAGTCATGCATGTTGATTGGGATGTTGATGTTGTCGAGAAGGGCGGCTACCCCGATTTCATGCTCAAAGAAATCCATGAGCAGCCACGTGTTATCCGCGATACCCTTGCAGGACGTCTGACCAACGGCGTACTTTCCATTGATGAGCTGGGTATGTCCTTGGAACAGCTCCGTTTAATTGATCGCGTTTATATCATTGCCTGCGGAACTAGCTATCACGCTGGTCTTATCGCCCGTCAGCTTATTGAAGGCTGGGCCCGCATACCTGTCGAAGTTGAAGCTGCGAGTGAATTTCGTTATCGAAACCCCATTATTACTCCGTCAACGCTGGTAGTTGCTGTTTCTCAGTCCGGTGAGACCGCTGATACTCTTGCTGCCATCCGCGACGCCCGCATCAAAGGCGCTAAGGTTTTTGGTATCACCAACGTTATTGGTAGTCCCGTGGCCCGTGAGTCTGATGGTGTTATCTACACTAAGGCTAACAAGGAGATTGCCGTTGCCTCAACCAAATCTTTCCTTGGCCAAATTGTGAGCCTAACACTTCTTGCTATGGTTCTTGCGCAGGCAAAAGGAAAGCTCTCAATTGCTCAGATACGCTTGCTCTTTAAAGAACTTGCCGATACCGCCGAGCAGGTCGAAGAAGTCCTCAGCGATACAAAAGCTATCGACATTGCCGCGCAGGCCTGCAAAGATGCCAATGATGCTTTGTTCATTGGTCGTGGCATGGGAGCTGCTATTTGCTACGAAGGTGCCCTCAAACTCAAGGAAATTAGCTATCTTCATGCTGAGGCATATGCTGCAGGAGAAATGAAGCATGGCCCCATTGCACTTCTGTCCAAAGGCTATCCTGTCATTGCCGTGGCAACTAACTCTCCGGTATACGACAAGATGATTTCCAATATCCAAGAATCTCGAGCACGCGGCGCCATGATTATTGCTGTGGCGACCGAAGGTGATCAGGAAATCAAAAAGCATGCCGACTATGTCATCTACGTGCCTAAAGTCAGAGATGCCTTCTCGCCAATCATTGCTTCGGTACCTTTTCAACTTTTTGCGCGCTCCGTGGCTCTTGCACGTGGTTGTGACGTTGATAAGCCAAGAAACCTTGCAAAGTCAGTAACGGTCGAATAGTTGTGGCTGAAAGTCCAGCAAAGGTAATCAAAATGTTGGATAAAGAAAAGTTTGAGTTGAAGATTTAGGATAAAACTATTTTGCCTCAGTGATTCCTTCTTGTACTAGTGCGTTCTCAAAGCTATTATGGTTTTAATTGATTCACCAGGGCCTTTGGCAAGCGCTGGTGCGAGAAGGGATTAGGTGCATGAAGAACTAGCGATACTCATAAACCCGAATTCACGTAACGTCGCTGACGGTACTACCGCGGGTGTAGTATTGCTCACTCATGTTGTAATTCATAGCCATTTATCTTTGCATACTTGCATACTACTCCGCGTGGTCTTCGGCAGAACCGAGGTATCATGCAGCTTAATCTTTCAAATATTGAATATACCTATCCATCAGCGGTGGAGCCTACCTTACATGATGTGACCATTGTGCTTCCACAGGGATGGACCGGCTTTGTTGGTAATAACGGATCTGGTAAAACAACCCTCGCACGTATCGTATGTGGTCTCTTGCAACCTGACAGGGGAGTTATAAGCCCATCGTTTTTCTCGGCATATTGTGCTCAAAATGCAACGGAGACCCCACCGAATCTTTTTGATTTTGCTGTTGCCTACGATGATGCAGCAATTAAATTGAGGCGAGAGCTTGCTTTGGGGGATGATTGGCCTTGGCGTTTTGAAACGCTTTCGTGTGGCCAGCAGAAACGTCTCCAGGTAGCGTGCGCTTTATGGGCTTCACCTGACGTTCTGGTGGTAGACGAGCCCACTAATCATGTGGATGTGTCAACAAAACATGCTCTTTTTGCAGCTTTATCGCAGTTCAAGGGTATTGGGGTGCTTATTTCACATGATAGGGAGTTGCTGGATAAACTCTGTACTCAATGTTTATTTGTAGCTAACGGCACGGCAAATATGAGGACCGGCGGTTATTCTCAGGCGTCATCGCAGGTAGAGCTTGAACGCTCTAGCGCATTGCACGCAAAGGAAACAGCGCAAAAAGAGAAGGCTCGCATAGAGCGAGAAACCCAACGGCGCAGAGAAGAGGCTTCTAGAGTTCAGGCTCGTAAAAGTGGAAGAAACATTGATAAGCATGACAGTGATGCGCGTGCAAAAAAGCGGGGCTATATAGTTTCAGGTCAAGACGGTAAAGCTGGGAAGCTTGCTGCTCGCATGTTGGATAGACTTGAGAAGGCAACAGGTAAAGCCACAGGTATTCAGGTTGAGAAACAATACGATTCCAATATCTGGCTGGATAGTGAAGCAAGTAATAGAAAAGTTTTATTGAGGATGGAGCCCAACAGCATTCTCATAGGAGATTGCCATCTACAAACACCACCGCTATTTATTGGTAATACGGATCATATTGGCGTTGTTGGCGATAATGGCTGTGGTAAAACAACGCTGATAAAGAAAATTATTTCAAGTATTTCTGATGATGTACGGATGTTATATATTCCTCAGGAGCCAACTGAACTGCAGGAAAAGCAGACGATAAGAAAGATTAAAGGGTTATCAAACTCTCAGCGTGGAAGAGTGTTGTCTATTGTGGCACAACTTAATTCCGACCCTGATTATGTTCTTGCAGGTGAGTTGACCAGTCCAGGTGAAATGAGAAAGCTTATGCTTGCGCTGGGAATGCTCGAATTACCAGAGCTTATCGTAGTGGATGAGCCAACTAACTATTTGGACCTTGGTTCAACCGTAGCGCTTGAACGTTTATTGTCTGAATATCCAGGAGCTTTGTTGTTGGTCTCACATGATCTCTCGCTGGTTGATTCCGCTACATCGATAAAATGGAGCATTCAGCGATCAAATGACAACCTTGAGCTTGTGGTGCAATAGGGGCGAGAAATACGTTGGACAGTTACGGTGGTTGCGCGTTTGTGTTTGAGTAGCTCACTGACACAGACCGTTACTTTTATACCGCTCGCCGTAGTTGTTTAAGCAAACTAACTTCTGCTGAAAATTTTTATATAAACTGAAAGGTCAAACTGATTTCTTCTGGGATTTTTCGTGTTTTAAGCATGGATTTCGGAGGGACCTATGCTTCACTTCAACCACGGTTCAAAGCAAGAAGCTAACGAGGGAAATGCAAGTGCTGCTGGCAACGCAGGCACAGGCGCTGCGGGCGCGAGTTCCGCTGGCGCTGTGGATGCTGCTGGTGCGGGTGCCGGAGCCCCCAACATCCCCACACCTCCTGAGGGATATCAACAGGCAACCTTTGCATCTACGCTGCCAACGATTGCTGATCAGACGGCTAACTTAAGCTCGCAGATTGGCGTCATTTCTCCAGGTGAAAGTGAGGAAGACGCTGAGGCTCGTGAGGCGTACGAGAGTCTTGCGCGTCACCGCAAAGCTCGTCGTAAAAAGAAACTTATCAAGGCAGGAATAGCCGCTGGAGTCTTTGTTCTTCTCGTCACATTGTTTATTTTGCCTATGTGCCAGGGCGGACAGGGCCAGAACACTACCGTGATGCCAAGTACCACGTTTGTCACGCGCGGCGAGTTCAGCGATTCTGTTTCCGCGTCTGGATCCATCAAGCCTGTGTCGTCAACTGTGGTAACTCCCGAGGTAGATGGCATTATTCAGGATGTTCAGGTTTCCGAGGGTACGTACGTCCATAAGGGTGACAAGCTCTTTACCATTAAGAACGACGAGCTAGACAAAGCTGTGCGTAAGGCTGCCCAACAGGTAAAAGCTGCTGAGAATGAGGTTAGCAAAGCACGCTCGGCTCTGGTCTCCGCTCGCAATGGTGTCTCAGAGGCAGGCGCGGAGGGTCAGGAGGCAAACGCTGCGTCTGTTGCTGCGGCTGTGGAAGCGGCAGAGGCAAATCTGGAGAGCGCCCAGATTGCGCTTGAGGAGGCTCGCTCTGCTTACAACGACGCAATTGCCCAGGCAGATAAGCGTGTAGTCACCGCTCCATGTGACGGAACGGTTATTGTGATGAACGCGGTGAACGGCGCTTCGGTTGGCTCGTCTGCGCCAGGTGCTGGCAACGCCGGTCCTCTGATTACTATCGCGGACCTTTCCCAGATGAAGGTGAACGTCCAGATTAACGAGGTAGACATTTCTCGCATCGCCGTTGACCAGAAGGCGCAGGTCAGCTTTACAGCTCTGCGAGACCTGTATTGCGATGCAGTGGTTACTCACGTTTCTGCTGTTTCGTCCAACGGCGCCGACGCAGGTGCAAGTTACGATAACCCCGGTCGATCCATTGTTTCTTACACCGTTGACCTGCTTATTAGCAGTCCCGACGCCTCCATCAAGCCAGGTATGACTGCCAACGTGGACATCATGATTCAGTACATGGACAACGTGCTGACCGTACCCCTTGTTGCTGTCATGGACGATGGCGATGGCGCTTACGTCAATGTTGTTACTTCTCGTGACGAGAAGGGCTATCCTCAGGTAAAGCGCGTATCGGTGACCGTAAAGGCACAAAGTTCTACGACGGCCGTCATTGAAGGTACTGGCATTGAGGACGGCACTGAGGTGATGATTGGCGGTGGCGCTGGCGGTCCATCTCAGGGCGCGGCTATGGACGCTCCGGCAGGCGCAACGTCTGGCTCATCGACTGACACAACAGGCTCCAAAGATTCCAAGTAGGCGACGCGTATGTCCAAGGTAATTGAGGTACATAAGCTGCATCGCATTTACGAGACGGCTGCAGGTTTGACGCACGCTCTACGGGGTGTTTCCCTGACTGTGGAGAAGGGCGAGTTTCTTTGCATCATGGGTCCGTCAGGCTCGGGCAAATCAACCCTGATGAACATTTTGGGTTGCCTGGATACTCCTACTGCTGGTTCGTACAAGCTCGAGGGACTTGAGGTTGCAGATCTTTCCGATGACGATCTAGCGGAGATTCGCGCCACGCGTCTGGGCTTTGTCTTCCAGTCGTTTAACCTACTGCCGCGCACTACGGTGCTGCGAAACGTTATGCTGCCGCTCATCTACTCGGACATTCCCGCAAAAGAGCGAGAGTTGCGTGCTTGGAAGGCACTGCGTTCTGTTGGTCTGCCCGAGGAATACTACGAACATAAGTCCAACGAGCTTTCCGGTGGTCAGGTGCAGCGCGTAGCAATTGCTCGTGCGCTGGTAAACGACCCGGCGGTTATTTTTGCCGATGAGCCAACAGGCAACCTGGACTCCGCAACAAGTGAGATGGTACTCAACACGTTCAAGTCCATGCAGGAGCGCGGCAAAACAATCGTACTGATTACACACGACCCCGAGACTGCCTTTTGGGCTGACCGCGTGGTACACATTCGTGACGGCCGCCTGCTCACAGACGAGCAGGAAAAGGAGTTTGTGAAGCAACACGCTGCACAGTCCACGACGGGTGTGCAGCCCGCGACGGGCGCACGACCTGTGACGGGCGCACATGCTGCGACGGGCGCACGACCCGCGACAGGAGGTGCTGCGCTATGAGGCTGATGGATCTGCTGCGAGAAACCCTGTCTGCGCTCAACGCTAACCGCGGCCGCAGCTTGTTGACGGTGCTGGGCATTGTTATTGGCATCAGCGCAGTTATTGCGATGACGGCACTTATCGACGGCATCAAGTATTCGCTGGTCAGCTCGCTAGGCCTCAACCAGTCGCGCATGGTCATGATTTACGCGTGGCCAGACCGCGAGGTCACGCAGCAGGACCTGGAGATGCTGCAGCTCAGCGTACCAGGGTATGAGCTTGTCACCGGTATTGACTCCACCATGGCCCGCGTTAACTCGGCCGAGAAGCAGTTTGACGCGCGAATCATCGGCTGCACGCCCGACTACTTCACTGTCATGGGCCTCAAGGCATCTGCGGGTTCGCTCCTTACAAAGTCCGACGTAGATGACACATCTAAAAACGTTCTTCTCGACAAATTGTCTGCCGAGAAACTCTTTGGCAGTGCAGATGCTTCCATTGGACAGGTTGTTCGCATCAACAACGACAGCTACACCATTGCGGGCGTGGTTGACAGTGGTCCAAACGGCGGCGGGCAAGGCGATACGCTGCTGGCCTACATGCCGTACTCCACGTATTCCGCGCGTCTGACGGGCACTAAAACTATCAGCCAGGTTTTTGGTTACGCTCGCGAAAACGTTGACATGAAGGCGCTTGCGGATGAAACAAAGTCCTGGTTGCTGGACTGGTTTAACATTCCGTCCGCGCAGGCCGAAGATCGCGTGACGGTCATGACGCTTTCGTCCATTATTGAGCAGATGAACGCCACGCTTATGTCGTTCCAGGTCCTGGTTACCGCCACGGCGAGCATTTCGCTTCTGGTTGGCGGCATTGGCATCATGAACATGATGCTCACTAACGTGACGGAGCGCATTAGGGAGATTGGCCTGCGAAAGGCCCTGGGCGCTCGCGCGTCCGACATCACCAAGCAGTTCCTGTGCGAGTCCATTTTGATTTGCATTATGGGTGGCGTGATTGGCATTGCCCTGGGTTACGCCGGAGCGTGGGGCCTGGCTGGCTCGTTTAGCAGCATGATTACGCTTGAGACGGGAATAACACCTATCATCACGCCAAACATCGTGATGATTACCTCGGGAATCTGCATTGGCATCGGACTCATCTTTGGCTACTGGCCTGCTCGCCGCGCCTCGAAGCTCAATCCTGTGGAATCGCTCCGCTACCAGTAAATGGGGTGTGTGCGTAAACGGGGTACAACCGGTAGCAGCTTGCGCCCGAAACGGTCTGCATCCGTAAAAAACCTGCTAACGAAAATAGCCTGCTACTAGTAGGGTTTCTCGCCTGGTGAGAAACCCTTTGAAGTGCGGTGGATTGTGCAGCTACAGCAGATCATCTGGTGGTAGGAGCTCGATGTCCCATGTAGTGCCAACGTAGCAGCTGATTTTTATTTCTACAGGATTAAAAATCGGTGCATCATCTTTGACTCTAACGGTTTCACGTGCACAACGAGCGCCTAACGATTCTCCGTAGTCTTCGCGCTCGAATGTATAATGCGCATCTTTTAATCCAATAACCTTTACTCCAGCCGCTTTGGCAAGAATATCCGCCTTTTCACGGCAAGTAACTATAGCATCAGAAGAAAGTTTATCTTTAATAGCATGTTTGTTTGCAACCGAGTATTTCAATGTGAAAGTTACTTCTTCACCGCATGAACTTAGGGATTTCCAGATTTTTTCAAGAAGACCCTCACGGAGCGTTTGAGTAATAGAAAGACTTGCATGAAAATCATATCCTTCAATTTTTTTATGAGTACAATAGTATCGATCTGAATCTTCTTTCTGATACTCTCTGACTTCATGAGGAGATACCGAGTAACTCTTATTTTTTAGAATAGAAGATGGCAAACCGTTTTGTTCCAGCGCCTCTTTCATGGTCTTTAATATCACATTGTATTTAGCGGTGCAATTTTCACGAATGTCGCAAGTTCCAATAATATTGATTTCAAATTCAATAGTGTCAGGTGCAACTTGTGTGCTCAGGTTTGTTGATACGTCAATTGTTCGTTCCATGATGCGTTCCTTTCAGCGGTGTTAGAGAAAAATTAGCTGATCGAACAGGTAATTTATTTCTCATTGTTGAATAATCATAGGTCCAATAAGAAATTTGAGTGTCCAGCTTGATGGACACTTAGATAGGTATTTTTCAATACCTTGATAAGCGATTGATTTGAAAATTCGAAGAAACAAAATCAATGAAGTCAAATCAAAAATCCCATGTAAAAGTGTAGATTTAGGTGTAAACTTTATGGTGTTGTTAGCTATAGCTAACAAACTTCCAACTGAACGGAGTTTATCGAATGCCTGCTCAGAACGAGAAGAAGGATCATCTTCCGGTACTTGGTGTTGGTCCCGCTTACGTGATTGCCATCACAGCGCTGACAGTTGCGTGCATTACCTTGTCTAAACTGGGATTTCTTCCGTATCTTCGCATTCGAGCAACGGTTGGCGTAATGCATACCGTGGGTACAGCTTTTCTGATTGTGGGCATCTGGCTTTGGGTTTCCGCCGCCATCAAAGAAAAGCTTCGTGAGAAGATCATTGCAAATCAGCTGGTAACCACTGGTGTTTATGCGCTGGTAAGAAACCCTATCTACTCCGCATTTGCGTTTGTCATGTCGGGTGCGGCGCTACTCTCTAGTAACCTTTATCTGCTACCACTACCCCTTGTGTTTTGGGTGCTTTTAACTGTGATGATGCAGGCTACAGAGGAGAAGTGGCTTCTCGAGCAGTTTGGCGATGAGTACAAAGAGTACTGCAAACGAGTCAATCGCTGCATTCCATGGTTTCCCAGGCACTAGCGTTTAATGTGGACATTTGCTTTTAGCCAAGCCCTAGCTCCTATAGTTGAGCTGGGGTTTGTTCGGTTTTCTCGCTATATAAATTCTTTTACGAAGTGGCTATGATATACATACGTCACGCTAGGCATGTTTGTGATATGCCTGCTCTATATACGTTATGCTAGTTTGTTAATGCTTGTACCTGCTGCTTCATGAGAAATGAGAGATGCGATGCTGGATATTCGTCGTGTTTTGGCAAGTGCACCCAAAAAGCATACAGAGGAAACGCTGAATTCTCTGACGACTGTTTGGGGAGAGGCGCTTGACCCATCGAACGTATTGCCTGAGCATCCGCGTCCTCGCATGCAGCGCGAAGAGTATGCGATGTTGAATGGCGTGTGGGAGTATGCGATTACGCCGGTAGATGGCGAGGCGGATGCAAAGACCCTTGCGCAACAGGCAATTCCTTCCCGTTGGGATGGGCAGATTGTGGTGCCATTCTCGCCAGAAGCCCCACTATCTGGAGTTGGTCGAACGGTGCAGCCGAGCGAATTTTTGTGGTATAAGCACAAAATTGAACTACCTAAACTGGCTGATGACCAGCGACTTATTCTGTATTTTGAAGCGGTTGACTGGATGTGCGCGTGCTTTGTGAATGGCAAGCTTGCTGGTACGCATGCAGGCGGTTACCTGCCGTTTTCTTTTGATGTGACGAATTTACTTGGCTCATCTGAAACGGAAGAGAGTGCTGCGTCTGCTGCGAGGACAGAAAATGTGGTCACGGCAGACAGTGCGGACACGGCTGAGCTCGTGCTTTGTGTTTGGGATCCGAGCGATACTGGCTCTCAACTGCGTGGAAAGCAGCGGCTCTCGCGTGGCGACATTTGGTATACCGCTCAGAGTGGCGTTTGGCAGAGCGTTTGGTACGAGGTTGTTTTTGCAGCTCATCTTGAGTCGCTAACGCTAAAGGGTGATATGTTTGGCGCGCTTGAGGTTAGAGCGAACGTGCAGGTAAGCGGGTTGTACGGTGTACAAACGAGCGCGTGTGAGCTGGAGTTGGCGCTCAAAGACGAGCTTGGACAAGACGTTCTTCTCGCCACACTTCCAGTGGATGAGGCAGGGGAGATTCATGCTGAGTTGCACGTGGATGACCCGCAGCTTTGGTCGCCGGAGAGTCCGCACCTCTATGCCGTGGAGGCTACGCTGCGGCGAGATGGCGTGGTCGTCGATGCAGTTCACAGTTATTGCGCGTTTCGTACTGTTGAGGTAAAGAAAGACGTGGCGGGCGTGCCAAGGGTGCATTTGAATGGTGCGCCGTATTTTGTTCGTGGCGTGCTGGATCAGGGCTATTGGCCTGACGGATTGCTGACGGCTCCGTCCGACGATGCGCTGGTATATGACGTAGAGGCTATGAAATCGGCTGGTTTCAATACGCTGCGAAAGCATATCAAGATTGAAAGTGAGCGCTGGTATTACCACTGCGATCGTATTGGCATGCTGGTTTGGCAGGATTGTGTTTCGGGAGGTAGCGCGTATAGTCCCTGGCACACGAGTCAGAAGCCGACACTGTTCAGTTTTACCTGGGGTCGATTTGACGACACAACACCAAGTCATCACGAGGCTTTATCCGCAGGTGAAGATGGCTATCGCGAGGAGTGGACAGAAACTTGTCAGGAAATGGTCAAGCTCCTGGATGGACATCCTTCGATTGGATTTTGGACGCTCTTTAACGAGGGTTGGGGACAGTTTGATGCACGGGCTGCTACTGAGGCTGTTCGCGCCTTGGATGCAACACGACCAATTGATGCAACAAGCGGCTGGTACGACCAGGGATGCGGCGATTTCCTGAGCATTCATAATTACTTCAGGCCGTTACGTGCAGGTTGGCAGAGGAGGCAGCGTGGAAATCGAGCTGCAATAATTTCTGAGTTTGGCGGTCTTACTCAAATGATGCCAGGTCATACGTCGCTTGACCACTCGTATGGGTACGGTGATTTTTCCACGGTCGAGGATTGGCGAGCTGCTGTTAAAAAGTTGCTTGCAGAGGTGGAATCGCTGCAGGATGAGGGCCTTGCGGGATACGTTTACACGCAGGTATCTGATGTTGAGGAAGAGGTAAACGGCCTGCTTACTTACGATCGAAAGATCAACAAGTTCAACGGGTAGTGACTGTCGGATGACGCTGGGTAATGCTCAGAGATGCTCGGCAAATTAAGCGATGAGTAGTGGACTGAAAGATGCCCAGTTAATTGAGGTATGTCCAGTAATACCAATTGCTGATTCTATCCAAAGTGGTAAAAAATGCGTTTAGTTGGAGTTTCATTTTTCTGTATAACGAGTTTTCGCAGATAAAAAATTGCAACGGTGGTAAAAAATCGTCTTAGTTGGGGATAAAAATGACTTTTTAAAGATTTGATCTCCAACTAAACGGATTTTTTACCTTTTTAGCACTTTAAATTTCGGTCCAAAAATTGAGTGATACACAAAATTGAATATCTGCTCATAGATATTCATAGAAATGAATATATTTCTCGTTGAAGTAGAAATTTTGCAACTTAACACAAAAACTCGCCTCCCAGAGGTCTGTTTCTGGAAGGCGAGGGGAGATTGTATTTCTCTAAGTACGCGTTTCTGCACTACAAACGCGCGTCGCGGTCGCGCGTAGCTGCACGTTAAGCGCTTGCACCCGAGGTAGCATCTACGCCTGCACTTGGTGCGGGAGCACCAGCAGCAGGGGCGGGAGCGCCAGCTGGTGGAACAACTGCGCCGTTAGCACTTACAAGGCGTTGACCTGTGGTTTGAAGGTACCAATCCAACCATGGCTTGAAGTTGAAGACAATCTCGTTGATGCCTGCATACGAGCCATCGGGGTAGTACATTGCCTGGTAATTGTGGGTGTTGATGATGTCGGCTGGTGTACCTGGGACAATGGTGCGTACGTATTCTTTGTCGCCGTTGCGAAGCACGCCGATGACAAACTCAACGTTTTTCATGCGACCCTCGGGAAGAGAGCTGTGAACTGTGGAAAGACGGTCACCCGACTGCTCAGGAACACGTTTTGCCAGCATAGTATCTGGGTTGTCATGAGCGTTGTTGTAGTAGAGGAACTGGTTGTTGTCGTCCGCGTAAGTTAGCTCAAATGGCATTGCCTTCAGGAACATGTCAATCTGATTGACCGTCAAAATGCCGTGATCAAGCTTAACGTATGTGTCGCCCGAGACCGCGCCCACAAGCTCGGCGGCCTTCTCGACCCAATCAGGATCGTCGGGATCAATGCCCTGGATAGTGGTGGAAATTGAGTTGGTTACGTCCAGATCCTCTGGCGCGATTGGCTTTGGCTTCTTCAACTTGGAGACCACCTCTACGTATTTGACAAAGTTATCCAGGCAAAGGCCCAGGAAGCCGACGGTGCGCTCGTCGATAATGTTGCCGTCCTCGTCAAAAGCCTGCTTGGCCTTTCCAAGAAGGAACTCGTTACCAGGCAAAACGTACGCGTTTACGCCCGGAGCATCCATAATCTTGCGCAGATGTACCTGCGCGCGAGAAGTTCCTTGGTCGTAGTAAGAAGCTCCGACAATCATGACAGGCTTGTTCTCAAATGGATGTACGTCGTAGGAGAGCCATTCGATGACGCTCTTAAGCGCAGGTGAGATGGTATGGTTGTGTTCGGGCGTAGAAATAATGACGCCGTCAGCACGGGTAATCTTGTTGTACAGCAGGCGGAGCTGGAAGTTCTCGTCCCACTTGAGGTCCTGGTTGAACAGGGGAATGTTATCAATCTCAAGGATCTCAAGCTCAAACTGTTTGTAAAAGTGCTTTTTGATGAAGTGCAGAAGCTTTCGGTTATAGGAAATCTCCGCATTTGAACCGACGATTCCGACAAATTTCATAGTAGTAGTTCCTTCCAGGCCTACAGGTTTTCCCAGTCAAAGTTCTCGGCCTCTTTGCGGAGAAGTTCGCGCGATGCGGCCATTTTTTCGTTGAGTTTCACAAACAGACGAAAATCGTCAAAGAGCAGGTCAAGCTTCTTGACGGTAGCTTTATCCTTCAAGCTGCCCTTCTCGTCAAATGCCTGCTGGGCGCGGCCAAGAAGGAACTCGGAACCTGGCATGATTGCGGCCTTGAGCTCTGGAGCGTCCAGAATTTGGCGGAGCTGAAGCTGTGCGCGAGAAGATCCGAGGGTGCCCAGGGATGCGCCAACAATCATGACTGGCTTGTTGACCATAGGGAAGATGCCGTAGGACAGCCAAGCAAGCGCGTTTTGCAGGACCGCTGGAATGGAGTGGTCGTACTCTGGGGTTGCGATGATGACGCCGTCGGCAGCCTCAATTTTCTTTGCAAGCTCTGAGACAACCTCGGGGACCTTCATCTTTGCGGGCTTGTTGAACAGGGGAATGTTGTCGATTTCCACCAGCTCAATGGAGGCCTTGTCGGCAAAGTGCTTCTGCATAAACTGCAGGAGTCTTCGGTTATTTGACTCTTTTGAATTGGTGCCAATAAGGCCAACAAAGTTAAGCATCAAACTTCCTTTCTGAATTACGCAAGGAGCTCAGGCGAGATCCTCGACGAATAATATACGCGATTATCAGTGGTTACTATGAGCGCCTCGATGCCTTTTTCTTGTTCCACACGAGCAAGGAGCTGACGGGGTTTCTCGCCATAAAGGCGCGTGGTCCAAATTTCTCCGTCAAGCGAGTTGTCCGAGATAATCGTGATGCTCGCAAGTTGCGTGTCAACTGGATAGCCCGTGCTTCGGTCAAGAATGTGGTGATAGGTGTGCTCGTTTACCTGCAGTTTCCTTTCGTAGGTACCGGAGGTCACCACGGACTGGTTGCAAATAGGCAGCACAGCAAGGTTGGTGCCTCGCGGTTGTCGCGGATCCTGGATGCCAATCTGCCACGGCCTATCCGCAAGGGCATTGTTTCCAATTGTCTTAATGTTACCGCCAAGGTTGATAAGTGCGGACATGACGTGCTGACTTTTCAGATAATCTGCAATTTTGTCGGCGATGTAGCCTTTGGCCAGGCACCCCAGGTCCAGCTTCATGCCCTCTTTGGCGAGAAACACGGTGCAGCTCAGAGGATCCAATTCAATGAATTGTGGATCAGTAAGCGACAGCGCGTGCGTGACCTCGGCGTTATTTGGAATGCGAGCGTCAGAAAAGCCGATTCGCCAGGCTTGTACCAAAGGGCCAATAGCAATGTTTAAATGACTTGCAGGTAGAAGGCTTTGTTCTTTGCCAATCTGAATGAGCTCAAACAGCTCGGGGTCAACGGGGACAGGATGTTTGCCTGCTGCATGATTGACCTGCATAAGCTCGGAATTGGCGTCATTTGCGCTAAACCGCTGGTTATAGATGCTAAGGAGTTCAAAGACAGCGTCAAGTAGCTGTTCTGCAGTGCGCTCTTCCTGCGAATCATTGGAGGGTGGCAATAAAGAAATGGTGATAGTCGCGCCCATCAGGTGAGTTGATCTGGAAATGTAGGCTCGTTCTGGCACGACTCTCCTATAGTGTCTAACAGCAGTTTGTTTAATTTTATCTGTAGATTGCTTGGCAGTAACTCTATTTTACATTTGTTTATTACGCTCATTTGTTGTATCCACAACATTTTGGCGAGAAACCCTACGGTTTTGGCAGCTCGCTGAAGATCGCTCCCGGCCCCAAAAGTGAAGACCGCTCCCAGCCTCAAAAGTGAAGAAAACTGTGGAGTTAATTTGATTATTTATTCATAGGGATGTCTGTTTATTGTTGATATGTACTCATTCCAGTATCATTTTTTTGCAGAAAGAACTGATCGAAGAATTATTTTTGGCTGACGCGTATACGCCAGCCAATTTTTTTGAAGGAGTATGAAGGAAATGGAAAACAAGATGGTGTGGTGCACACGTTTTTCTCGCTAGCAGAAATGAAGTTAAATCTACGCACTTAGTAGCATTAATTGTGCGCAATTTAGTGAGTTTTCGAAGTCTTTGTCCAAGATTGAAATAAAAAAATTTATTTGAACATGATATTTCTTTAAATATTTTGTCAAAAACCATTAGTATGTTTAGTGGAGCTTTGTATAGCTCCAGGGGTACGTTCGATAGGAAAGATGGGGTTGATATGAGCAACTTTAAGAAGTCGTTTGCAACTATGTTTGCAGCAATAATGATGCTCACCGGTATCATTATTTTAGGTACAAGCACTGTTGCAAAGGCAGTGACCTATCCGTTGTCGCAGAACATTGATTTTGGCGCTGACGGAGAACTTACTGTTAACCTTAAGCCCACTTCACCCACAACCGTTAAGGACAATGCAAACATCTCTACAGGTATCGAGATTGACGCAACTGGCCTTCATAAGCCAATCGACGGTCTTTACCTGGAGATTGAGGTAAACACCAAGCAGTCCTCTGAAAACGTCAATAACACCAACAACATTACTCCTAACACCTACCTTGATAACTTTGCTACCCCAGCAGCAGCTACTCAGCCTATTATCAAGCGCGAGGAGACCATCGTTACCCCTGATGGCAGGACCATTAAGCGCCTGTACCTCAACACTATCGATACCACCGTTAAGCTGGAGCTCCCTTACGTTATGAGCTTCAGAGATATGGTTACCCCAGCAGATTTCCAGCTCAAGCCAGTTGTTCGTGTGTACAATGCAGACGGCACAGAGCTTGCTAACATGCCTGATCAGACCTATTCCATCACTTACGACAAACCTTGGCTCATGAAGCAGGTTGCAGGTGAAGAGACTAACGACCAGCTCCTGTATGGTGGCATTAACGCCCCAGGTGATTCGTCCGCGCTTTCCAACGATAAAACTTCAGACGTCATCTTTAATTTTAGGCTTTACCAGTATCATCGTGCTTATCGCTCCATCATCATTACTGATACCCTTCCTACATACGTAAACGCAGCAGGTCAGACCGTTACCGCTCACTTTGACCCAGCTAAGAACCCTAACTGGACGCTCAGCCCAGATGGACGTACCGTAACCCTCAAATTTGATATTCCTGCAGGAACCACCATTCTTAACGACTACATCAGAGATAACCTTCCTGCATATTCCCAGCTCAAGCTTTCCTTCCCGGGCGCTCGCTACCTCAACGGCACTAATCGCGTGATCTTCAACAACACTGCAACAGTTCAGGGCATCCCTTACAACCCAAGTGCAGCAGAAGAGACAGTTGGCCAAGTCCCAGGTAACGAGCACAACTTTGATGACGACTCTAAGCAGTTCCGCCTTGCTGGTAATGATTTCAGCGGTAACGGCATGCTTAGCAAGCGCGGTCCCGTTACCATCCAGTACGACAAGAACGGTCTTGCTGTTAAGAAGCTTGATTACACCATCAAGTTGGTCAACAAGCTGGACACCCCACTCACCGACATCGAGTTCATCGAGGATGTTGCCAACACCGACAACCGTCTCTTCATGACTGCATTGACCGGCAATCTTGTTGCAGTTGGCCAGCGAGTTGGACTCTCCATGGACCAGATTGAGGTCCGCGGCTACAAGGCTGACGGCAGCTATGACATCATTCCTACCAAGAAGAACGGTGCAAACTGGCTTTACCGTGCTGACATGAACTCGGCAAGCCAGCAGCAGCTGCAGTCCTATCTGGACCAGATCAACCAGGGTACGCTTGATCCATCCAATGCTTCCGCTGTGTCTCCTCAGTACAGGAAGATTGGTATTTACTTCAAGAACGTAACCCTGCAGCCAACCAGCAACATTGATTTCAACATCCAGATGATGTTCATGAATCCATTTGGCGAGGTTTACAGCGATAGGCCTATCACCAACATCATCAAGGTCAACGCCAACAAAGTTAATACCGACGGTACCAAGACCCCAATGAACTTCTCCGCAAATTGGGATACTCGCTTTACTCCATTTAGCGAGAAGGTCTGGCTGTCCAAGTCCTCTTGGTACCAGCGCGTTGGTATGCCAAACGAGCGCTTCAGTGCTCGCTTTGGCTTTGCACTGTCAGAGCTTTCACCTGCTCGTTATTTGAAGAATCCAACCTTCGTTGATCTTCTCCCTGCAGGCGTTTCTTATGACGCGAACACCTCGGTTTCACCAATTGCTGACTCGCTGCAGCCTGAGAAGGTTGAGTACATCAGGAACTACAACGAGACCGGTCGCAATGCAATCAAGATTACCCTTCCATCTGGATACGTGTATCAGTATGGAACCATGGGTTATGAGATTAGGAACCTGGTAATCAACGACGACATCATTCCTTCTAAGGCCGAGAATGACGTTCTGAACAACAATAATGACGTCTACTTCTACGCCACAAACTGGACTCACGGCACACCAGATGACTTCTCTGGTATGTATAACGCCAGTAACTTTGTTCGGGATAATCTTGACATCAATATGAATGGTGTCACTGACGAGACTATTCTGAAGGCAACTGCAAAGGTTCTTGGCAACAACGTTGAGAGTATCCAGTCTGATAAACACATCCGTAGTCTTGAGCCAAATATTGCTGGCGGCGGTACATTCTACGGTAGGGCATTTACCTCGGCTACTATCATGACTGACTTTGCTGGCGTCACTGATACCAGCGGACTCTTCCAGTATCGTCTGAGCATTCGTAACTACTACAACACGCCAATGAATAAGATTCTTATGTACGACGTGTTGCCATATGTGGGCGACGGCAGAAACTCTGCTTTCAGCAATACACTTCAGGGTCCTATTGATCTGAGGATTGGTTCAACTGATGTCAGCTCCCAGTACGAGATTTACTATCGCACCGATGAACACCCAGCTCAGAACGATATCAACGAGATTAACAGCCCAGAATGGACTAAGACTCCAGCTGACTACACCAAGGTAACGGCAATCAAGATTGTTGGTAAGGATGGCACTATTTTGCCTCCATACACCGTTCTTTCTGCGGTTCTTACCATGAAGGCACCACTGTATGATCCAAACCTCTCCGAGGCTCTTGCATACAACGACATGAGCGTTATCTACAACAATGAAGCTGCTATGCGTCGTACCGAGAAGGTCGCAAACCAGCTTGTTGACATCATGGATGTCAAGGTAGAGAAGAAGTGGCTTGACGCTGACGGCAACGCAATTGCTCAGCCAGATGCTACCTCCATTACCGTAAAGCTTCTTGCTGACGGCGTTGATACTGGTAAGACGCTTGACCTTACCGCAGCCAACAACTGGACTGCTTCGTTTACGCACCTTCGTAAGTACACCGTTGAAACTCACAACGATGGTACCAGCACAAAGACTCCTATCGTCTACACTCTTGAAGAGGTAGGCACAGACGCTAATGGCATGGTCACTTACAACGGTAAGAAGTACAAGGTAACCGCTACTTCTGGTCAGGCAGATGAAAATTCACCAAACGATTCCGTTGCACTGAGTGTTACCAACCAGCTGCAGCAGGAGAAGGTCTCCGTCTCTGGTAAGAAGCTCTGGGACGACTCTAACAACAACGACGGTAAGCGCCCAGCTTCCATTGTTGTCAGGCTTCTTGCAGATGGTGTTGAGGTTCAGCACAAGACTGTTACTGCTGCAGATAACTGGGAGTACACCTTCTCTGACCTGCCTAAGTTCAGTGGCAATGCAGAGATTACCTATACCGTTTCTGAGGATGCAGTACCTGACTACACCACAAGCATCAATGGCTTTGAGATTACAAACCAGCACGCTCCTGAGGCTTTGAGTATCCCAGTTAAGAAGGTCTGGGTTGACGACAATAATGCTCAGGGCTTGCGTCCTACTAGTGTTCACGTCAGGCTCTACGCAGACGGTACTCAGGTTGACGAGTTTGACCTGAACGCAGGTAATAACTGGTCTCACATCTTCAACGGCCTGCCACGTTACACTGCTGGTCACGAGATTGAGTACACCGTCAAGGAAGACCCAATTGCTCACTACACCACTTCCTACTCTGGTTCTTCAGCTACTGAGCTTACAGTTACCAACACCATTGAAGGTAAGGTTTCTGTTCCAGTAACAAAGAAGTGGATTGGTGCACCTGCTGATAGCGTAACTATTCACTTGCTTGCTGACGGCGTTGAGGTTCAGAGCGCAACTCTGACTGCTGCAGATAACTGGCAGCATACGTTCAGCAACCTTAACCAGTACAACAATGGTACGCTGATCAACTACACCATTACTGAGGATGCGGTTGACGGCTACATCACCCAGATTACTGGCGACGCTACTAACTATGTAGTAACCAACACCAACATGAAGACTCGCAACATTCCGGTCACCAAGGTTTGGGAGAACAAGGAAGGCGACTCCGCTGAGATTGTTCTGTATCGTGATGGTGTCGAGGTTGATAGGGTAACCATCACCAAGGCTGACGACTGGAAACACACCTTCAGCAACCTTGAGTTCTACGACAAGACTGATGGTCACGAGTACGCATACACCATCTCCGAGACTCCTATTTCTGGTTACACAACCCAGATCACAGGTAATCAGGACGACGGTTTCACAGTGACCAACACTGCTCCTGTTGTTCCTCCAACCACGCCACCTACTACTCCAGAGCCTAAGAAGCCAGGTCTTCCTTACACTGGAGACGCCTCAGGTATTGCTTCAATCGTTGGAGCTGCAGCTCTGTCTCTGAGTGGTCTTGGTATTGCTCTTAGAAGGAAGAACAGCTAATAGCTAGGCTTTTCGAACTCGCTGATAGCTGACTAAAAACAGGCTCCTGGTAAAACCAGGAGCCTGTTTTGCGTAGCGCACCAAAACCGCTAAAGCAACCAAGCTGTCAAGGTCACCGCATGTGCGGCGCAGAACTATCCCGTCGTATCGGTATCCTGGTGTTTTGTAGAGTTTTCGTTCCAACCCCAGCGCCAAGTGGTAAAAAATGCGTTTAGTTGGGGGTTACATTTTTCTGCATACGCGTTTGCCCAGGAAAAATTTTTAACTATGGTAAAAATTGCGTTTAGTTGGGCTTCAAATAAGATAATTTCAATTTTCATCCCCAACTAAACGGCTTTTTTACCTTTTTGGGCACTAAAATCAGTACTCTAAAATTGCGGTATTCACGATTATGAATAAACAGAGTCCATTATGCAGAAATCAAATTGCTCTAACGATTTTGACGGCTCTACCAACGCCAAGTTGTCTTCATCCGCCGAAAAATTAACGTGTACCAAAGAATTATCCAGCAACACGATATAATTTTAGGTAGTTCCTAGTTATTTCTTGTACTGCAAAACGTGGAGGTAAAAGGCACATGAGAAGCATTTTTGATGACCGTCAGGTATCTATTAAGTGCGACGATAAGTATTCTTATACCGTTACAAAAGATGGCCTAGCTTATGTTCCAGGTAATGGAAAGCCAGAGGTCAAGGTTTTGTTTTCAGAGGTCGGTTCAACCTTCTTACTGAATTATTGCAGTTCAAACGGTCCTTACGAGATTACCTTTAAGGATAACGACGGCCATAATCTCGTTAGCATTGACACAGACCTTAAGCTTCGTGGATTTGGACACAACATCCTAGATACAAAGACTATCATCCTCGCTTTTGCAGCCAATAAGCTAACTACTGAGTTCCCTAATAACCTTGATACGTTAAACACTAAGCTCGGGTTCAGCCTCAAAGAGAAAAAGATCACAATCGCAAACGGCGTGATTTCCGGCGCAAAGCATCAGGTCAAGCTTTCCGACATCCGTCGAGTTCAGTGTGTTGCTGGTGGCGCACTCAACAATCTCTTTGTCTTCACTAAAGAAAAAGGTGGCTTCTTTGATAGGGCAGACATCGTAGTTCCTGTCAACGAGCTCACAGTTCCTATTCTTGAGGCCGCAATGAGAAGAAATACTGGTCACGGTATCGATTTCAGTAGAGGCAATGGATTCGACCAGCCAAACAGCAACTTCATTATTATTCGTTATTTGGACTCTAGCTTCTTCGAGACCGCCCCTGGCGTCTTCAAAGAGGATTGGCAGAAGGACGCTTACGAGTTTGTTAAGTCCTTTGGCTATGACCTACAAACCATGCTAGGGGAGTAACTCCTGGCGAGAAAAACGTCTTATCCAAGAAAAACAGCCGCCCTCAATAAGAAGACGGCTGTTTTACTGTTAAATCAAATATTAAATCAATTCACTTTCATCAGTGATATCAATAGAGTCTATATCAGCAATTTCTTCATTAGACAATTCTGAGCCTTCTGGCATTACATTGTTAATAAACATATCAATTGCATTCTTAGCAATTATTTTAGTGGAAATTACATCAATACTTCCTCCAACAACGCCTCCAATAAGAGGAATTGCTTTTCCGAGATTAATAATTCCCTTTTCGCCAAATTTTGTAATTAAACGGTATCCAATACGCTGATTGATAGCAACTAATGCTTTGCCTGGAATTTTTTTAATAGCAGCTTGGAGTGTTTTCTCACCAAACTTAATTCCAACTTGTTTAACAACATCTTTTAATGCAGATCCCGTTAAGGCAAGATATACCATGGTTTGTACTTGATCCGATTTAATATCATAACCACCTAATTTTGCAATTCCGGCAACCATTCTTAATTGGACGTATAGAACACTACCTATATTTGCGGGAATTGCGACAGGCAGTGTAATAAGGCCACCGAGACCAGTAAGAAAACCTGATGTACCACATTTGAGAACTTGATTTTGCACGAGCATAAGAGCGGCATCTTTAGGTGTGTCGGCTTTACAAGCGTAGTCATTTACCATTTCTTCTACTGAACGACTTACTTTTGGAATTCCATCTAAAGCTTTCCCATAAATATCTGAAAGAATTTCTCCAGCATCAACTTCAGTTAGTTTTTTAAAGTCAATAGGCAAATGAAAATTGTTTTTCTCTTCGGGCATAGGAATTCCTTTTTCTAGAAATGAAATAACATCCGATAAGAGATATTTTAATAGATTATTTGAAAAGTCAATAAAAAATGACCTCGAATAAATCGAGGTCATTTTACGTACTAAGGAATGTTATAGATCTTACTTCTGCTTGCGAGCCCTTAGTGCAAAGCCGAGAGCGGTGATGCCAGAAGCAACCATGCCAACAGAAGCAATTACAAGCTCAGCGACATCGCCGGTGTCTGGCAGAACGCGCTTCTTCTTGGTCTTAGAAGGCTTGTGTGGATCAGGGCTAGGAGTTGGCTCAGGATCTGGTGTTGGCTGAGGCTCAGGCTCTGGATAGTCGTTTGTGAATACCAGAGGAGGCGTGCTTCTGCACTCGCACTGATCAATCTCTGTTACGGTTCCATCTTCAGCGGTCTTAGTAATGTGGTAGGTGAAATCAAGCTCACCATCATCATTCTTAAAGACGGTGTAGGTGAGGGTGTAGACGGACTTGTCGTAAGTAACCCTCTGGTTAGTGCCGGTAACCTCTTTGATGGTGTAAACATAGGTGCCAGGTTGCGTAAAGACTAGCTCACCGAAGTTATTATCGCCAGAAACATCAACAGAAGTCTCAACGCTATCTGTTGTTGCGTTGTTTGGCATTGGGTAGGAAGGATCGTTGCGGGTGAGCGTGAACTTGAAGACATCCTGAGTTGTTGCAGTGCGTGGGTTGCCGCCGTTGTCATCAGGGAGAACTGATGGATAGTCGGTTGGAGCATCTGGTGCGTTACCAGTAACAACCTTCTGGACAACTGGATAGTCCCTGGCTGGCAGTGGATCAGGATAGACATTAGTAAAGACAGCGCCTGTTGCATCGTTATACTCGCCAAGGTCAACGGTAGTAACGTTTCCGTCCTCGTCAGTCTTGGTCATAGTACGTGTTGCCTCAAGCTGGCCAGTACCGTCGTCAACAACGTTATAGGTAACGGTGTAGACGCTCTGATCGTACTGGATGTTCTGGGTGCCAGTAACCTCTTTGATGGTGTACACGTAGGTGCCAGGCTGAGTGAACGTAATGTTGCGGAATACAGCGTCGCCACCGAGAAGCCTGCGTGTACGAGCAGTATTGCCGGTAGATCCCTCAGGCATGGGGCTGGATGGATCAAGGCGTGTCATCTCAAAGATAAAGACGTTAGGAGCGTCGCCCTCGTCTTCAGAGCCGTTCGCCAGGAAGTTGTTGATCAGGCTCTCGGCAAAGCTGCCGCTTGCAGTGTCGTCGGCGCTTGTCGCGCTTGCAGTGCTTGTGGCGCCTGCTGCGCTAACGTTACTTGAGCTCAGGTAAGAATTAACCAGAGACGCAGGTGAAGGCCCTCCAGGTATAGGAACAACTGGGTAATCGCCTTCGACAATCTTGGTAACGGATGGCGTCACAATGGTAGGCCTGACATTGTAGACATTTACCAGCGACTGAGTGGTGGTGTACTGCTCAACGCCAGAAATACTACTTCTAGTTGAAACGTAGGAATTAGGAACGTTTTCGGTGATGGTGTACGAAACAGTATCAGCAGCAGTATTGTCTACGTACTTACGAAGGCCCTTGTAGACGATGGTGTAGGTGTTATCGCCATTATCGGTAACCTCAGGCGCAATGGTGTGGGTATCAAGGTGCTTATCGTTAGAGAGAACCAGATTGTTAGCACCAAAATCAGCTGTGGATGGGCGCTTACCAGCTGCATTGTTGTTATCGTCCCAGACCTTATTGATCTTGAGGTCAATGCCTGCATAGCTCAGAGCGTGAGTGGAGAGGGTACGAGTGGAGTGGTTACCAGCAATGTCGTAGTCAAGAACGCTGCTGAATACACTGCGATTACCGTCGTAGGAAGCATCTACGTTATCGGCAACCTTGTACGTGACGTCAACAAAGCCGCCGCTATTTGCAGCAAGTGCGTGCGTTGAAGTAAACAGCACCATGTCGGCCTCAGCAGGATTGGTGACTACGGTGTAGTCGCCAGGCTGTGGAGCATGGTTTGCAGTGTAGGTAACACCAGGGTTCAGCTTGATGTACTGGTAAGAGAAGTTGGAAGAAGAGCTTACGCCCTCAAGTGTCAGAGGAAGCTGGGTTGCACCTTCTGGATTGATGCCAGCGCCACGGTTTACAGACTTGGAAAGCAGTGGAACAAACAGCTGTGTGGTATTTGCGGTGTTACCCGTGTTATTGCGGACAGCAATGTGAACAGTTGCGGTGTCATCGCGCTGCATAACAGGGGTAGTTGCGCCTGGATTAGCGGAGTCGTACGTGTAATCAGTTACGGTTCCAGAGACGGCATCCTTTACAGAAAGGGTAGATGCAGCAGCAATGGCAGATGCCTGAGCAATGTTGATACCAGGGCGCTCGGAGAGAGAAACCATGGTCTCGCCAGAGTTGACGCTGTTGCCAAACAGGCTGGTGTACTGGGAAGTGTTCCAGTTGCTGCGGTCCCAGTGCTCAGACTTAATTTGAGCACCAATCTCCTTGAAGTCTTTGGTGGTAATGCCAACAAAATCGTTGATGTGGTAGATACCCTTGCCTGCAAGATCAGTGGTGTGGACATCCATGCTCAGAGTCATGTTCTTGCTGGTAAAGTCTGGCTGATACTGGCCGCGAGTCTCGTCGCCAACATCAATGGTGTACTTCCAAACCTTAACAGCCACGCCGTCCTTATCGTACGTTCCTACAAACTCTGGAGCGCTGAGCGTGCCGTTAGAAACGGTGAGGTTACTGTAGGTAAAGCCCTCAGGCATGATGACGTAGAGCACTGGCTCCTGAAGAGGGTTCCAGTCCCAGTTAGCGTCGTCAATGCGGCCAGAAATCTTGAAGGTCTCGCCGCCGTTAATCTGGGTCTTATCGATGCTACCAACACCGTTAAGAACCTTAGGTGCGCCGGACTTAGCGGTCAATGTAACGCCTGCGTCAGGAGTGGTACCGGTGTCGTAGAGCTTGACGTTAGTGACAACGTCGGCGTTAGTGCCCTTCTTCCAAGAGCCGTAAACGCCGTTGGAGATGTAGCTCCAGCCATAGTACTCGTCAGTGACATGCTTGTTGTTTGGATTCCATGTATCGAGAAGATCGCTCATTGGCCTAATGCCATCGTATCCGCCAAGAATTGGACCAAGGTCAACCTTGATGGAAGTGATGGAGGTATTGATATCAAGACCAAGAGCAGTGTTGGTGATGAGGGCAGAAACACCAGATTTGCGCAGAATGCTTGGATCAGCAGTTCCGCTCGTACCGTCCGATGCAGTCCAGTGGATTGGACCATAGGTCATACCTTCCTTGTAAGGGATGGTGACGCCGCGGATGATAGCGGTCTGGTTCTGATCGATGGTCATCTCGAGCGTCTTTGGAGCGGTGTCTGTAGAGAGCTCGTTCTTGATGAGGTAGGTACCAAGACGAACGTTGTAGGTATCGTTTTTCTTGTATGCCCAGTTAGGAGCTGTGTCGACAAGAGCGTGTGTGGTAAGACGCTCTGGGTTAAGGCCGTCAATTACGGTAACCGTAAGCGTAGAAGAAGCGTTTGCAGAGGTACGGTTGACGTTTGGAGTGTCATTCCAAACGGACATAGTGAGGTTCTTAATGGTGACGTTAAAGGTTGAGTTGTTAGGTCTGGTGCTTGATGCAGGAACCTTAATCTGTGGCTTAAAGGTTGGGGTACCTGCGTAAGAGCCTGGCTCGTTCCACTCAACCGTTGCGGTCTTGTTAGTGCCATCATCGGTGGTAGAAACAATGGTACCTGCGGTGTTGTAGAGGCTGGTCTCGTTGACACCAACTAGCTCCATATCGCTTGGGTAGACAACCTGAACCGTAGTCTTGCTGTTTGCCTCGGTGAGTACCTTAGAGCCTGTGGTAGAAACCTGCAGGGTAGAGGTGGTGCCACCTTTTGAGAGAACTTCGGTAGACTGATCAGCCCAGAAGCCGTAGGTCATGGCATCAGCTGCAGTAACAGATGAGGTATGTGGATCAATGTTTTGTGTTGCAGCGGTGCTCAAGCTAACACGAATTGCATTTGCAATAACCTGGCTTGCGCTCTGGTTCTCAACAGCGTCATCAAGCTTGAACTGAATTTCTCCCCTGGAAGAAACCTGGGTAAGGCCGTTATTGGTCATGTAGACCAAATCACCACTGCGGTTCTTCTCGGAACTTGCGCCAGGATAGCCGTAAGGAAGGGTTCCCGTTCCCGTAGGTGTGGTAACCAGGTCAGAGAAGCTGGTGTTTGAGATGCCACCAACGGTAAACGTTGCACCTGGAAGACCTGTGACATAGAGTCCGTCTCCAAACCTCACGTTGAGGTACGTTGGAGAGAACTGCAACGATGCAGGAATTGTGTAGCCAACATTCAAGGCGTAGGTGACTCCCGCCTTAAGAGCAGGAGTTTGACCTGCAAGAAGGTCAGCAACTTGGGCGTGAGTTGACGCATCTTCAATGCTTAGAGCATTGATTTGAAGACCTGTAGTGTCTTCTGCGTAAGCCACGCTAAGGTTGGGCAGCAATGCTGCGACGAATGCAACGGCAGCTAAAAGCAACCCCGCTACAATCCTTGCCTTACTTTTCATAGCACATCCTAACTAGAGCGATACAGAACCAATCACTTTCTTTCTTACTTATTCTTACGACGCTTAGTAATGCCAAGTGAAGTCATTACAGCGGTCATACCAGCGAGAAGTGCAGCAAGAGGTGCTGCAGCAGAAGCATCTCCGGTGTATGGAGTCTTCTGCTTCTTTTTCTTAGATGGCTTAGTTGGAGTAGAAGGAGTCTCTGGAGTCTCATCTTCTGCAACAGTAATGGTTAGCTGGATTGTGTCGTTATCAGTTGCAACGGCGTCCTTACCATCTGGCCACTGAACACCATTCCAGGTGAACGAGAAGACCTTGCGGTTGCCAGCTGCGGAATCAGCAATAGCGCTGAAGGAGCCGGTAACGGTGCCGACAGCGGTGAGCTGGGTGCCTGCAGCAACATTGGAGTCAATGGTGACGCCAGGAATGGTGAGCTTCATCCAGCCATCGTTTGCACTTGCCTCATCAACAATGCGCTCGAGGTCAGAGTACGTTCTAATGGAGGAAGGATCGCTGAGTTCAAAGGTGACGGTAACCGTACGACCGTTGACCTGAACATCGCTGACCTTAAAGCCGCTGCCAAAGTTGGAAGCCTGGATGGTGTTGGCATCAAGGTTGCTTGGAAGTGTCATTCCCTCAGGAACAGTCAGAGTTGCTGTGAACTTGAACTTCAGGTTGCTCAGCGTAATGGTGTCATGGTTGGTATTAGGGTAGGCGCGCTCAATGTTGTTCATCTGCTCCTGGATAGAGGAAGCAAGAATTGAACCGGTGAGGTTAAAGGTAGAACCTGCCTTCATAGTGATGACCTGGTCATGCTCGGTATTCTCGTCAGCAAGCATATCTGCAGGAAGGTTCATCTCAATTGGGTTGTTCACAATCAGAGTCTGCTGAATGCCGGTACCACGAGGGTCTCTGCTCGCAGCAATCTGAACGCCGTTCCAAGAAAGTTCGAACTTCTTGGTGACGTTGGTGACGGTGTTCTTTGCAAAAGACTCAAAGGTGCCAGTAAGAGTACCTGTAGCGGTGAGCTCCTGACCATTGGTAACCTGAGTTGGGTCAAGTGTGAGACCATCAACAGTTACAGTAAGAGGTCTTGCAATCTCTGTGGTAGCTGCGTCGTCTTTGCCAACTGTCTCGACAGCGTCTTTGAGCTGCTTGTAGTTGGTGTAAGTGCCCTTAAGCTTCAGGGTAACGGTAACTTCCTGACCGTTGACGGAAACGTTTGTAACCTCAAAGAGATCACCAAGGCCAGAAGTAGTTACTGTTGGATTAGCTGGGACAACAACGCCGGCAGGAAGCGTGAGCTTTGCAGTAAAGGTAGAAGTGGTGCCAGAAAGCGTAATCTTGGTTAGGTCGTCGAGGCCGCCAGCAATGCCGTTCTCAAAAGCGCTCATCTGATTAATGACGGAAGTAGCGTCAATAGCGCCTGTAAGACTGAAGCTCTTATCGTTAGAAACTTCCTTGATCTGAGTGGTGTTGCTCTGAGAGTCACTCCACATATCAGCAGGAAGATCGCTAGTAAGCTCTACTCTCTGGATGGAAGGATCTTCCTTCCACTTGAGGTAATAGGTGACATCATTGGTAAGCGTTGCGCCACCGTTGATGGTTGCAGGGGAGTTACCTGCAACGTCGGTGAACCAGTAGTGGTAGTTGTGACCAATAACAATGCCAAAGAAGGTCATTGGATCATCCGCGTTGTCCAGAATGTGGTTCTCAAAAGTTGCAATATTTGTGTAGGCAGTATTGGTGTTAGAGCTGGTAGGACTTGCAATTCCAGCAGTTGTAGCGCTTAGAGTGTTGCCGCTAAGGTTTTGAAGCAGTGCATTGATATTGGTCTGCTCAGCAACAGTTGGGTGAGTCTTGATAGTTGCAACTTCTCCGCCGTTTGCATCGGTGGTGATGTCAAAGACATTTGGATTCTGCTTAAAGACGCTGTTTGCCGAGAAAGTACCACCATTTGCCGAGAAGGACACGGTAAGGTGCTGCTCTTCCCACTCTACATACAGATCAACAGTATCAGTACCTGCAGGAACAGCAAGGCTGGAATTAGCCGCTACCTCATCGCCAGCGCCGTTTGCCTGAGTGGTCCAGCGCTTGAAGGTTTTACCTGCAATGTTGAAGTTGCTGTCGCGATTGTTAACGTCAGTGTTAGAAAGAACGTTAACGGTGCGACCAGCGTTTGTAGCAACGCGTTCAATAACGGTAACGCCGTTGCCGTTGTGATACCTGACATAGAGCCAAGCAGTGTTGGCCTTCCAATGTGGATAGACTGTCATGTCAGAGGTGACCTGGGTATCAGCGGTGAACTGGTGCTCGGTACCAGCAGCGTCGGTGTAGTACCAGCCGTCAAACTCCTGACCACTTGCATAAGGATCTGCAGGTAGGGTAGTGGAGCCTTCTGCTACAGAAGAAGCAGTTGCAAGAGAGTTACCGCGCATAGCAAGAGCAGTCTTGTTAGCAGTAGTGCCGTCAGCAAATGTTGGGTTGACGCCGGTAACACCTGGAGTATTGAGGTCAAAAGTAACGGTTGCAGCAGGTGCCCAAACGTGCTTCTGGCCATCGCTTGAAGCGTTAGCAACTGGGTAGGTATAGGTTGCTCCGTTAGCATTAATGAGGCTCAGAGAGTTAGTTGATGGGTCAGCAAGGGTAAAGAGCGAGAGAACCTCATTGCCGTTAGCTGCACCGTTTGTAGGGATAGTGCTACCAAAGCCACTGTTGTAACTTGGTGCGTATTTGAGCAAGTAAGAGCCGCCAACAACGTTGTAGTTCTGACGAGTCTGGCCAGCACCGTTATCAGAGTTCTTGGTAGCAGGGGTTTCTACCAGGCTGTTTCCGGTGAATTGGATGGAACCGTTGGTCTGGGCTCCAAAGAGGGCGCCAGAGTTACGACCATCTCCCTTAATCGTGGAGTTGTTAATGATGACGTCACCAGTGTTGACGTTAAGGCCGCCAGTTCCACCGTTAGTGAAGTTAAGGGTTGAGTTAGTAACGTTTACTGTTCCACCAGCTACACCAACAGAAATGCCAGAAGTTGAGCCAGCATTAGCATTAATGGTGGAGTTAACAATATTGGAAGTTCCCTGGATGGTCATGCCCGTAGCGCCGTACCATGAAGGGTTAATGGTTAGGGTGGAGTCATTCATGTTGAGCTGGTTGACGTAGAAAGTCTGACCAAAGCCTTCAACGGTAAGGTCTGTGTTCCTAAGGTTGAGGTTGCGAGCGTCATTCCAGGTACGAGCCTGTGAAGTTACTTTGATAGTAGCGTTTTCAAAGGTGACACCAGACTCAAAGAAGTTTGTATTGCTCTTATCGTCTGCGGTGATGGTAACGCTGTTCTTGTTGGTGCTGCCGCTAACGGTTCCGCCAAGAGAAATACCGCGCGAGCCGCTTGCACCTGCGTTGTTCCTGAAGACATAAGTACCATCGGTGATGGTAGACCCATCCTGTGCGGTTAGTGCTGTCTTGAAGCCAGACATGGTAAGGGTGCCCGTACCGGTCAGCGTTGAGCCAGGTGAAAGAACCAGACCGTCAATGCTGTTTCCAGTGCCAGTAAGCGTTGCGCCCTCAGATTCAATCTTGAGTGTAAGACCAGAAGGAATGGTAACCGTAGAGGTCAGATCAAGGTTGCCTTTAAGATGAATGGTGTAGATTGAAGAAGTTTCTCCCCACAGCTCCAGTGCTTTCTGAAGAGATTTAACAGGATCGGAGCTGGAGCCCTCGTTAGTATCGCTACCGTTGGTTCCGTCTACCCAGAGCTCAGTTGAGATGTAAGAAAGGCTTCTTGTAACACGGCGAGAAGATCTATCTGCAGGAGCAGTAGTCTGCTCAGAAGTCTGCTGGTTGGAAGTAGACTCTGCGGTAGTGGTAGCCTCAGTAGAGCTCTCTGCAGTTGCCTCCGAAGTTGAGGCAGTTGCATCACTTGTTTGAGTTGCTGCAACTTCTTGCGTCTGAGCTACTTCTTGAGTACTAGCAATTTCTGCTAACGCTGAAGAAGGGACCAAAGAGAGCGCGAGTACCAAAGACATAGCTGTCTTTGCCCCTTTGCTTGCAAAGTTCTTGTTTTTTCTTTCCATACCTACCCCTAACAAATAGTGAATACCCCAACAAAATTTGAAATTAAATCTTGCGCTGAAAGTGATGCATCACGATAAGCACGATAGAGATAAATGACACATATTCAGAGCATTTTTCGTATAGATAATTATCTATTATTTTGATAAAAATTGTTAGTTCAACCAGCGATTTTTATAGTTTGAACACATTTCAAAAAACGTCTTCATCTCATGTTATATAAATAATTTAATCAAAATATTTGGTACGCTGAAAAATGGCATTTAAATTGCTCTATTTTTAACGATTTTCTCGACATTTGTCATAAACGTGCAACGGATAAAAATTGCAATAGAAATGTATTAAATTTTAAGACAAATGTGAGTTATGCGAAAACTGAATAGTGGAAGCTGGATGGTTAACAATTTCATGAAATTTGAGCTTCAAAATTCTCAAGCAAGAGAGGCTGTGTACACTAAGAAAAAGACAGTTAAGAGGATGCACAATCTGCGCAAATAATGCGTGAGAGATACGTTTGAATGTGTTGAGCGGGGAGTTATGGACTCAAAAATTATCGATGACGCTTTGGACTTTGTAAAAGAGGTCTTCTCCACAGATTTTAGTGGCCACGATTACTTCCACACGTTGCGTGTGTACAAAATGGCTGTAAGAATTGCGCAGGAGGAAGGAGCAAATCAAGAGATTGTTGCCCTTGCTGCGCTTTTGCACGATGTTGATGACATCAAGCTTTCTCCAGAGACGCATGAGCATAAGGATAGGGCCGTTGGTTTTCTGCGCCAGCATGCTGTCGACGAGGCCACTATCCAGGCAATTTGTACCGCAATCGATGAGGTTTCTTTCTCGGGAACAGACTCGGTAGTTCCTTCAACGCTTGAGGGTATGTGTGTTCAAGATGCAGATCGCCTGGACGCGCTTGGTGCTGTTGGCATCGCACGTACCTTTGCCTATGGCGGAAGTCATGGCCGCGGTATGTATGACCCAGATGAACCACCAACTCTCAACATGGGCGGCGAGGAGTACCACTCACACAAATCAACGTCGCTCAACCACTTCTACGAGAAACTCTTTTTACTGACAGACATGATGAATACGCGCAGTGGCAAAGAGCTAGGAAAAGCTCGCGAGAAGTACATGCGTGAGTATGTTGACCAGTTCTTAGATGAGTGGAACGGCAAACGTTAAGATATAGGTTTTAGCTATATGAATTAGTTAAGTATTTGTATTTCACAAGTGAAGTGCTGATTATCATACTGGTTTCTCGTAAGCAGTTCTAAGGGGTCATTATGGCAATCAAAAATGATAAAACTACTCCACATCGCTTTGATGTTGTTGGTAGCTTTCTTCGTCCAGAGAATCTTAAGCAGGCTCGTATTCAGTTTGAAAAAGGTCAGATTGATGCATGCGAGCTCAAGCAAGTAGAGGACAAAGCTATTACAGAGCTTATCCAAAAGGAGAAACAGGCAGGCCTTAAAGTCATCACTGATGGTGAGTTTAGACGTGCAACCTGGCACCTCGATTTTATGTGGGCGTTTGAAGGTATTGGCCATGCGCCAACTAATACTGGACTGCCTTTCCACGATGAGACTGCAGAGATTGACGACACCTTCCTCGTAGGAAAAGTGGAGCTCACCAAAGAGCATCCCTTTATAGAGCACTTCCGCTTTGTTCAGCAGTTTGAGGACGAGACAACCGTTGCAAAGCTTACTATTCCTGCACCTGCACAGTTTATTGAGCAGTTCATTATGCCCATGAACCGCGAGCAGACTAACAAGTACTATGCCAACGACCAGAACCTTCTTGAAGACATTGTTGCTGGCTACGGTGCGTTTATTAAGCAGGTATATGCTGCAGGCTGTCGTAATCTTCAGCTTGATGACTGCTCATGGGGCGTGCTGGTTGACCCACGTGCAGAGCTTTTCTTTGGCGCTGACCAGGAGGGTCTTAAGAGGATCAAGGCACTGCTCTTGGAGATTAATAACCGCGTTCTTGATGCTGCTCCAGCTGACTTGACTATTAACACGCACGTTTGTCGTGGCAACTTCCATAGTACCTGGGCCTGCGAGGGTGGCTATGACGATGTGGCCGATGCTCTTCTTGCTCAAGAGCACGTAAACGCGTTCTTCTTAGAATTTGATGATCATCGCTCCGGTGGCTTTGAGCCCCTGGCTTCTGTTCCAGCTGGTAAAAAAGTTGTGCTTGGTCTGATCACCACCAAGCATGCCCAGCTGGAAGAGAAAGCCAAGGTTATTGAGCGTATTCATGAGGCAGCTCAGTACGTACCTCTGGAGAACCTCTGTCTTTCTCCTCAGTGTGGCTTTGCAAGCTGCGAGATTGGCAACAAGCTTACTGAAGATGAGCAGTGGGCAAAGATTGCGCTTGTAAAAGAAATTGCCGAAGAGGTTTGGGGCTAAACATCAGTTGGTAACGATTTATCTGCGACTTACATGCCGTTTACCGAAGAGTTTCTGACCATACGTTCTTCTCGACTCCTGTCCACTAAAATGGACAGGAGTTTTTATTGGAGCTAGACTTCGGAGGCAGTATGCCAAGCGAGAAGACCCGCTGCTTGCATCTTGTAAAAATTTTTGAGGAAGAAACTGACGATGACCATGGCTTAAGTACTCCTCAGCTTATTGAAAAGCTCGCAGAACGCGGGCTAAGCGTGGAACGTAAAACACTTTACGATGACATCAAATCGCTGCAGAATTTTGGCTACGACATCCAGTCTTATCAGCGCCATCCCGTTGAATACGGTCTGGCAACCAGGAAGTTTCAGGCTGAGGAGCTCATGTTAATGGCAGACGCTGTGCAGTCGTCAAAGTTTTTGACAGAGCGCAAAGCAAACAACCTGGTGAGCCTTATTGGAGAGCTGGGTGGGAAGTCTACCTCTGACACGCTGAAGAAGCGTATCCATGTTGAGGGTCGTATTAAGTCGCAAAATGAGTCTGTGTTTTATGCGCTTAATGCTATTCAAACGGCTCTTTTGCAGAAGAAAAAAGTCTCGTTTAAGTACCGCAAGAAAGGCTTTAAAGATAAGGTTATTGAAGAGCTTCCCGTAAGAGAAGAAACGCCTGTTCAGCTTACGTATATTGACGATTTCTACTATCTTATTGTGTGGAACGATAAGCATCAAAACTTTGTCAATTATCGCGTGGACCGCATGTTTAGACTTGAGGTCTCTGATGCTGACGCCACAGTTAACGAGCAGATTAAGCAGTTTGATATAGACAAGTATCAAGAGCGCGTCTTTGGCATGTATTCGGGTGAGGTTGTTGAGGTCACACTTCGTGTCAATGAACGTGTGATGTGCTCGGTGTACGACCGCTTTGGCAAGAACATCATATTGAACAATCCAAGTGCTGATGGAACTACAGCTGACGTGCATGTTTCTGTAATGGAAGCCCCAACGTTTTATGGTTGGCTTGCAACATTTGGAACAGATATAGAACTGGTAGCTCCAAAGAAGACCAGGCAGAAATACCAAGAGTACTTGAGCGGAATTCTTCAGAGCTACCAAACACAGAAAGGGACTAGCTAAACGGCGAAGACGGGCTAAAACGGACGGGCTAAAACGGACGGGCTAAACCGGACAGTTCACGAGTACCAATTAGCGAGCATCAATGACGTAAAGGCCTGCTTTAACGAGAAGATGACCATGGTGATCGCTGAGCTGTGTAATCTTGCAAGTAATAATGTTTTGATGTCCGTAGAAGAGCAAAGTACTCCAGAGAGAATTGCTTTCTCTAGGAACAAAGCCCAGCTTATGGTCATTAGAGTACAGAGCAAGAGCTTCTGGGTCGTAAGGGTTATCGCGTTCAGGAACAATGATCAAATCTGAGCCAAGTTTAAGCTGATCAAAGATAAGAGGAGCGTCGTAGTAGGGAAGACCGGAAATAACAAAGGAATCAACAAGCTTTGTAGGACTGTACATAAGAGCCTCCTTAGAAGATGTTGAGAATAGAATATGGATTTGTTAAAGAATGAGTGTCCAACAGATTGGACAGTATAAGAAAGCTGTAGGGTAGTAAAAAGCTTTAAAGGGAGCTTGTATGATTACAACTAAGAGATTGTTTCTTATTCCATGGCATGCATCCGATGCCAATGAGCTCTATGAACTGGCAAAAGACTCAGAGATTGGTCCACTTTGTGGATGGGAACCTCACAAAACTTTAGAAGATTCCAAGCAGGTTCTTGCAAACGTGCTGTCCGATAAGTCCTGTTATGCCGTAAAAGACATGAGGACCGGTCATCTAATTGGTTCAATGTCGTTGGATTTTGAAGAAATTCTTGATTCAAAGGATTCCTCAAAGCAGCTGCATCAGGCAGAAATTGGCTATTGGATTGGTCGTCCTTATTGGGGGCAAGGGTTTGCATCTGAGGGTGCTCAAGCTCTTACCGCATATGCATTTGAAGAGCATGGTGTTGACCAGGTAATTATTAGATATCTTGAGCGCAATAAAAAGTCTGCTTCAGTGGCTCAAAAGTGTGGCTTCACAGAAGTAGAAATCTTTACAGACTTGAATAAATATACAGGCAAAGAAGAGCAGTTTGGTATCTCAGTACTCACAAAAGAGGACTGGGAACGTGTTCAAAAATAGCAGTTGTTTTCGCTATTTTGTGTGTTGTCTTTAAATGTTGCATAAGGCAAACTCGTATATGCAACGACAAAACTACATGTAAAGTAAGTAAAACAGTTAGTGGATTAAAGATTCTGCTTGTAAGAAAAGCGAAAGAAGTCTGCATATGATGATTAATAAACGCCTCATTGCCCTCATTGAGGAGAGTAAAAAATATATTGGCTTGACCGTGCTTTACCAGTGGATTGCTCTGCTTGCCAATATTGTATTTATGTATTCTCTGGCAAGAATGATAGAAGCTTTGTTCATGGATTATTTTGTCCTCGAAGAGCAGTTGGTGTTTATTGCACTCTGCCTTATTGCTATTGTGATTAGGTATTTCTGCAAACTTGCTCAGCACAAGACAAGCTTTTACGCAGCAAAAAGGGTTAAAAAGACCCTTCGCGAGAAAATCTATCAGAAGCTTTTAGAGTTTGGTCCCTCGTATAAAAATTCATATGCGACCAGTGAGATTGTTCAGCTGGCAGTTGAGGGTGTCGATCAACTTGAGACATATTTTGCGCAGTATCTACCACAGTTCTTCTATGCAGCTTTGGCGCCACTGACACTTTTTCTTGTTTTGCTCCTTATTAGCCCGGTAGTTGGCATTGTTTTGCTGGTATTTGTTCCGCTCATTCCAATGACCATCGTTCTTATCCAGAAGTTTGCTAAGAAGCTTTTGTCCAAGTATTGGGGCCAGTATACGCAGCTTGGCGATACGTTTTTGGAGAACCTGCAGGGCCTGACCACTGCAAAGATTTACAAGGCTGATGGTTTTAAACACAAGCAGATGAACGAGGAAGCCGAGCACTTTAGACGTATTACCATGAAGGTCCTGACCATGCAGCTTAACTCCATTACCGTTATGGATGTTGTTGCGTTTGGCGGAAGTGCCCTTGGAATGATTCTTGCCATTCAGCAGGTAAATGACCAGCTAATCTTTATGTGGCAGGGTGTGTTCATCATCTTGATTTCCGCTGAGTTTTTCTTGCCCATGCGCCTTCTTGGCAGCTATTTCCACATTGCCATGAACGGCATGGCGGCTTCAGACAAGATTTTTGACCTACTTGATACTCCCGTTCGCGAGCAGGGAACCAAAACCGTTCCAGAGTCCAGTGATTTGACGCTGCGCAATGTCTCCTTCTCTTATGACGGCGAGAAGCCCGTCTTGGTGAATGTTTCTTTTGGAATGCGCGCTAACTCTTTGAATGCCCTGGTAGGAGAGTCAGGCTGCGGAAAATCAACAATTGCAGCACTTCTGACCGGAAAACTCCGTTCGTATTCTGGCGATGTTCTGTTTGGAAATACCAGTTTGTCAGACATTTCTGACCAGAATTTGCTTCAAAACGTTACGTATATTGGTCATCAAGCACATCTCTTTATGGGAAGCGTTCGCTCTAACCTTGCCATGGGTAATCCAGAGGCAACTGAAGAACAGCTCTGGCACGCCCTTGAACAGGTTAATCTTGCTGAGTTCGTAAAGTCTTTGGGTGGACTTGACGCGCCAGTTGCCGAGAAGGGCTCCAACTTGTCTGGTGGTCAGCGTCAGAGATTAGCACTGGCCAGAGCCCTGCTTCACAATAGCCAGATGTACATCTTTGATGAAGCTACTTCAAATATTGATGTTGAGAGTGAAGACGTTATTATGCAGCAGGTTCACCAGCTTGCTCAGACAAAGATGGTGCTGGTAATTTCTCACCGCTTAGTAAACGTTAAAAATGCTGATCAGATTGTTGTTATGCAGCATGGTCGTGTTGTTGGAAGTGGAACGTACCAAGAGTTGCTTGCAACAAATGACGAGTACAAACGAATGACGCGGGCCCAGACTGAGCTTGAGAATTATGTGAAAGGAGTTGAGGCGTAATGAAAACAGAAGTTAAGAACAGCGCCACAACTGCACGTACTTCTCGCCGTAGTGCGCTCACCATTATGTTGAGGCTGGTGGGGCTGGTTCGTCCGCTGGCTGGCTTTATGATACTTGCAATTTTGATGGGCGTTTTGGGTAACCTTGCCGCCACGTTCATCAGCATTTTTGGAGCATATGCGCTGCTCAGCGCTATGGGCTTTGCTTCATCTTCTCCTATGGTGTTGCTTTTTGGCGGCATGCTTTTGTTTGCCCTGGTCCGCGGTCTGTTGCGCTATGCCGAGCAGGAATGCAACCACTTTATTGCGTTTAAACTGCTTGCGCTTATTAGAGACCGTGTGTTCACGGCGCTCAGAAAGCTTGCTCCTGCAAAGCTTGAGGTCAAAAATAAGGGCAACCTGATGAGTGTCATTACCTCAGACATTGAGTTGCTTGAGGTTTTCTACGCACACACTATCTCGCCTATCTGTATTGCGGTTGTGTTCTGCATTGTTATGGTGTGGTTTATTGCGGGCAGCACCAACTGGATTTTGGGTGTTATTGCACTTGTTTCTTACCTGGTAGTTGGCGTGGCAATTCCGCTTGCTATGTCTAAACGCTCCGAGCAAGACTCTGCTGAGGCAAGAGATCTTGCTGGTAACCTTTCTACGGTTACTCTTGATAACCTGCGTGGTCTTGACGAGATTCTGCAGTACAACACGGGCACTCAAATGCTTGAGAGATCCAGTAAGCTTGCTGATCAGTTAAGCGACAGACAGCAGGCAGTTAAGAAGGCATTTGGTGTCAACGATGCAATCACCTCAACGGTCATTCTTGCCGCAACGCTAGTCATGTTCTTTAGTTCGTTCTACCTGGCCTATCACCAGCAGATTTTTATGACCGATGCTTTTATTGTCACTATTGCTCTCATGAGCTCGTTTGGACCTGTTGTTGCTTTGGCAGCTCTGGGCACAACGCTTACCAGCACTTTTGCTGCAGGAAACCGTGTTCTGGATATTTTGGACGAACAGCCCCTGGTTGAAGATGTAGTGGGTCAAAAAGACATCTCCTATGAAGGCGTGCGTGTATCTGAGCTTTCATTTGCGTATGATAACGAGCAGATTCTAGACAACATTTCCGTGGATATTCCTACCGATAAGATCGTGGGAATTGTAGGAAAGAGCGGCTCAGGCAAGTCTACGCTGCTAAAACTTTTGATGCGTTTTTGGCCAGCAACACCCGGCGCCATTGAAATTTCTGGAACCCCTTTGGAGCAGGTTAATACCTCTAACCTGCGTGATCTTGAGAGCTACATGACGCAGGATACGCATCTGTATCACGATTCCATTAAGAATAATCTCCGCATTGCAAAGCTTGATGCAACGGATGAAGAGATTGTTGAGGCATGCAAGAAGGCTTCAATTCACGAGTACATCTCCACGCTGCCTCAGGGCTACGATACGCCCGTTGCAGAGCTTGGCGACTCACTTTCTGGCGGAGAGCGCCAGCGCATTGGCCTTGCTCGCGCATTCTTGCATGACGCGCCACTCATGTTGCTTGACGAGCCAACCAGTAACCTAGACAGCCTGAACGAGGCAATTATCTTGCGCTCACTTGATAAAGAAACTGAGCGCAAATCCGTGGTTCTTGTCTCTCATAGGGCTTCTACCATGGGAATTGCAGATGTTGTTTACACCGTTGATGGGGGACGAGTGAGCTGATGACACCTGAAGAAATTGCGCAGAAACGTCAAAAAGAAAAAGATCTTATTTCGCTCATGATTCGTTTTTATTGCGAGAAGTACCATCGCACCAAAGCCCACGAACCTCTGTGCGGCGAGTGCGCTGAGCTTGAGAAGTATGCGCATACGCGTGTGGACCGCTGTCCTCACATTGAGACAAAGACGTTTTGCTCAAAATGCAAATCGCATTGCTATAGCAAAGAGATGCGCGCTCGCGTTAAAGAGGTCATGAAATCCACAGGACCTCGACTGCTCCTACACCATCCAATTCTTGTAATCAAGCACGCGCTTCAGTAACGCAGTCCTAGTTGGCCTTGTACACCTTTGACATCTGCGATTTTCTCGCCATTTCACGGTCTTCTCGCCAAAAGTGAGAAGACCGCATTTTTTTGAATCTTTTTCATTTGAAACATAACTGTTAACTCTGAGAATTACGTATTTTTGTCGCGGCGCGTTAGGTTTACAGTGACCTCTCGCTTTACAGAAGGAGGTACTGCGTTGATTAAATCTAAGAAAGCGTCATTTATTTTTAAGCTATGTATTGCTGTGATTGGCACCTTTGTACTGTGTGATTCTGCGGGCGTCTTCCGAATGAACTTCCGCGTTTCTTTCTTGTATTACTTCACCAACATCTCTAACCTGCTGCTTGTTGCTTATTTCTGGGGTGCGCTATTCCAGGCTTACAAGCATCCCGAGACTGCTCAGAAGCCATGGATGCCAACGGTCAAACACACGCTTATGCTGGGCATTACCGTAACTGGCCTGGTAGCTTACTTCCTACTTGACCATGGCGAGGTCTTTGTCAACGGCGTCTTTAAGTTCAACAATTTTATTCTGCATGATGTGATTCCTATCTGCGCCGTTTTGGACTGGCTGCTCTTTGACGAGAAGCCAACTATGGGCTTCAAAGAGCCTCTGATCTGGCCTTTGTATCCGCTCACGTATTTTGCGTACATTATTGTTTTAGTCCTGGGCTTTGGTGTGCAGATTAAAGAGAAGTCTCGCTGGCCTTATGGATTTATGGACTTTGACAAGCTAGGAGTCCCAACAGTTACTTTGACCATTGTGATTTTGATTGTTGTCTTTGTTGTCCTGGGCTACCTCTACGTCGTCATTGATAAAAAACTTGGCGAGAAGATCAAGAAGGCTGAGAACTAAACGGACTGCATAGTCAAAGCGAGGTTAAAACCTTAAGCGATTGCACAGCGCTCGGCACTTGTGAACTGCCTCCCATTTCTTGAACACGAGAAATAGGAGTCAGTTCAAAACACACCAAAATCGGATAATCTGTCAAAAAGACGTATACATGACG
>JDFH01000024.1 GCA_000564995.1 Atopobium sp. ICM42b
TCGTACGGTAATCAAGACCAGAAGGTTTGCAGAACCTATCAGCGTATGATTTTACTACCTGGGAGATCGTACGGTAATCAAGACATGGGCGGTGCGACTCAACCACGCAGCGGAATTTTACTACCTGGGAGATCGTACGGTAATCAAGACAATGCCGGGTGTAGTAACGATACCAACAAGATTTTACTACCTGGGAGATCGTACGGTAATCAAGACATGCTCAGTTCATGGTCTAACGGTTCTTCTATTTTACTACCTGGGAGATCGTACGGTAATCAAGACACACACCGAGCCTTCTGGAGCGTCACGAGTAAATTTTACTACCTGGGAGATCGTACGGTAATCAAGACACTATACAGGTGATAAGTGGAATCGCTTTGATTTTACTACCTGGGAGATCGTACGGTAATCAAGACAGTAAGGGGTTCTACCATGGCAACTACTAAATTTTACTACCTGGGAGATCGTACGGTAATCAAGACACTTCATGAGTAACCCAACGCTTGAATTCTATTTTACTACCTGGGAGATCGTACGGTAATCAAGACATTGAAGGTATGTCTGAGAAGCTTCTGAAGATTTTACTACCTGGGAGATCGTACGGTAATCAAGACATGATTGAATGTAAGAGCCTAAGCGGTAAAATTTTACTACCTGGGAGATCGTACGGTAATCAAGACTGCAAGCTTTGAGAGAAAAACATGAGTGCTATTTTACTACCTGGGAGATCGTACGGTAATCAAGACGCTTTTCTCGCTTACATTGTGAGCGGGTGAATTTTACTACCTGGGAGATCGTACGGTAATCAAGACTACATGACTTACAAGGTAAATTCTAGCTAGATTTTACTACCTGGGAGATCGTACGGTAATCAAGACTTGTAGGCTCTCACGGTATGCCTGTGCTATATTTTACTACCTGGGAGATCGTACGGTAATCAAGACGATTACACAATCAGCCTTATAAGCGGTACAATTTTACTACCTGGGAGATCGTACGGTAATCAAGACAGTAAGCCTATCGCTGAAATTCATTACCTAATTTTACTACCTGGGAGATCGTACGGTAATCAAGACTCTTATCTTGCCCTCTATGGCCACTTATTAATTTTACTACCTGGGAGATCGTACGGTAATCAAGACTGACCAGCGTAAGCGCAATTACACGTTTGTATTTTACTACCTGGGAGATCGTACGGTAATCAAGACTGGTCGACTGCACATAGCCCGTGTGCAGATATTTTACTACCTGGGAGATCGTACGGTAATCAAGACAGTAGTGGCCTGGTCGAGAGCGCCAACAAGATTTTACTACCTGGGAGATCGTACGGTAATCAAGACTCCTTGCAGCTCGTTGTCTTCGATGATGAAATTTTACTACCTGGGAGATCGTACGGTAATCAAGACTCAGATAGTGCATAATGTTGTATCGCTAGAATTTTACTACCTGGGAGATCGTACGGTAATCAAGACACAAACCCGTTTGCAGCCCTGCTATGGGTTATTTTACTACCTGGGAGATCGTACGGTAATCAAGACCTCCGCATATAAGCTTGCTTTGGCAATAAGATTTTACTACCTGGGAGATCGTACGGTAATCAAGACAGTTACGCCAGGACGCGTCACGATTACATAATTTTACTACCTGGGAGATCGTACGGTAATCAAGACGATAAGAGCCAGCCAAAATGCTTTGTTACGATTTTACTACCTGGGAGATCGTACGGTAATCAAGACTATGCCCTACACGGTGCTTACGCTTGACCGATTTTACTACCTGGGAGATCGTACGGTAATCAAGACCTGATGTACACCGTCGCCCCATTCTAAGAGATTTTACTACCTGGGAGATCGTACGGTAATCAAGACTATGGAACGATGGCGCAAGACGTATATAAAATTTTACTACCTGGGAGATCGTACGGTAATCAAGACCTAGACCCCGTAATTGAGCATATGCAGAATATTTTACTACCTGGGAGATCGTACGGTAATCAAGACGAGATATCGACAATGAACTGAATAGCATTAATTTTACTACCTGGGAGATCGTACGGTAATCAAGACAGCGGCGGCAACTCGTATTCGCCGATGCAAATTTTACTACCTGGGAGATCGTACGGTAATCAAGACATGATTGGCGCGTCGCCTAGATCATACTTGATTTTACTACCTGGGAGATCGTACGGTAATCAAGACCCCTCTGAACCTGCATAAAACACCCATTTAATTTTACTACCTGGGAGATCGTACGGTAATCAAGACAGTTCAGCGCCCGCTATTCTTGATAGTCGTATTTTACTACCTGGGAGATCGTACGGTAATCAAGACAGCACGTATTCGTCGATGATTGATAAAATCATTTTACTACCTGGGAGATCGTACGGTAATCAAGACTTTAGAAGCTCGTGAACGTTGGTTTCAGACATTTTACTACCTGGGAGATCGTACGGTAATCAAGACCTGATGAACTTCACGAACACATCAGCAAGGATTTTACTACCTGGGAGATCGTACGGTAATCAAGACTCAGGCGTTGCAACTGCTGAATTTCTATCAATTTTACTACCTGGGAGATCGTGCGGTAATCAAGACTATCCTCTTCTGTGGAACCCACAACAAGCTATTTTACTACCTGGGAGATCGTACGGTAATCAAGACAATGGCGTCCTGGAGTATCGCCGTCTTATGATTTTACTACCTGGGAGATCGTACGGTAATCAAGACTTGACGCGCTTGATTAAGGTGTGTTTCCTTATTTTACTACCTGGGAGATCGTACGGTAATCAAGACAGATGGCAACAACTACCTTCTCTTGGCTGCATTTTACTACCTGGGAGATCGTACGGTAATCAAGACCGGGCTTTTTTGTGCTTAAAATGGCTCTCTATTTTACTACCTGGGAGATTGTTAAGATAATCAAGATTGCGAAGATCTCGAAATACTCTCCTGTGATTGGTTTTATTACCTAGGAGACCATTCTATAATCAAGATATAGTCGCAGTGAATTCTATTAAAAACTGGGGTTATTATAAAATTAAATATATGATTAATGGCGTACGTTGCTATATCAGCTTATACCTAGAAAAGTATAAAAGAAAGGCATCTATTATGGCTACTAGTGAAGCACAGAAAAGGGCCAGCGCTAAATATCGAAAGAATAACGTAAAGGCAATTATGTTTAATCTATATCCAAGCGATAGCGATTTAATAGAGTTCTTGGAAGGTAAAGAGAACCGTTCAAGCTACATCAAAGAGCTTATTCGCAAGGATATGAGTAATTCAAAAAATTAGTTTGTTTAGCGCCTGTATTTGGCGTTCTCAAATGCAATCTTGAAGTCTTCGAGGAGTTCTCGTGGGACCTTCTCTTGGTCTCCATGGTGAAGTTCTTGCATAAACACATTGCTTATGGCTCCAAAAATCAGGCGAGGAGCAATCTTATCTGCAAGAGGAACAAACTCTAGGACATATCTTTTATCATCAATGGTAAGCCAGGTGACTCTCCAGCTACTGACGGTTCCCTCAATATTAGACGCATGGGCCGAGGCAAAGACATTTTGATTGTTATCAAAGAGGTACACGACCCCATCTGCGTCAACGCCAACAAAACCGTCTGTAGCGCACTGCTCAAAACCAGAAACAATATGCGCACCACTGGTCCAGAACACCCAGTTCTTCTCGCCAGCCATAGACAGACCTTTCTAAACATCAAAAGTTACTTGTTTAAATGGTAGTTAGAGAATACTTTTAGGGCAAGTAATTTTCGGTCAAAAAGTATAGTTTACCTGCGAACTCAACCTGCTGTTGAGTGCTCGGAAACCGTTGCGATACCTAACTCAACTGATGCGTTCTTGTTGAACGTATTGTTACGACTCATAGTGAAATCAGCGGCCCGCAAGCTATTTCAGTAATAATGAGTTGAGAAAAGGAGCAACTATGACTACTTCATCTGAGACCCTTGGTCGTCGTATTGCACGTCTTCGTTTGGCTAGAACTGCAACGCAGGAGCGTCTGGCAAAAGAGCTGAACGTGAGTCCGCAGGCGGTGAGCAAGTGGGAGAACGACATTAACTATCCGGACATCTCGCTGTTGCCAGATCTTGCGCGCTTCCTTGGCGTGTCCGTTGACGAGCTTTTGAGTGGCGCAAGTGCTTCCACTCAGGAGACTGAAGTTGCTCAGGAGAGCGCTGTTGAGAAGAGCACTGCTGAGGTTGTTTCCGTTGCAGCTGGCGAGCCCGTAGAGATTGTAGAAGAGTCTACCGAGCAGGACAACCAGGGCATTGCTGTTCAGTCTTCAGGTTTCAGCTTTGGTAAGCTTTTTGGTAAGAGCATGATCAAAGTCGAGAAGAACGACGAGGCTGACGGTAGCAAGAAAAAGGGCGTCCGCCTTGGAAACGGTTCTGCAAAACACGGCTTGCACGTGTACGTTGTTTCCGACGATGGCGACGTTGTTGATATGTGCGTGCCTCTGGGCCTGGCAAAGTTTGTTTTGAATTCGGGAATTCAGGTTAGCGGAAATTATCTTAATCAGGAGACTCAGGAGCAGCTCTCTAACATCAATCTTGATGCGCTTATGGACGCCGCAAAGACAGGTGAGAGTGGCACACTTGTGGATATTACATCCGCAGACGGTGACGTCGTGAAGATCTGGTTTGACTAAGAGTTACTGATTATATAGTGAAGTCAAAATTGTCATCCACATGACGCCCGAAGGCATTTAAGGCAATTGCCGTTAAAAGATTGGAGGTGTCGGCTAATGGGAACGCATTATATGGCGAGTGACGACCGTCTTCTTCTAGTTAAAATTGAAAATGGACTTCCTTTTTCTTGGGACTGGAAGGCAAAGGATTGGAAATTTAACGCAAGTCTAGCCGACATCTTCATTGGTGAGCGAACTCTTGATGACGTTACACTCGAAGAGATAGAGCAGTTCAAGCAGGAGAGAACAGTTCCTGTTGTTTCTTGGAAAACGACCTAATTAAATTAATTTTTGTTGATTTAGGCCACTTACAAAATCTATGTGATTTGTGATAACGGCAGATGGGGCATATTAAAAAATGCACCTGCTCTCGCAGGTGCATTTCATTCACCAACAAACCCGACTCAGTCCAGCCGTTGGCTCGTCCTTTAACTAGCAAGTGTATCTATTTTCGTTGATTTAAGCCACTGAAAAGTGGCTTTTTTCATATACGCAACCGTTGCGGAAAAGCGGTACCTACCTCGTAGCAAGGGTAATGCTACTCGTAAACGTCCAAGCGGACGGAACCTGTTGAAAGGAAAGAAATGGATTTGAAGGAACCTGTAACTACTCAAGAGCAGCTCGACAAGATCGTGAAAGACGGGCTTGAAAGAGAGCGTGTTTTGGCGCAGTGGCATTCTGGCTAAAATTAGGTATAATAGTTAATAAAGATACCCGTCCAATTCTATTTGATATGGATTTGCGCGGGTATCTTTAGGTTTTAGCGTAGTGACATTTTGACTGGTGACGTTTGATAAAGATTGGTTGTCTAATTTAGATCCAGACGGAAAGCGCTGGTCATAACTTATTTTGTTGACATTTTATTGCAGGAATGTAGAATTTCAATGACGGAAAGTAGCACAGTACGGGGAGTGCCCTTGATGGAGGAGACGTAGGTTCAAATCCTACCGCCGTTATTAGCCGCCTTAGAGCGGCTTTTTGTTTAGTGTAGATTTTACGTAACGCTGCAAAAGCACGTTCTTCTCGGCTGGTAGTGGAGATTCTTACATGAAGTCTTTGATTGTGTACTATTCGTTTTCTGGCATCACAAGAAGGCTTGCGGAGGATATTGCGCTGATTACCGATGGTGAGTTGCTGGAACTTAAGCCTCAAGATCCCTATTCTTTCTCGTATAACACAGCGGTAAAAGAGGTTAGGGTTCAAATAGAAAAGGGCATTTGTCCTGTACTTATGCCAAGTGATGTACATGTCGGTGACTTTGATACTGTTTTTATAGGATCACCTAACTGGCTTAAAACATTTGCTCCTCCGGTGCTTTCGTTCTTAAGAGCAACGGATTTAAGCGGTAAGACAATCATTCCGTTCTGCACGCATGGCGGCGGAGGATTTGGAAACATGATTGAGGAGTACCAGAGGGAGTGCGGTGCTTCTCGTGTAATGCCTGGACTGGCGGTAAAAGGCACGTATACTTTTAGTGAAGTGCAAAAGTGGCTGGATTCGATAGGGTTGGACAATGCGAGTACTTCTAGCTGAAGACGAGAAAAGAATGGCCGTAGCAATTGTGGCTCTATAAAGCGGATGGCGTGCCCTCCCTCTATGCAGAGCGAGGCTGCGCGCCATCGGCAATTTGAAATATATCACATTTTTTCTTGGATAAAAGTACTCTACACAGACGTCTTTCTCGACAAGACGTCTTTTTTATTTATGCAGGTAGATGGCTATATAACAAAATATGCGAAAATCGCATATTTATAGGTTGACGTGCAGTTTTGTAAATATTCTAAAATCGCATATTTTAGATTTTATCTGGGGCTACTCGGATTCCGTATCATCATGTACAAGCAGGGAGTTGAACAGCTCGTCGATATCGGTGTGTCGCTGAGCGGTTTCTTCCTCGGCGAGAGTCCATGAGCCGTCTTGGTAGTAAAGAACGTCACCCTGACAAGCGTTGCTTGGAAGCTCATCAACAGAAACGGTAAACATATTGCCTGGCTGATCGTTTAGTTCAAGCACGGCAAGATTGTTGTCTTCAAATCGATCAATGATTGCTTTCATTACTTGGACCTCGATGTCGACGACGTGCTAGATTTTTCTTGTGAGGTAGGCGCTACAACGGTACCGTTTTTCTCGCTAGATATATCAATGGTTGTACCATCGCAGGTAATGGTAATGGTTCCGTTGGCGCCCGTCCCCCAAACCTCAACGGAATGTTTATGGAGGGCGTTCAGGACCGACTGCATGGGATGGCCGTAGGAGTTGTCTAAGGCGTACGAAAGGACGGCGTAGGTAGGTGAGAGCCTGCGAACCAGCTGCTCATTTGTGCCTGTTCGGGAGCCGTGATGGGAGAGCTTAAGCACGTCAATATGGCCAGGATTGGCGTCCAGGATGGCGCTTGTGGGCGCGTCTCCCGTGAAGAGGAACGTTTTGGTGCCCACGGTCAGCTTGATGATTATCGAGTAATCGTTGGTGTCGGGGAAATTTGCGTCTTTGGTGGGCCAGAGAATTTCTAGCTTGTAGCTGTCAATTTGGTCGATGATGGTGCCCGCCTCGGCAAGGGTTATCTGCAGGTTATTGTTCTGGATAGCGGCCAGAAACTTTCTGTATGTTGCCGTGTTGTTTGTTTTATTTGGTGCGTAAATGGTCCCGATTTGGGTGCTGGAAATGACGTCCGCCATACCGCCGATGTGATCTTCGTCGGGATGGGTGGCCACCAGGTAATCAATTTTGTCTCGACCAAGTTCTTGGAGGACCTGGGCAATTTTTGGGGCAGAGCCCGTGGGGCCTGCGTCGATGAGCATGGTTTTCTCGGGGAGTGCGATGAGAATGGCTTCTCCCTGACCTACGTCGATGAACTTGATGGTTACGTTTGTGCTGGCCTGAGCGGTGGCAGACGACGTGCCGGAGCCTGATTGGGAGGACCCGCCAGGCGCTTGAACTGCGGTTTGTTGGCCCGAGAACTCCGCGGTAGATAGGGTGGTTGGAAGCGGTTGCGTGAGCGCTGCGCTAAAGTAGAGCGCTACCGTAAGCGTGGCTAGTGCGATTCCAGCTTTCTGTTTTCCGGCGTATCGTTTATGGGGTTTGAGCTTGCCTTTTATGAGCTTTTTGGGAGCACTGGCATCCTCGTAGATGAGGTTCAGGGCGCTTTCGATAACCGGAAGCGAAAAAATTGCTGGTAGAAGGTAAGAAAGCATCGACGGAGAGGCAAGTGTTTGCGCCAGAGCAAATGCGCCAACAATCAGCGCTGCGTTTAGAGCAAGCCTGGTAAGTGCCGATTTCCAGCCTTTAAGATAAAACTGCGGAATACCAAAAATGCCAAATACCAGGGAAAGAAGGAGCGCAAATAAGTAGTCAGATTGCTTGCCAGAGGATGTACCGGGTGATTCAGTTTTACTGTCAAATTGCTTTTGGTTGGGCATAAAACCTCTCTGGACACGTGCGTTCTGAAGAATCTTACCCTATTTGACCAGCCAGTCCAGGGCTTTCTGCATTCTTCCTTCAACGTTTTGGAAATGATTTCCGCGGTTGAGCTCAAATGTCGAGGTTATTCTCGCACTCTCTAGCTTGCTGGCGAGAAGTTCTGCGTTCTCTCGCACGTGCATTATTTGTGGATTGGGGGTCCGTGCTTCTCGGTCACCCAGAGAAAGATAGGCGTGTGTGAGGCCGACCGCTCCTCCGCTGAGCTGCTGATCTACGTAGTCCAAAAGCCCTGGGAACCAAAACGATCCGGAGACAGCTCCGATGCGCTGGAAGGTTGGGATAGGCGTGATGCAAGCCTGTGATAAGCCGGCCCACAGGCTAAACAGACCCGCGAGCGAGTATCCCACAAGCGATCTATACGCCGGCGGCTTGGTGAGCTCCGACTCCGCCCAGGGGATGATCTGGTTGATGAGGGTATCGAGCGTTTTCTGGGCGCCGTCGCCAAAGTTGGGGCCCTTAGCAAAAACACGCGGAGCATACCAGGGCGAGAAGTTTTCTTCCCACAGGTCAACGCTAACGTTAACTAGGCTGACGCCCTCAGGTACCTGAACGGGGGAGTTGTCGGCCACGTCACCCAAGAGGTAGACAATAGGTGCTCCAGCTACAGAGGACATCTGCGCGTGGACGGAAAGTTCGGAGATGATTGTTTTTCTCGCCACGGGGTTGGCGGGGTGCGAGGCGGCGGGGTGCGTATCTGGTGTAGCGCTCATGCTACTCACTCAACGTCATTTGCAGGTAGTAGACGTTTTCGCGCAGGCGAGCGGCAACCTCGCGGTCGATGACACCCTCAAACTGCAGACGCGAAATCTGATCCAGCTCAATGCGCAGGGCGTTTTCTGCCACGTCATCAGCGTACTTTCGAGCATCCGCAATCTGCTGCCTAAAGTGAGGCGACATCTTGTGTGAGCTCAGGTTGTAAGGCAGCAGGTAGGAGACTTGGGTAGTGCTGGAGTCATGTTCATCATTGATGTTGATGCGGCCCCAGATGGACTCAATTGCTGATTCGTGGTCAATCATCAGATTAGATGCGATGACCGCCAGCTCCTCATCGTCACCGTTAGCGATGCGTTCCAGGTCATCAAGCTCCGCGTATTCCATCTCAAGTGCGTATAAACACGCCTGGTAGTAGGACTGGTCTGCGTCCTCAAGATGCCTGATTTCGCCGTCGAGGATACGTTGCGCTGCCAGCTTAAGCTCGTGAAGGGCAACGGCAATCCGCGAGCGGTGGTTTGTTGTTGCAGCAATGTTTGCGATGGGTCCGTAATAGCCTACTGACCTGCGGATTGAAGTAATGTCATCGACAATTTGATCCCACGGAATGGGGTTCTGCGTTTTAATATGGCGCTCGCGTAGCTCCTCGAGGCATTTCTGCTGGACTTCTGTCTCGTGAAGGACCAGCTTTTTGACAAGTTCGCCCGAGCCAGGGACAGTGATACGAGAGGCAAACAAGCGGTTGGTATAGCGTGTGATAGTCAAACGAAGCGCAGGTAGATACTTTGCTTTGGCGTTTTCTGACTGCAACATGCTCCTGAGCTCGCCAAGAGTTGCTTCAAGAACGGCAATCTCTCCCTTGTGGAGACGTTCGGGCAGGTCAGAGTCTGCTTCAGGGGACTTTGATAGCACGGGTAATAGATTGTCCGCTAAAAGCAATGTGGCGAGAATAACGCCGGCAGCGATGGTAATCAGCAAATCCCTCTGCGGAAACGCTGCTCCAGACTGGGTTGTGAGCGGCAAGGTGAGGATAATCGACAACGTTACCGCGCCTTTTGCACCTGCAATAGTGGTAACCAGCACGTTCTTGATGAGCTCGGCCGACGTGATTGAGATGGGCTTTATGGCGCACGTGGGTTTGGGCTGCTCAGCGATCTGCTCCGAGGTTTGCACCGAGCCCAGTTCAGCGAGCGGCTGGTCGGGTTTCTCGCCGTTGGAGCTGCTACCTGCGTAGGTGCTGCTACCTGCGAGGTCATTCTCGCCGTCGACGGCGTCTTTACCGGTGCAGAGATGGCCGCCCTTGTGGAGCTTGTGAGTTTCCAGCGCGTAGAGCCACGCAAAGCGGACACCGTGCATGAACAGGGTAATCACGACAACAATTCCTAGAATCTGCAGGATATTGAGGCCGCCGTTGGTGCCAGGAAGCACGGCAAGGGGGAGCTGCATTCCTAGGAAGACAAAGATGGTTCCGTTGATCAAAAAGCTGATGACTTTCCACGTGGAGTCTGAGACCAATTTTTGCCTTGCAAACAGCGCTTTATTGCTCTGCCTGCGAGGTAGTGCAATCACCAAGCCAGCCGCTACAACAGCTAAAACGCCAGAAACGTGGAAGGTTTCGGCAAGAAGATAGACAAGAAACGGTGTCAATACTTCATAGAGAACGTTTGCGACGGTGTCCTCGTAACCCAGCCTACCAAGCATTGCGTTAATGGCAGAGAAGGCAAAGCCAGTGACAATTCCCATTGCCACGCCGCCCACAAAGAGCACCGTGAAAGATCCCGCTGCGTCTACCAGCGAGAACGCACCCGTTACAGCCGCAGCTACGGAGAATTGGAATGCAACGACTCCGGATGCATCGTTAATCAAGGACTCTCCCGAGAGAAGCGTCTGCTGGCGATGGGTCAGGTGGATGTTGGACTTAAGCGCGGTGACGGTGGCTGCATCGGTTGGCCCCAGGGCCGAGGCCAGCGCAAACGCCGCAGCTAGAGGAATTGAGGGGACCATGAGGTGGAGGGCGTAGCCGACCGAAAGCACGCTGATAACTACCAGAGCAATCGCCAGCGACAAAATACTGTTCAGGTTGAGGAGAAGTGCACGAATGTTGGTTTCTCTCGTCTCGTTGAACAGGAGTGGGGCAATGAAGAGCAGCATAAAGAGCTCGGATTCCAGGTGAACCTCCTGGACGCTGGGCAGCACGAGCGCAACAAGCAGGCCGATAACAACCTGGATAACGGGGATGGAGACGTTGACAAACTTGTCGATAACCGAGGAAGCCGCGACGCATGTCAAAACAATGAGCACAAATTCGAATGTCTCCAACAGGCTTCCTTCCTGGTCGTAGGTGGCAACGGCGGCGAGCGTTGAGCAGCGGGTCCGTGACGAGCGGCGGGTCCACGAGGGTTCCGAGCACACGGGGTTTCTCGCCAGATAACGCTTCATTCGAGTATATACGGTTTTGCGGCTCTAGCTTGACTTGGCGCAGATAACACATGGTTTCTGCGGTGATGCGTGAGCTCTATCAGTGAGGCTTGGAATTGCGAGCCAGAAAAGTGCATGAAGTCTGAGTACATTTACTCAGACATAACGAGAAAAATCGGCAAATAGCTCAGACTTGGTGAACTTTTCCGGCAAATTATTCAGACATGGCGAGAAAATCAGGCTCCATGGAAGGGCGAACTCGGACGCGCTTTAAACTCTGCCTGAAAAGTGAGCCTGAAAAGCGAGCCTGAAAAGCGAGCCTGAAAAGTGCAAAGATTCTGTATTTTGGATACAGATTCTTTGATGAAATCAGGCAAATCCACAGATTCTTTGATATTTTCAGGCAAATTTTACAGATTCTTTTAAGAAATCAGGCGCGGAGCAAATCAGGCGCGGAGCAAATCAGGCGCGGAGCAAATCAGGCGCGGAGGAAATCAGGCGCGGAGCAAAAATTGAGCGCCCCTAGATTACACAACTCCCAGGTAGAAGAACGTGTAGTTGAGCACGTTGATTAACGTATACAGACCGCCAATGACCAGGTAGGGCCAGAGGTGCGCTTTGGTGATTGCGATAAACTCGCGGATAAACGCCGTGGGCCAGTACCAGCCTTTGGTGTGCGAACCGATGCCATCTGCCTTAATGCCCAGGTTGTGGGCGTATTCGGCGCAACGGAAAACATGGAAATCGCTGGTAACAACCGCGGTGGTAAAGTCTCCGTTTACGGAGGCAGTGTCGCCGCTCGGTGCACTCGCGTCTTCGGCCGCTGCTGTGGCGGGCGCGCCGTCGGCCGCTGCGGAGGCGCGGTCGGCGCGGATAATGGCTAGCGAGTACCTAAGATTTTCCCAGGTAGTAGTGGACTTGTCTTCCATGAGGATTGCGTCAGCTGGAACGCCCTTCTCCAGAAGATAATCGCGCATGGCCTGAGCTTCGGAGACCACCTCATCAGCACCTTGACCTCCAGAAACAACAAACTTTCCGTGCTGATGCTGCTTGCTCCACAGCTCAAGTGCCTTATCAATCCTACCCGCGAGTAGCGGGGTTGGTCGCGGGCCATCAAGTCCAGCGCCATGAATGATGATGTAATCGTACTGACGACGGCGGGGAAGGATCCGATATATCCACGAATAGAACAGTAAGGCCACAAAAGTAAACGAGAACCATAAGCCTTCAAGTGTAAAAAGCCCCAGCGAAAAGACAACAACATGACGAGTATCTGGGTCAAAATAATTTACGATAGACGGAGACGCAAGCAGTAAGATAAGAAATCCAGCCATCAAAAACGGCAGCATCGACGTCAGTGAAAATCCGTTATTTTTTACCACAACTATGGTGTTGATCAGCAAGAAACCAATGGTCAGAAATGGTGTAAGCAGTATAAGAATAACCAGAATTAGTCCAAGGATAAAGTTGTTCAGCCTCAGCACCAGAAGAATTGATGACCACGCAAGAGTCGCGAACAGAAAAAGCGCATTGCGGAACTGTCGAGGTTCCTTGATAAATGAGTAAATAAACAGCACACCAGGAACAACCGCTGGAGCCAGCAGGGTGGCGTACAAGATTATGTATTGCCAATCAAAATGAGCACCAGCGTCTTTAAGTAAGTTATCAATGGGCATGCAAATTCCTTTTTTTGACTGCTGGTTTTCTCCACAAAGCGATTCATTGAAGAGGTTTATTTGGCGAGAAACTCATCTACCAGAATTATAACAAAGCGCCCCTGCGTAGCTGCTGAGACGCCTCTGCATACCACTCGACATTGCTTGCATACAACAGAAAAGTGGACAGTTGCCCTTTTGATTCGGTGAACGGTAACCGTTCGCCGATAAGCGTTGTTTCACATCGGCCGGAGGTTTGGTTAACGGTATGTTAGCGTACACATTGTCTACGTGCGCAAATATCCGTTATTTGTATAACGCATGATTCTCGGAGATAAAATTCATGAAAATCTGCTCAACCTTTCACGGTTTCGTTCTAGATTTGCGTAAAAAAGTACTTGAAAATGTACTTCGCGAGTGTTCGTCGTTTTGTTGTGGAGAGGACCCAATTGTGGCTGCAACAAAGCAGCGAGCTTTCGCAAAAACGTTTATAAGCCTCGTCAGTGTCACGCAAAAGGCGTGCTCCTCCACGAGGTAGGTAGTGTTTCATTGCTAAGAAACACAGATTTTAGGAGGGTTTTATGAAGGGTTATGCAATGCTCAAGATCGGCGAGTCCGGCTGGATTGAGAAGGAGACACCAAAGTGTGGTCCTCTGGACGCAATCTGCAAGCCACTTGCGGTCGCAATTTGTACATCTGACATTCACACTCTGTGGGAGGGCGCAATCGGCGACCGTCACAACATGATTCTTGGTCATGAGTGCTCCGCAGAGGTTGTCGAGGTTGGCGAGTGCGTCAAGGACTTCAAGCCTGGCGACCGCGTCCTCGTTCCTGCAATTACTCCAGACTGGAACTCCCTTGAGGCACAGGCTGGCTACTCCATGCACTCCGGTGGCATGCTGGCTGGCTGGAAGTTCTCCAACTTCAAGGACGGCGTCTTCTCCGAGTACTTCCACGTAAACGACGCTGACGGTAACCTCGCTCACATGCCAGAGGGCATGGATCCAGCAGACGCCTGCATCCTTTCCGACATGGTTCCAACCGGCTTCCACGCAGTTGAGCTGGCTGGCGTTGAGTTCGGCGACACCGTCCTGGTCATCGGCATTGGACCTGTCGGCCTTATGTCCGTTGCTGGTGCTGCACTTCACGGTGCTTCTCGCATCATCGCTGTTGGTACCCGTCCAGTCTGCGTTGAGGCAGCTAAGGGCTACGGCGCAACCGACTTCATCTCCTACAAGGACGGCCCAATCTGGGAGCAGGTCATGGAGCTCACCGGCGGCAAGGGCGTTGACCGCGTCTGCGTCGACGGCGGCGGCTGCGAGACCTTCGAGGACGCTGTCAAGGCGCTCAAGCCTGGCGGAAAGATTGGTAACGTCAACTACCTCGGTTCCGGCGACTACGTCAACATTCCTCGCGTCGAGTGGGGCGTTGGTATGGGCCACAAGGACATCCGTGGCGGCCTTATGCCTGGCGGCCGTCTGCGCATGGAGAAGCTCTCCAGCCTGGTCACTTCCGGCCGTCTTGACCTTCACCCAGAGGTTACTCACCTCTATCACGGCTGGGATCACCTCGAGGAGGCTCTCTTCACCATGCGTGATAAGCCAGCTGACCTCATCAAGCCAGTTGTTGTTATCGACTAGGTAATCAACTAGGTCGCGTTATTTAGTATGTTTGAGCTGGCGAGAAGTTCGGTTTTCTCGCCAGCTTTTTGCGCTGGTGAGCGCCAACGGAGTTTAGGAAGCGGTTGTATTCATGAAAATCCTTGTTGTATCAGGCTTTCTTGGAGCTGGTAAAACCACCTTCATTCAGGAGCTCGTGCGCCGGACTGGGCGTGATTTTGCTATCTACGAGAATGAATATGGCCAGGCAGACATCGATGCGCGTCGCCTGAGGCAGGACTCCGACCTCAAGGTTTGGGAGTCTACCGAGAATTGTATTTGCTGTTCGGGCAAGCAGGATTTTGCGACGTCGGTGCTGACCATTTCAAACACCATCGACCCCGAGTATTTAATTGTTGAACCAACTGGTGTGGCTAAGCTGCAGAGCATTCTTGATAACGTGAATCAGGTGGCCTGGGAGCGCATTAGTTTGCTGGCGCCGGTCACCGTGGTCGACGCCGTTTCGTGGCAGAATCAGCGCACCGATTTCCCAGAGATTTTTGATAACCAGCTGAGCGCCGCTGCGAGCGTTGTGGTTTCCAAGCTTGCTTCAGGTAGCGAGGATGCCGCTGAGCCCATTAAGCAACTTGCGGCGGAGATGAATCCGCAGGCAGAGGTTATCGCGGAGTCTTCATATGCTGATATTCCTGATGAGTGGTGGAATGGTCTTTTGACTCGTGCGCTTGACGGTTCTGTTCTTAAAGATTCAGCTAGCGAGAAGGACGAGGGGCCTGACCTGGAGACTATGGCGCTGACTCACGCAGAGCTTCCAAGTCCAACGCACTTGATTTGGCTTTTGGACGCAGCGTCGGCTGGCGTTTTTGGAAAGCTTGCGCGCGCAAAAGGAACGTTGCCGTGCGGCAATCAGTGGGTCAAGTTTGACCTGGTAGAGCGCGCATGGGCGATTACGGGCGATGAGCCTCAGGAAGAATCCAGGTGCGTGTTTATCGGCCGCGACCTGCTGCGTCATGGACTTCGTGAGGTGTTTGTGCCGGCGTTCTGGCACGAGCAGTCGGACTTGGCTGACGAGCACGATCACTCGCACTGCGACCACGAGCACGGATACTGCGAGCACGAACATTGCGATCACGAGCACGGACACTGCGAGCACGAGCACGGTGAGCACGCGCACGAGCATGACCACGAGGGACACGCGCACGCGCACGAGCACGGCCACGGCGAGCACGACCACGGCGAGCACGCGCACGAGTACGGCGAGCACACACACGGGCACGGCGAGCACGCGCACGGCGAGCACACGCACGGTGAACACGACCACGGCATGCACTGAGTCGCAAGCGCATAAAACATGCAACTAAAAAGAGCCTCCGATTGAACTGCCTCCCATTTCTTGGACATAAGAAATGGGAGGCAGTTCATATGCGGGTGATTATGATTCTGCAGCGTGTTAGCGTCGACTTTTAGGCCTGGCGAACAAAATAGCGTAGCTTTGGTAGGTTCTGCTGAAGAATCGACATGTTCTTAATCAAGATAGTAGGCAGCTAGCACACCGAGCCTT
>JDFH01000025.1 GCA_000564995.1 Atopobium sp. ICM42b
GATTATCTGACTTAGGTGTGTTTTGAACTGACTCCCATTTCTTATGTCCAAGAAATGGGAGGTAGTTCACATCTTAGCGATAAGGCGTTTTTTGTGTATGTAACGATTCTTAGGCGAGAAGAACGTGGTGTAAATCTTCTACGGTATCTACAATTGCAACTGCACCTGCATCAATAAGTTCCTGTTTGTTGGTGGTTTTTCCATACAAAACACCAATACATGGAATCTGATTTGGGAATGCTGCTTCCATATCAAAACGGCGGTCCCCTATCATAACGCTTTCAGAAGCATTAAAGCCAAGCTGGAGCATAACGTGAGCGATAGCAGTGATTTTATCAGTTGCTGCCTCATCTATTCTTCCAGCATAGGTATCAAGAACACCAATAAGGTTGTTATCCCTAAGGCCCATTTCAAGCATAGGCTGATTCTTTGAGCTTGCCACCGCAACCTTTTTACCTGCGGCATGAAGGTCATCGATGAGGTCTCTCATACCCTCAAAGAGTGGCCATTTTCCTGTAGTTACATAAAGCTCACGGTAACGTTTAGTAACCGTAACAGCATCCTCATGGCTTAAGCCAAAGACCAGCTCAAACGCATAAGGAAACGGTGGCCCTACAAGCTTTTTAAGATCTGATTCGATAAAGTCTGTATGGCCGCAGTCTGTCATTGCCATCTTTGCGGTAGAAACAATGGTGGGCAACGTGTCTGCCATAGTCCCATCAAAATCAAAAATAATAAGCGAACGTTTCTGCAGATCTGAAATTACATCAGAAGCTACCAGCGATTTATTTGTATCAGTTGCGTTTTGCATTATTGCCATGTCAATCCAATCATCTACGTATGTGAGTATACCGTTCATGGCGCAAAACTAACCAGTCAATGACATTTTCTTCTCGCCTGCCGAATTAACTATTGACAGCTGAAATGTCGTACACCAGCAAAGGTATATAGTTAACTATAGATGAATCAGTATGCCTAACTTGGGAGGTGTATGATGACTCGTCAGGAAAATAATCCAGAAGCTAAGCAACCTGGAAGAAACAGGCTTGGAAAACTCTATCCGTCTCTCGTCAATACAGACGTTCTGCCTGATGAGTCTCTAGACACTGTTCAAAATAATCAACATGTTGGTTCTATTGATCAGACTGGTTGGCATACAAAGCTCAATATTGAAGCGCTTTCTCTTACACTTACGGAGTCGACCACCCCTCTAGAAGTGCTCAAACATTTTGTGACTACAGCGTTTTTGCGTGAAAAAGATTCTCACCGAAAAGGTGGATCTGTTGCCATCCCGCCAAGTGATTTTGAACTGCATTTAGCTCAGAGACTAAAAGATGCCGGCGTCCTTGGCGTGCAAGATATCACTATTCCCTGCCGTGTGGTACGTCTGCGTACCAATGGCCTCTTTTATCTGCGTGCTAATCAAAAAACACTTTCCTTTGAACAGAAGATTCAGCTCCTTACTATTGAAAGCGCACTGAACACTGCCCTCTTTGCAGAGCGATACTTTCTTGATGCAAATATGGCATCTGAGCTTGACCTACTTGCTTTTGAAAAAAAGATTGTTTCTACCATGATGAAGCAATCTCGCCCCCGCTGCGCCACCACTCAAAGCACCCAAGAAGATGGCGAATGGGTTGTCCGCAAAGCCATCTCTCTACACATTGAAAGCCTGCGTCTATCTCAGCGTCTTGTCACAGAGTTTAGGACCAACGTACACAAGGGAATTGCCGCCTTTAGGGTACACCTGGCCCTTCCAGAGCAATTCCCAAGAAGCTTTCTTGGCGCAGATGGAAGTGTCAAAGAAGCAACCTTTGATGACCTCAGCCGTGCGGCAACTGTTTACAACTTACACCTTGGTATGCTCATCACCGCAAGTGCTTTTAGAAGCTCGAAGAGGATTAACGAGGTATGGCTCTCTGGCATATGCAATACAAACAAGCTACATGCTTGTCTTTTCTCGTTCCACATTACTCGTAAGCAATTTGAAGATACAAACATTACAGAAGAGACTAATCCGCTTTCTGTCTATCAGCTCTGGAACGCGCAAATTGACGAGGCAGATGGCATTCTTCATGCGGTTCATCCACTCTTTACCTTAGATGATGAGATTTTCTGCCCACCCAGTAGATACGATTTTGTTGAATCGTCTCAAAAACGCCTTGATAGCGTCGCAGCTCATGCATTAGGTACCGATGAAGTGTCGGGGCTTTCTATTGATGAAGGTCAGGCGCGAGAAGAAATTATCACCAAAATTTTGCGCAACCTCTCTTCTTCTACAGAAGAAAACGTCCGCACCATCTTGTCGTATACCGCAAACTCTACCGATCCTACGGTGCGAGCAGCGGGAGAACGCGTGGTTTCTCGCTTTATTAAGGGCACGCTTGCAGAAGATGACTTTGAGGCTATTTCAGAAGAGTTTGTTGACGGAGGCGTTCTTTCCTTGGCGGTTACTAAGGCCCAGCGCCTTATTGGCGAGAAAAACTATCAAGATGCAGAACTGCTCCTACGTGAAGCGCTGGACTCCGTTGATGGCAATAACACCTACACAGACACAGACACTACCCAGTGGCGCGTCTTTATGAACTACGTTGATCGCGTACTTTACAACAGAATTCTCTCTAATCCCGAGAAAAACACTCGTCTAGCTCCTATGTCTTACTTTGAGGCGCACCTTCTGATATCTATTGCTCAGACGCTCCAAGGACAAACTCAAAATGCTCTCCAGCACGCGAGAAGGGCTGTTGAGATTGCTCCTCTTAGCATGAGTGCAAGGCTACACCTCTCCCACTGTCTTGAAGAGTCGCTAGATATTACAGCTGCAGCAGATGAACTCAAGAAGCTCCTGCTACTTGCGCATGACCCCGAGAGTATTGGGTTTGGCTACTATCGCATGGCATTCTTCCAATGGAGACTCAGGCATCTGAAAGCCGCCCAAGCCTGTTATCAGTTTGCTCTTAAGTTCTTACCAGGAGCTACATTTATTATTGGTACCGAGACAGCAATTCTCGCGCAAAGTGAGCCTGAGTTTAGCTGCGAAGATATGAACGATGATGAGATTTACGCCACGCTCATAGAAAATCAAATTCCTATTGCTCCAACAGATGAAGTCTCTACTATTTTCTTGGATGGTACGCGAGCCTCGCTTGATGCAGAGCTTTTTAGTGTGGCTAAGAACTTCATGATGAACCTTGGTATTATGACCAAAGACGACGTCTACTTTGACATGCTCAACTCCATTGAAGGAGAGCCTGACAGATAAGATAACTCAACTCAAACTCACAAAGAATTGGCATAAAAAGGAGTTCCGATTTTGTACCGACCCCCAAAAGTTAGACCAAAATCTAACGATTAGGAGGTCGGTATTTTTTATGGCAAAACATAGTTTTGAATTCAAGAAGAAAGTCGTTTTAGAATATTTGGATGGCAAAGGTGGAATGCCATATCTTTCTAAAAAATATGGACTTGGTTCTAACTCACAACTACGCAAATGGATTAATGCATACAATGCGTTCGGTGATGAAGGATTAATGCGGTCTCGTAAACAAACAAAATACTCTTTCGAGAAGAAGATTTCTGTTGTAGAACTATATCTATCAAGTGAAATTTCATATCAAGACTTGGCAATTCAAGAAGGTATAAACAATCCGAGCATGATTGCTAACTGGGTTAATCACTTTCGTGCTGCCGGTCCTGACGCTTTAAAATCTCACAGGAAAGGTCGAAAGAAAACATTGGATAAACCTAAGATAGATAGTAAAGCTCAGAAAGCAGAAGAAAGAATAGTTGATACCAGTGCAGAACATATTAGAGAATTAGAAGATGAACTGCTTAAGCTAAGAATTGAAAATGCCTTTTTAAAAGAACTGAGGAGGCTGCGTTTAGAGGACGAGGCAAAAATGAGAGAAAGGCGCTCGTCATCAATAGCCTCCGAGGAGAATTCAAACTAAAAGACCTTCTCTCTTATATAAGTATGCCTAAAGCAACATATATGTACTGGCAGAAAAGATTCGATAGAGAAAACCCTGACAAAGAAGTTGAAGAGAAGATTCTTCAAATCAGAGAGACTCACAAGGATTATGGCTATCGTCGAGTGGCTGGAGAATTACAAAATCAAGGCTACTGTGTAAACAAAAAGAAAGTACAACGTATAATGCAGAAGCTTGGTCTACAGGTTACTTCTTTCATTCGAAAAAGCCGTAAATACAGTTCGTATAAAGGTAAAGTTGGAACGGTTGCTCCTAATCGCATAAGGAGACGATTTAATACCTATATACCACATCAGAAGATTACAACAGATACTACAGAGTTTAAGTATTATGAGATTACTGCTAAAGGTCACATGACAATGCATAAGCTTTATCTAGATCCATTCATGGATATGTGTAATGGTGAAATTATTAGCTATGGAATTGACAGACACCCTTCAGCAAAAAATGTTATGGATGCATTGGGACAGGCTATTGAAATAACATCCGATTGCAAATACAGAAGAACTTTCCACTCAGATCAAGGCTGGGCTTATCAAATGAAAGCATACTCTCACCGTCTTAAGGAAGAAAGAATCTTTCAAAGTATGTCTCGTAAGGGAAACTGTCATGATAATTCCGTTATGGAGAACTTCTTTGGATTGCTTAAACAAGAAATCTATTATGGCGTTATTTACTATAGCTACGATGAGCTAAAGTCAGAAATCGAACGATACATAAAGTATTACAACGAACAAAGAATTAAAGAAAAACTAGGATGGCTAAGTCCAGTACAATACAGGCTTAGACTCTTGGCTGCATAAAAATAGCGTAGCAGTCATATAAACTGCTACGCTATAAAAGTCTAACTTTTGGGGGTCACATCATTTCTCGGAACTCCTTTTGCACAATGTGCTGTGGCTTTTACAGCTCATTCATTACGCGAACAAGCTTTACAGCATAGTTCTTGTCCATTGCCCACGTTCCAGCAAGCTTGCGGATAATGTTTGCCTTCCTAGCAAGAATCCATGCTCCGTAGCGTGGGTCAACCTTTTGTGCTTCGCTTGGATCAACGGTCAGTGGCTCATAGCCTGCGTATGCACGAAGGTGCAAAGCCTGTGCACGTAGTCCCTTAAGAACGGTATCAAATGAGAGTCCACGCTTTCCGTCTCCAGTTGCACCCATACCACCAAAGTTGCACTGCTCAGGAAGGACATCGCCACCAAAGCGAAGGTTACCTGTCTCAATCATGACCTGTGCATAGAGAAGTTCTGGACGAACTCCCTCGTCAATGGCAGCCTGCCATAGCTGGTTTACAAAATCGGTCCCTGTTGCAGCGCCCTTCTCGGCATAGACAGCTGGATAAGCAGAACCTACGCGATTGTTGAAATCTCGCTGAAGGTCCTCTTTAGTGACAAGAGGTGCTCCAAGAATGCTGGTGCGATCAGAGAAATTACCGCGAGTTGGCTCAATTGGAGAACCGTCATCAGCTGGAGTGTTGTTAGCGTCTCTATTATCTCCACCATTATTGCCGTCAACGTTTCCACCTCTACCGTTATTGGTATCAGTAGGCTTAATGTTAAGAACACCGTATGTATCTGCATGTACAACACGGCCATCTGAAAGCGTGATGTCTTGGTTACGGAGCAGACCATTATTCTCGTCGAAATAATAATATGAGCCATTGATTGATTGCAGACCAAAGAGGGCGCCGTGCTCAGTAGTAGTTGGATCAAAGTACCAGGTCTTGCCATTTGGAGTATTAAACCAACCAGAGGCTAAGGCGCCACTTGATTGAGCCCATGCCCAAATATTGTTAGGCAAGGCAACCCAACCATTAGAGGTCATACCATTGTTTACATCAACATAATACGAGCCACTAGAAGTAGAAAAAACGCCGGTCTTCATAAGTGGGTAAGTTGCATTCTCATCAAAGTAGAACCACTTACCATTGGACATATGCTTCCAGCCAACATAAAGAGAGCCATCTGAATTTGCCCATGCCCAATTGCCATCAGCAAGGCTAATCCAGCCGCCAGAAATAAGACCATGATCAACATCAATATAGTATTTCTGATAGCCATCAGACATTAAGCCAAAGGTGGCTCGATAGTTGTTATTACTATCAAAGTAGAACCATTTACCGTTAGGAATACGTTTCCAACCGGCTTGCAATGAGCCGTCTTCTGTTGCCCATGACCAAGAATCGTCAGGCCAGTGAATCCAATTATTCTTTACAAGGCCATTTACTTCATCAAAGTAATAAGACTTGCCTGAAATGGTCCTCTGGCCAAGAGCGGCAGCGTTATGAGTTGCAGCTGCGTCAAAGTACCAAACTTTACCATTTGGCGTAGTAAACCAGCCAGAAACAGCAATTCCCCTAGCATCAAAATAATGCCAGCCATCATCGTCTTTAAGCCATCTGCTTACGTAAGCAGTGCCGTTGTCATCAGAATACATCCATCCTTCAGCAGCTCTGCGCCAGCCATAGGATTCTTTAATCTTAGCGTCATAATTTGTCTGACGGGTTACTTCTTGACCATCAGAAGATCTTGCTGTGATATACAGGGTGTAACGGCCGCTAGCAGGAAGCGTAAAGGTAGACGAAGTTGCCGTTGTATTAGATGCAATCGTTACCTTTGTTCCGTCTGGACCAACATAGCTGTAAGTAAATGTTGCGTCAGTAACTACGCCAGTAAGAACTGGCTTTAAAGTGACATCGTTATCCTTTTGAGCTACTGAAACACTGCTCATGCTCCACCAGGTATCAGAGCTATACATTTCCCAAATTGCCCATGCATCTGCCCAGCCAATGTAGTCAACCTTGGAATTATCGCCAAGGTCTTTAAACTCAGCGGCATGTGCTGGATTAGAGATGAATTGATGCTCAATAATTACGCCAAGAATTCCCTTTTGACGAGCATAGCGAACAATACCGTAATAATCGGACTCGTCGCCGTTCTCGTAATAGTCTGTTCCGTATTGGTCGTTGTAGCCACGTTCTGTTGCACCGTCACCGCGGGTAACAATACCAACTTTATTTCTGAGGTAATAGTTAACCTTACCGGCAAAAATTTGACCGGAGAGATAAAGGTCATAGTTGTAGCTTACCTTATGAGGAACAAGTACCTCTGAGCCAGTTGCAGATGCAGGGCCGGCATTGTAGTGAAGCGAGATGATGGCACAAGCGTTTGCATCAACAGCACGCTGTACGCGCGTCTTGATCGATGGATCCTCGTGTTCTCCACGAACAACAACAACCTGTACACCCCATTTTTCCAGATACTTCTTGGCGTACATGGCAGTTGCCCAAGCCAGATCTCCCTCTTTGAGTCCAAAGTAGGTAGCACCTGGATCTCTGCCTTCAAGGCCATCACTGTGACCTGGGTCAAGCGCAATAGGTCTGCCAGTTGCACGAGCAAGTGCTACGGCATCTTTTAGTGATTCACTCTGGATAATGTTTCCTTGGGCATCCATAGTTGTGTAGGTAGTTGCATATGCGTTTTGAACTGTTGTTGCAAACAATGCTGCGACAATAAAGAACAAAACAGCAAGCAATTTACCGCGAGTATTAAATAAGCTGCGTTTCATGCGGTCCTCCGAAAAGTATTGGTTTACTCCTCTTCATACTTGCTAAAAGTTTACACTAGACTGGCACGTCAACAATAAAAAACACAAGCTCACCGCAACTTGATTGGAACTCTGTGATTTTCTCGACACTCGAAGATATTCTTGCAACCGATTTTGAAGCAGCAATCTTTGATTTTGATGGCACTATTGCTCATACGCACCATATTTGGAAGCTTGTTGACCAGAAGTTTTTTGAGTCGCGAGGAATCCCTTACACTCCAGAAATTGGCAAGATTCTCTCCCCTCTTGGATTTGAAAGGGGAGCCGAATGGGCAATTGCCACCTATGGGCTAAAGGAAGATCCAGAAGAAATTGTTGCCGAGTGGAAAGAGCTTAGTAAAAGCTTCTTTGTAAACTCCGTGCAGCTTAGACCTGGTGTTGTTGATTTTATTGGCAAGCTACAAGAAAAAGACATCCCTACTGCATTGGCAACTGTCAACGAGCCGGAGCTTCTTGCTCTTCTTGAGCCTCGTTTACATCTATCCACTCTGTTTGATACTCAGGTGTTTGCAGCAGATGTTGGATCTGCAAAAGATGAACCTCATCTGTATCTTGAGGTCCTTAAACGCCTTAATGCTCCAGCCGAGAAAACAATTCTGTTTGAAGACATCCCACTGGCTCTTCAGACAGGAAATTCTGTTGGCCTTATCACCTGTGCTGTTAATTGTGATGATGAGCATCAAGATATCGAGAAACTCTCTGAACTTGCTGACCTTACCATCAAGCACTGGTATTAAAGCTCTTGGTTACTGTAACTGTAAAAATAGCGATGTAACAAAAAAGGAGACCCGAAGGTCTCCTTTTGATGGTAGTGTTCGCAAGTACTAGATCTTGTGGACGCTAGAAGCCTGGAGCTTACCGTTCTGGCCAGTGGTAATCTCAAACTCGACAGGCTGACCCTCATCGAGAGTCTTGAATCCGTCCATCTGAATCTCGGAGAAGTGTACGAACAAATCGTCGCCATCCTCACGAGAGATGAAGCCGTAACCCTTGTCTGGATTAAACCACTTTACAGTACCCTGAGCCATTTCGTGCCTTTCTTTCTTAGCCCCGCAGGGCAAAACTGCGCCTGTGGAGCGCGATACCGTGACGTTTCGTCACGTGGAATATAATAACCTTAATCAACAACTTATGTGGCGAGAAACCACTCATGGAGGTTTTTACACCATCTACCGGAAGAGCCACAGGTAATCAAGCTGTTTTCCAGCATTTATTTATGGATATATCTGCTATTAAACGATTTTTATCTCATTAGTTGAGCATTTTTTCATAGAAGATAGAGAATTTGTATAGGATTAATTTACGAGAACAATAACAGGCATATCAAACTATTATTTATATAGAAAGTTATCCCTTCAAAAAAGGATATGCCAATGAAAAAGAAGACATGTTCGTCCAGCAGGCCTTCAATGCAAAAGCTTATTGCAGTTGCTTCGTTGAGTGCAGCTCTACTTTGTGGACTCCACGCTGCTCCTGCTCTTGCAGAAACTACTGATACATCCACAGTAAGTGCCCCTGAATCAATTTCTAAATCCAATTATCCAAAATTGAAAGAAGTTGATGGAAAGGTATATTTTTATACTGAAGATGGAACTATTCTAAAAAGTCAGTGGATTACTTATGGCGATGATAAATATTATGTAGATGAAACTGGAGCTGCAGCATCTGGTTTCTATACTACGCCTGATGGTAAAACCTGGTATTTTAATTCAAATTTTTTTCCATACGCTCGATACGGATTAATTTATTTTGACCAAAAAACGCCTGATAATCAATATGTTTACTACTACGTAGATAAAGATAACGGCTTGATAAAAAACAATTGGGTTAAAACAGATAAAGGTTGGAGCTGGGCCGGAGCTGATGGGCGTTTTATTGAAGGATGGTTTACTGATCCTAATGGTAAAACCTGGTATTTAACTAGAGATTTTAGGTCGGGTCCTCCGGTTATTGCTAAATCAGCTCCGGTCGATGGAAAGCTGTACTTCTTTGATACTTCGACAGGACTTTTACGAAATTCTTGGGTAAATATGGGCCACGGTGTAGAAGCTTGGTACTGGGCTGGTCCAGATGGCGCTGCTGTCTCTGGCTGGTTTAAAACTCCAGATGGCAAAACTTGGTATGCCGACCCAAAACATTCCAATGAAGTAGTAATGGGCGGAATAGATATTGATGATAAATATTATTTCTTTGATTACAGCAATGGCCTTGTTACCCATGGTTGGATCGGTGGTGGTGATGATGGTGAATGGGCTTGGATTGAAACAGTAGGCTCTGTTTATTCTGGCTGGAAACACATGCCAAATGGTAAGTGGTTCTATTTTGGTGAAACAGAATTCCCTATGATTAATAAGGATTTTGTCTACACTACTTACAGCTTCCCTGTGCTTAAGAAAGGTGTCTTCACTATTTCCAGCGGAACTTATTACGTTGACGTAAATAATGGAATGACCGCTAACAGTTGGGTACAGCTCCCTAATGGCGGTTGGGCTTGGGCACAGTCGAGCGGTGCATTTGCTTCTGGTTGGTACACCACGCCTAATGGCAAAACTTGGTATTTTGATCCATCAGATCCGCAGCATCCTGCAATAATTGGTGAGACTGAAATTAACGGTCAATCATATTATTTTGATTCAGGCTATGGTCTTCTGAAAAATGGATGGATTCATAGAGCTGATGGTTCTTGGTCTTGGGCTGGAGAGAGTGGGGCGCTTCAATCAGGCTGGAAGCATATGCCTAATGGCAAGTGGTTCTACTTTGATCCAAAAGACCCTTATCACCGTATGCTTGTAGGTGTCATCCAAACTTCTAGTGGAACTTATTATATTGATGAGTCTGCTGGAATGACTGCTAATAATTGGGTACAGCTCCCAGAAGGCGGTTGGGCATGGGCACAGTCAAGTGGCGCATTTGCTTCAGGATGGTATACCACACCAAATGGCAAGACTTGGTACTTTGACCCAGCAAAGCCAAGCCATCCTGCTTATACTGGAGAACACACTATTGATGGTAAAGACTATTACTTTGACGCAGGATATGGTCTTGCTCGCAATCAATGGATTACCCGTTCCGATGGCGTAAGACGCTGGGCTGGACCAGATGGAGTGCTTACCTCATATAAGCACTAAATTAGTTTGAACTGCTCTTTATTACCTGGATTTATTGGAGTTAAAACAATGGAGAAGAAGATGCGTTTTTCCTACAGACCTTCTACACAGAAGCTTATTGCGATTGCTTCGTTGAGTACAGCTCTACTTTGCGGACTCCACGCTGCTCCTGCTTTTGCAGAGACTGCTGATACATCCGCAGTAAATGCTCCTGCTGTAACAACTGAAACTACTGCAACATCTGAAAATACTTCTCCTACAGCACCTGAAAACTCTCAGCCTACCTCACCTGCAGCACCAACAACAACTCCAACAACAGACCAGACACCTGCTGTTCCAACAGAGAATACTTCGCCAACCCCTCAGTCTTCTGGATGGAGACAAGAAAACGGCCAATTCCACTATTACAAAGAAGATGGAACACTTGTCACAAGCCAGTGGATTAAAGATGATTCTGGCTGGCACTATGTAGATGCTAGCGGTAATGCAGTCAAGGGTTTGTACACAACACCTAATGGAAAAACTTGGTATTTTGATCCAACTGACCCGCAGCATAAGGCAATCTTCGGTGAAGTTGAAATTGATGGTAAGTTTTATTACTTTGATTCAACAAACGGACTTGTAACAAATGGATGGGTATATCGTTCGGCAAGTTCTTGGTCATGGGCAACTGAAGATGGTACTTACTATTCTGGATGGAAGCATATGCCTAACGGCAAGTGGTTCTATTTTGATCCAGAAGAACCTCGTCATCGTATGTTAATTGGAACAATTCAGGTTTCTGGTACCTCATATTACATTGATGAATATGCAGGTATGATTTCTAACAGTTGGATTCAACTACCAACTCGTGAGTGGGCTTGGGCTCAAAAAAATGGCGCTCTTGCCTCTGGTTGGTTTAACACACCAAATGGTAGAACTTGGTACTTTGATCCATCTGTTCCACAGCATCCAGCGCTTATTGGCAACGTCGAAATTGACGGCACATATTATCATTTCGATGAAAACTATGGAATCCTTAGAAATAGTTGGATTCACAATGATGATGGTTCATGGTCTTGGGTAGATACGTATGGCTCATTCTATTCAGGTTGGAAACATTTCCCAAATGGTAAATGGTTTTACTTCGATCCAGAAGACTCAATTCATCGCATGAAAACTGGACTTTTCCAACTTCCTAGCGGTTCATATTACGTTGATGAAAATGCTGGTATGACTTCAAGTAATTGGGTGTCCCTACCAGACGGAAATTTGTCCTGGGCTCAATCTAGCGGCGCGCTTGTCTCTGGATGGTTTACTACTCCTGGCAATAAGACCTGGTATTTTAATCCGAACTCCATTGATCACGCTGCTTATATTGGTGAGCATTCAATTGATGGAAAGAATTACTACTTTGATAAAAGCTATGGTCTAGCAAAAAATGAATGGGTTACTCTTTCAAATGGCGTAAAACGTTGGGCAGGTCCAGATGGAGTGCTGACTGGATTCATTTCTCCCGAAGGAGTCTTCTCTACAGATGACGGTTCACAGCCAACAGGAACGGTACATCTTCCAGGATTGACCATTAATGTTGGAGCTGACCATAAAATTAAGACAGGTTGGATAAAAGAAAACAATAAAGATTTTTACTATCTTTCTAATGGTGCACCAGCAGATGGATGGCTTAATATTCATGGAACTTGGTATTATTTTAGTTCCAATGGAGAAAAACAAACTGGTTGGATTAATTCGAAGGGCAGTTGGTACTTCCTTGATTCTGACGGCAAGATGAAAACCGGATGGATTAAAGATAACGGCAAGGACTACTATCTCAGTAATAATGGTTCCATGCAAACTGGTTATGTATCCTGGGGTGGAAAACTGTATTGGTCAGCTGCTGATGGCGCCATGGAGGAGCAGCCTTGCTACTACCCCGACATGTATCGTTATGCGCAGAACTATTACAGTGCTACTAACTGGCTCATCCAGATTGATACTACCGGCAATCGCTTTGCTGTATATAGGGGCTCACACGGCAACTGGGTTGTTTGGTACGAATGGCAGTGCACTACAGGAGCACCAGGCATGTGGACTCCTCATGGTCAATTTACCGTAGGTAACAAGGGTCTTTACTTTGGCTCTGGCTTTAGATGCTGGTATTACACGACCATTTCTGGTGAGTATCTTATTCACTCCATTCTCTATAACTCCGACGGTTATACCGTCCGTGATGGTAGGCTTGGATACAACGGTTCCCACGGTTGCGTACGTCTTGCAACAGAGAATGCTAAGTGGGTTTATGACAACATTCCTTATGGAACTAAGATTGTTATTTGGTAATCCAAATAAACATGAAGCTCTATAGCAATAAACCCCAACTCATATTGAGCTGGGGTTTATTTGTTAGCTTATAAAATGAGGTTACGCAAAATACTTTGCTTCAAAATCCTTAAATTGCTCTGGAGTAGCGTTTTGATCTACCGAGAAGGACTGTGCAACCGCTACTGCCTGCTGTCTTCTGAGACCAGCCTTATCCCCGTCTCCTAGTTGCTCATAAACGTGAGAGAGCCTATCGAGTGCATACACCACATACTCTGCAACTGAATCAGCTACGCCGGAGAGCAACATCATGGTTACAAGAGAGTCTGGCGAAAGCGCAAGAGCAGTCTCTGGGCTCAAATCAATGAGCTCTGCAACAGCTGCCTCTACCCCATCGAGTGACTCTTCAGTTTGAGTCTCTAAAGCATTTCCCAAACCTGCTGTGACCGTTGAAGTAAAGTCATCGATTACTTCCAAAATGTAATCTCGTTGAAGCATTTTGTTCCAATCTACTAGTTAGTAGGAACAGGAATACGTAAGTGATCAAATGCAGCATGCGTTGCCTGTCTACCTTGAGGTGTTCTAATAATAAGTCCTTGCTGCAAAAGATATGGCTCATAAACATCTTCAAGTGTAGATGGATCCTCTGAGACTGCGCTTGCAATGGTTGTGAGACCAACCGGACGACCTCTAAACGTCTCACAAAGCGCACGTAAAACACGCACGTCCATTACATCTAGACCAAGCTCATCAATCTCAAAGAATGAAAGCGCCTCTGAGGCTACCTGCCAGGTAATAGTACCTTCAGCTTTAACTTGTGCGTAATCTCGTACGCGTTTTAACAGACGATTTGCCAAGCGTGGTGTGCCTCTTGATCGAGAAGCAATTTCAGCAGCTCCCTGCTCATCAACTTCTACATCAAGGATGTTTGCCGAGCGCATAACAATAGTCTGAAGCTCAGGAACAGTATAGTAATCAAGACGATAAGAAATACCAAAACGATCGCGCAAAGGACCAGTTAGAAGTCCGGTTCTTGTTGTTGCAGCCACAAGAGTAAAGCGTGGAATATCAAGCCTGATTGACCTTGCCGCAGGACCTTTGCCAATAACAATATCTAAGAAGAAATCTTCCATTGCTGGATACAAAATTTCTTCAACCTGGTGATTAAGCCTGTGAATCTCATCAACAAAGAGGATATCTCCCTCTTCAAGATTGGTGAGAATTGCTGCTAAATCTCCTGCTCGCTCAATTGCGGGGCCAGAGGTTGTATGAAGTTTTGAGCCCATTTCTCCCGCTAAAACACCTGCAAGCGTTGTTTTGCCAAGGCCTGGAGGGCCAGAAAAAATAACGTGATCAAGCGGCTCATTACGACTTTTTGCTGCCTCAATAAGAACACGGAGATTTGATTTAACACGCTCCTGACCAAGATACTCATCAAGAGTTTTTGGTCGCAAGTTTCTATCTTGCTCCAGGTCTTCTGCCTGAAGCCCACTAGAAACTACACGCTGAGAAGTGTGTCCTGGAAATGGAGCTGGAGTAGACGACGACTCAAATAGGTTATCTGCATCTGCTTCCCACATTAATTACCACTTCCCAAACGCCTTAGTGCATAACCAATAGCAGCTTCAATTGTAATAGCACCAGCCTCTTCATAGCCCTCAAGAGCAAGAGTTGCTTCCTGAGAAGTAAAGCCCATTCCAAGAAGAGCCTCAATAGCCTCTGATTCTACAGAGGTTACAGCAGGTTTTGGAATAGCAGTAAAGTCTGCAGGAGACGTAAGACCAACAAGCTGCTTAAGCTCTGCATCTTTTGCAAACACATCAGAAAGTTCAATTACTAAGCGCTCTGCCTTCTTTTTACCAAGGCCAGAAACGCTCTTAAGACGATTTCCATCATTAGTAGCAACAATTACCGCAAGTTGCTGTGGTGTAAACGTAGAAAGCACAGAAAGAGCCAGTTTTGGACCTACTCCAGAAATTGCACGCAAGCGATCAAAGAGCGCACGCTCTTCTCGCGAAGCAAAACCAAAGAGTTCCATTGAATCTTCTCTGACCACCATACGAGTTAAAACGGTAACGCCTGCTTCACCCGCTTGTGGAAGCGAAGCAGCTGTTGAAGCTGATATACCCAGCTCATACCCAACGCCATTAACGTCGAGAACAGCAACTGAAGGAGTAACGGATACAAGTGTGCCCGTAAGCTGGACAATCATAGTTGTATTCTTCCCTTTCCAAGCGAGGTGGTTCTTACAAGATTAGCGTGACAAACTGCAGCAGCTAAAGCGTCAGCCGCGTGATCTGGATGAGGCTGATGGTCCAAGCACAATATGTTTTGAACCATATACATAACCTGCTGTTTATCAGCAGCTCCTGTACCAACAACAGCTTGCTTTATCTGCATTGGAGTATATTCTCCAACCGTAAGACCTGCTTTAGAACAAGCGACAATAGCAGCACCGCGAGCATGTGCAGTAGGAATAGCAGATTTAACGTTTTGTCCAAAGTAAATGCTCTCAATAGAAAGAGCTTCTGGTGAAAACTTATCTATAACCTCAACAATCTGGTTATAGATTCTTCCCAAGCGCATATCTATTGGTTCATCTGCGGTTGTAGTTATGCATCCATAGGCGCGTGCACGGCATTCAGAACCCCTTGTCTCTACAATTCCCCATCCAGTGTGAGCAAGACCAGGGTCTATTCCAAGAATTACCATTGCACCTCCTAATATAGAACGTTCGTTCTATATTATCACAGAGTATGCGCAAACGATGCAACTAATTTTCTGAGAAAGGGCCTCTCCACATTTTGGGGTCAACCATGCCAATTTGTGCATCAGATTCTTGTGCCAGCTCTTTTAAAAGCTCCAGCATATCCTTAAAGCCCTCCTGAGCCTCTGTTGGATCAACTGACAACTCAGGTAGATGCATAGAAGCTCCTTGAATTTCTCGCAAAGAATTTCGCAAGGACTCTACCAGGTCAGATTCGGAAGCCTTTGTATCTCTAATTTTGTCTTGCCAGACTGATGCGTGTGGAATTTGGGCATTTGTGAGGCTTTTTGAAGACATTTCCAGAACCTCAGTGGTGTTTCTGCGGTCTTTTTGGCGAGCGTGAAGCCTAGAAATAATTGCTTTGACCTCGTCAACCTTTCCCATTTCTTCCACAATGGCAGAAATGCTTTTATTCCACTCAAGATAGCTGGTAAGCACATAATCAACAAACTCAATGCGTTCTTGAGGCGTTGGCGCGGCATTTTCTAGCCCATCAGTTACAACCTCAGAGATATTCTCGAGAACTGCATGGTCAATAGCTGGTGAGAAGGTATTTCTTACCCTAGCAAGGTCAACAATGTCTGCATGATACATATCACCAAGAGGCCACAGAGAATGCGCACTAGAAATCTCTGTTCCTTTGAGTGCAAGGATGGTCTTATCGGCAGTCTCAAGCGTCAAGTAATTGTGCTGGTCAGCGTATGCATAGCCGTATGCACTCACCAACTTTGCATCGGTCAATGTCGAGAAAACCGTGCTATCCACAGTAACTTTATTAACCCGAAGTCTTGCGGTAAGCAACTCCGCAGCGCTTGTTGCTCGAGAATCTTTGTTTGGAAGCAACAGTACGTGGACACGCATAGGACCTAAAGCGTCTGAAGCAAGTGCCAGAGTAACAAGTGAGTTAAGCGAACCATCAACCGCAATAAAAGCACCGTTAAACCCAGACTTTACCGTGTAGTCTCGCACTCCTGTAGCCAATACGCCCCAGGTAGTAAGCGCGCTGTTATAGACACCCGCGGTATCTTCTCTATCAAAGTTTTCGATAGTATCTTGGTCAACCTCGCAGACAACCATATCTTCTGAGAATGAGGCTGCTTGTTTGACTAAATCTCCTGAAGGAGACAAGAAGAAGCTTGAACCACAAAACACCTGGTTACCATAGGCGCCAACAGCGTTTGCAGCGATAAGCCAGCTATCAAACTCCTCAACATCTCCCAGATAGCGGCTTTCTGCCACCGCCATGCCCATGGCGGACGATGAATCATCAACAGCAAAGCCAAAATACGGCAGGTAAATGACAGCATCTAACGAGTCGTCGACATCTTGCCACGCGTCAAGATCGTCGTAGGTAAAAGCAACACCAAACGTAAGGCCGCCTGCTTCAAATTTTGCGAGCTCAAAGGTATTCTCGCCAGATGTTTGTGCAGAGCTAGCAGAACGAGCAAGAGCGCTCATGTGCGCTATCTGGGCAGTCAATTTCAGCGGAGTTACGGCTCCGTTTCTAACGAGAAGGGCCTCACTCGCTGCACTTCCATCAAACTCTGTTACTACAGGAATAAGGGCCGCAATTGGAAGCTTTTCTGAAAGCGAATTGATAATCTCCGAGAGGTCTGCAAAAAGCCCTTCTATGTCAGCCTCTGGCACGCTTAGCAGCCCCGTAAGAGTTGGCGCAGGATAAATGACTAGTTCAGCACCTTGCTGTTGAGCTCTCTGAGCATATTCCAGCATGGTCTGAGCGGTAAACTCGAAGTCTCCGGCCTGAGTATTCATTTGTGCAACTGCTATGCGCATACCATTCCTATCATAAAGTGCTTAATTTGTTTTTACCCAAAAACAAACAGGTGTAGTAAGAAAAAACGGAGCCGCAGGTAGCAGCTCCGTTTGACCTTATTAAGCTAGTGCTTATTGTTGAGTCAATAGACTTAGAGGGAAACCTTCCAAAGACCGTGAAGGTTGCAGTACTCATAAGCCTCTGCCTCAACACCCTCCTCAAGAGTGAAGGTAGCAACTGGCTCCTGGCCAGGCTTAAGCTGTGCAAACTGAGCGCCGTTCTCAGAAACAAGAGCGATGAACTCAATGTAGTGCTCTTCGAGCATTGGATGAGCAACCTCACCAACACGGACGGTAACGGTGTTGCCCTCGCGAGTAACAAATGGAACGTGCTTCTCAGCTGCACCGTCAGTAACGCCAGCCTGGAGAAGCTCAAGATCTGCTGCCTCTACGTTGCCTGCGACACCGTAAACAACAGCGCCTGTCTCCTTGTTACGATAAAACTTTGCGTCGATCATTTTTTCTCCTCTCACGACATCCGAAGATGTCAGAATTTCTTAGTAAGTGCTACTTAAATAGTAACAGTTATTACTTAAGAGTAACCTGCAAATTTAGAATCGACAAAATCTAAACAATCTGTGCGTATCCGCTTTGACCAATAAAATCTTTAAGCTCGGTCAAAAGAACCATGCTACGTCCATCAATTCTGGTAGGAATTTCCATGCGCATAGCATCGCCCATATCTGTTTCTACCCTAATCTCAATACAGTCCATGCCGGGATAGCGCGAGAAGATCTGTCCAAGTGTCTCGATAGCCTGTCTTTGAAGTTGAGAAGCAGGCATATGAATAACGAGTGTCTTTGGTGTGTTGTTAGCACTGTTAAGCTCAATAGGATTAACTTCTTGAGCAATAACCTGGTCTCCTCTATCAGAGCGCTCAAGCTTTCCAAGAACAGAAATGAAGATGTCGCTCTGGCTCTCACCAGTCTCTGGGTCAACATCTCCAGCAAGAAGTCTTGCAGCCTTCTTGTAGAGCTTAGGGAACATGACAATAGTGACGCTACCCTCCATGTCTTCAAGCGTAACAATTGCCATTGGGTCGCCGTTTTTAGTAGTGCGCTTCATAACATTAGTAACCATGCCCGCAAAGCGAATAGGTTTACCTTCTGGAACTTTGAACTGCTGAGACATAGCACCGTTAGGAAGCTGAACCTCTACATTCTCTTCAATTTCTGCAAGGGCATAATCTCTGCTCTTAGCGAGGGCATACTCATATGGACGAAGCGGATGATCAGAGACATAAATACCTAAAACTTCGTACTCTTTGGTAAGCTTGAATCGCCTATCCCACTCAACGCCGTCTGGCTCTGGGACACTATCACTAAAGCCAGAACCCTCTACCTCTGCAAACATATCAAACATAGAGAACTGACCAACAGCCTTATCTTTTTGACGCTTAGTAGCAGCATCGATAATGTTTTGTGGGTTGTTCTTATCCACAAAACTCATCATCTGCATACGGGTATAGCCTGTTGAGTCAAAAGCTCCTGCCTTGATAAGAGCTTCAACAACGTTGCGCTTTGCCTGACTTGCGTCAACACGATCGACAAAATCGTGGATATTGGCAAAAGGACCGCCTTTTTGGCGCTCAAGCATAATAGCTTCACCAACACCGGCTCCTACGCCACGGATTCCTGCAAAGCCAAAACGAATACCCTCTTTAGTAGCCGTAAAGTCTTTACCGGACTCGTTAATATCTGGCGGAAGAATCTTGATGCCCTCATGACGGCATGCGCTTACGTAGTGAACAATCTTATCTGTCTTGCCCATGTACGAGGTAAGAACTGCTGCCATAAACTCATGTGGATAATGCGCTTTAATCCATGCGGTCTGCATAACAAGAATTGCATAGCCAGCAGAGTGAGACTTGTTGAATGCATAAGATGCGAACTCAAGAACATCGTCCCAAATGCTTTCTGCAACCGAACGATCAAATCCATTACGAACTGCGCCGTTTTTCCAGTGAGCCTCCATGGTCTCATCAGTACCGTCATCCCAGTGCTGGACAACTTCCTGCATGAGTTTGATCTTCTTTTTTGCTACTGCTTTTCTGACCTTGTCAGACTCGCCTGCGGTAAAACCAGACATCTTCATAGAAATCTGCATAACCTGCTCTTGGTAGACCATGGTTCCGTAGGTTTCTTCCAAGATATCGTGAAGACGTGGATCGTAATCTTTGACTTCTTCTCTACCGTTCATACGGTTGATATAGCTGGTAACCATACCTGCGTTAAGAGGACCAGGACGATACAAGGCGATAAGTGCGACGATATGCTTATATTCTGTTGGCCTCATACCCTTAATGGTTGCAGTCATACCTGCAGACTCAACCTGGAAAACGCCAGCAGTTCTACCTTCTCTAAGAAGTCTATAAATTTCTGGATCAGTAAACGGAATGTTATCTACATCGATATCAATACCGTAGTTATCCTTCACGTTTTTGATTGCACGAGAAATAACCGTTAGAGTTCTTAATCCCAAGAAGTCCATCTTAAGAAGGCCCATGTCTGCAACAGAGTGGCCCTCATACTGCGTAATCTCTACGCCGCCCTTGGTATCTACCTTGGTAGGAACGTGGTCATTTACAGGCGTAGGAGCAATCAAAACTGCACAAGCATGCACACCCTCACCACGATGCAAGCCCTCAATAGACAGAGCAGCATCAATGATTCTTCTCGCATCAGGGTCATTCTCGTACGCATCTTCAAAATCAGCAGAATACTGATCAGCGCCTTTTTGGCCTTCTTGAGCCTTATGAAGAACAAACTTAAGGTGAGCGTTAGGATCTCCTGGAATCATCTTAGAGAGGCGCTGACCCATATAAACGGGGTAACCCAGAACGCGGCACGCGTCATTTATTGCCTGTTTTGCCTTGATGGTTGAATACGTAATAACGTGAGAAACACGCTCAGATCCATAAATCTGACGGACGTGCTCAACAACCTCAAGACGACGCTCATCGTCGAAGTCCATATCAATATCTGGCATCTCTGAACGCTGCGGAGACAAAAACCTCTCAAACATGAGGCCATTCTCAAGAGGGTCAAACGAGGTAATATCCATAGCGTATGCAACAATAGCGCCTGCTGCAGAACCACGACCAGGGCCTACGCCAATACCATTCTCTTTTGCCCAGCGAACATACTCCTGAACAATTAAGAAGTAATCTGCAAAGCCCTTTTTGCAGATGATGTCATATTCATACTCAAAACGGTCTTTAACGTTAATCTCATTGATAACAACGTTTTGCCAATCATCTCCATAACGTCTTGCAAGACCAAGCTCGCACTCTTTTCTAAAGCGTTCCTCTGAGGTCTCCCCCTCTGCCAAGTCTGGGAACTTTGGCAGATACATATGGGTCCAATCCAGCTCATAGTTGCACTTATTTGCAACCTCAATGGTGTTCTCGATAGCTTCTGGACACCACGAGAAGATCTGGCGCATTTCTTGCTCATTCTTAAGGTAGAACTCGCTGCCTGTCATGCGCTTGCGGTTCTCATCATCAACACGAGCGCCCGAGCCAATGCAGGAAGCAATATCTTGAACGCTTGCATCCTCTTTAGTGAGATAGTGGTTATCGTTGGTAGCAACTACCTTAATACCAAGGTCATGACCCATCTTTACAATACGCTCAGCAAGGGTTCTATCGGTATAGCCGCCCCAGCTTGGATCAGACAAACCGTGGTCTTGAATCTCTAGGTAGAAATCATCTCCAAAGATATCTTGATAGATTTTTGCCCAACGCTCTGCTTCTTCTGGACGACCTTCAAACAACATACGAGGAATGATGCCAGAAACACAAGCTGAAGTGCAGATAATTCCCTCGTGATAACGCTTGAGCATCTCAAGCGTAGTACGTGGTTTGTAATAGAACATATCTTTTGAGCCAGCCTCTGACATCATCTTCATCAGGTTGACATAACCGGTCTCATTTTTAGCAAGCAGGATAAGGTGATACCGTACCTGCTTAGTACCCTTCTCAATACAATCATCAAGAATGAAATAAGCTTCACAGCCAAAAATTGGCTTAATGAGTGGAGATGGTTTATTGGCCTTTACGGCCTCAATATCATGTGTTTGATTCCAAATTTGAACGTCAGAAGCCCACTGAGCATGAACCTTATCATGCTCACCAGCATTGGGATCATCTACAGGAGGCTCTTCTAGATCCCAGCCCTTTTCAAAACATTCCACATCATGGCACCACTGGCCAAAGTCTTTAAGCGCCTCATTGTACTTGCGGCATGCAAGGTCAAAATCTGGAATTCCAAAGAGATACCCATGGTCAGTAAGAGCAAGTGCTGGCATACCAAACTCTACAGCTTTACTAACCATGTCTGGGACACGACTAGCTCCATCAAGAATGGAAAAATCTGAGTGGTTGTGGAGGTGAACAAATGCCATCTTTTTCAACGCTCTTCTCTTTGTGCTTCAAAATTTGTTCTTTTACCAAGGGCTCTTAATTTCTTTGTATAGTGTAGCCGATTCGCCGGACAATAACTACTAATACAAACATATGTTCTATGTGCTAATACTTCTATTGCCGCTGGTAAATTGGATGAAAATATTTTCTCGCCAATTTCATAACGTCACAAAATCTCTCTTAATTGGCGTGGACCACCTGCTCAAAAAATTTCTCAAAATAAAAGTTTCAAACTGGTAACTCTTAGACTAGGGACACCTTAATTGGGAATATAGTTTTTGTATTACCTATTCCAGTTAAGGAGATCACATGGATCAGATGAAAAGCATTTCCTTTGACGACATTACAGCGGCTCAGAAGAACTTTGAGTCCGACCGCGCTCACACAGTAGCTAAGAATGCTGCTACCAGCGCTGGTGTTAGAAAAGCAGCTCGTGTGCCAGAGGGCGTTGCCCTTAATCCTCTTACCTTTGATGTTGAGGTAAAGCAGGGTGACCGCACTAACCAGAAGCGCTCTGGTCGTTGCTGGATGTTTGCATCGCTCAATACGTTTAGATACCGCATCATCAAGAAATACAACCTCTCCACTTTTGAGCTTTCCCAGGCATATCCACTGTTTTGGGACAAGATGGAGAAGTCCAACTGGTTCCTTGAGAACATTCTGGATACCCTTGATGAGCCTCTAAATGGCCGTCTTGTATCCTTCCTGCTTACCGACCCAATTGGCGACGGTGGCCAGTGGGATATGTTTAAGAGCCTCGTAAAGAAGTACGGTGTAGTTCCAAAGAGCGCTATGCCAGAGACTGCTAACTCCTGCAACACCCACGAGATGGACGCATACCTTACCCGCTATCTTCGTAGTGCTGCAAAGCGTCTTCGTGAGACCGCAACAGCTGGCGAGTCCCTCGAGTCTCTGCGCGAGATGAAGAAAGAGATGATGGAGGACGTCTACACGCTGCTGGTAACTTGCCTGGGTCAGCCTCCTGTATCTTTTGAGGCACGCCTGCGCGATAAGGACGACAACCTCGCTCTTTCTGGCACCTTTACCCCTCAGGAGTTCTTCGCTGAGACTGTTGATATGAATCTTGATGATTACATCTCAATCATCTCTGCACCAACCGCAGATAAGCCTTTCAACCACACCTATACCGTTTCCCGCTTGGGCAACGTTGTTGAGGGTGGCGGCGTTCGTTACCTCAACCTTGAGATTCCTGAGCTCAAGCGCCTTGCTGTGGCTCAGCTTAAGGACAACCTGCCTGTCTGGTTTGGTTGTGACGTTGCTCAGTCCTACCTTCGTGAAGAGGGCATCATGGATACCCGTGCGCTTGACGTTGACGGCCTCTTTGGCTTCCCTGTTGAGGGCGCACTTGACCGTGCTGAGCGCCTTGACTACGGCGAGTCTCTGATGACTCACGCTATGGTTCTTGAGGGTGTTAACTTTGACGCAGAGGGCAACACTACCCTTTGGAAGGTTGAGAACAGCTGGGGTAAAGACCACGGCCGCGATGGCTTTGATACCATCTCTGACCCTTGGTTTGACGAGTACGTCTACCAGATTGTTGTTGACAAGAAGTACCTCACTCCTGAGCAGCTCAAGACCTTTGAGACCGAGGAAGCAACCGTCCTCGAGCCATGGGACCCAATGGGCTCTCTTGCAACGCTTCGCTAAGGTACAAACCATCTGGCGAGAAGATCGGTCTTCTCGCCAGGTTTTTTCTAAACGCTACAAACAAAAGGAGCCTCAATGGCTGATCAGACCGTAAATCCACAGTGGGCAAACGAGGAAACCGCTGCATTTAGTGCAGACCGTGCTAACCGCGTTGCTCGCAACTCCGTAACCTCTATGGGCGTTTCCGCAGCTGCTCGCGACATCACCACCATGCGCACCTACGCTGACACCTACGGTGTTGCTGTTGCAAAGACGGGCGACGTCACCAACCAGCGTCAGAGCGGTCGCTGCTGGATGTTCTCTTCTTTCAATGTGCTTCGCCAGGAGGCAATCAAGAAGCTTGACGTTGATACCTTTGAGTTCAGCCAGGCATATGGCATGTTCTACGACAAGCTTGAGAAGGCAAACTCTGCACTTGAGTACATCATTCAGACTGCTGACCAGCCAACCGATTCTCGTGTTGTCAACACACTTCTGACCGAGGGCATTGGCGATGGCGGCTACTACTCATTTGCTATGAGCTTGGTTGAGAAGTACGGCCTGGTTCCTAAGGACGCCATGCCAGAGACTGCTTGCTCCAAGAACTCTACACAGATGGATGAGCGCATTGACCGCCTGTTCAGAAAGAGTGCTGGCGAGCTTCGCGCAGCATACGCAGCTGGCAAGTCTCAAGACGAGCTTCGTGCGCTTAAGCAGGAGCAGCTCAAGGGCTTCCACCAGATTCTGTCCGTCTGCCTCGGCGAGCCACCTCTGACCTTTGATTTTGAGTGCAAGGTTGGCAAAAACGCACAGGTAGATAAGGCAAAGCTTTCTCCTGTTGAGCCAAGCAAGGCTTCTGACAACAAGGACAAAAAGGACGGCGAGAAGGACGAGGAGGGCACTCAGATTCTTCGCGACTTTGGCATTACTCCTCTTGAGTTTGCTGAGCGCTATTGTGGCGTTGATCCTCGTGGCTTTGTCCAGCTCATTTCTGTCCCAAGCAAGAAGTATCCTTACGGCAAGGTATATCACCCAACCTTCATCGATACCGTTTTAGGCGGCATTAAGACTCGCTTCTTAAACGTTGAGCCAGAGGTTCTTGAGGCAGCTACCATTGCTTCTTTGAAGGATGGCAACCCTGTCTGCATGGCCTGCGACGTTATGCAGGAGTTCCCTCGCCACAATGAGGACTTCAACTACGTCCTCTCAACCGACACCATGGATTACAACGGCCTCTTTGGCGTTGATTTTGACATGGATCGCGCCTCAATGATTGAGAACTATGAGACTTCCCTTACCCACGCAATGACCTTCCAGGGTGTTGAGCTTGATAAGGACGGCAAGGCTAAGCAGTGGCGCATTGAGAACAGCTGGGGTAAGGACTCCGGTAAGGACGGCTACCTCATCATGAGCGCAGACTGGTTCCGCCTCTACGGTGGCGAGGCTGATGTTCGTCGTCAGTACGTTCCAGAGGACCTGCTCAAGGTTTGGGACGAGGGCGAAGATGTCCAGATTGATTTCTGGGAGAACCTTGGCTACTCCCTTGGTGGCCGTAACCGCAAGTAAGGTACGCCACGCTAGATAAATATTATTTCCTTAAGGATAATGAGTTGATGCAACTATTTGCATCAACTCATTTTTTATGTTAAAATGTTAATAAAGGAGGTTCCAATGAAACTAACATCAAAAAAATATTGGATTACTCGTCTTCCTACACTCATCCTATTCTTGATATTTACTTTTCTTAGAAGCGCAGGAATATTACCTGATGATGGCTATACAGTTACGGTGGTTCTATTGTTTCTCATCTTTTGGTATTTCGATGCAAAGGTACAGCAAAATAAGAGGTAATACTTGATGTAAAAAATAATGAGGCGCTTAACTGCGTCTCATTATTTTTTACCACTAGAACAGATCAAAACGCGCCGCGAAGACCTCGGCTGTAATCTTTCCAGCGCTGAGCTCTGTCAACGCGGCCGTAAACGCCGCTTCTTCTCCACACCTAAAGTCTATGGCGAGAAAAACGTCCGCTCCAAACTCTGCTGTTATAATCTTGCCGCCGGTATCTGAGACCAGGCGCTGAATCTGCTCATACAGGTTATACGGGGCCGACAACTCCACCCTCACAACCTGCAGCATTTCCTGAACAGCAGATGCTTCCTCAGCAGCAGCCAAAGCCTCCTGAGTTGCCGCCGTATACGCACGAACAAGTCCACCAGGCCCTAAAAGCGTTCCGCCAAAGTAGCGCGTGACAACGCAGCAGACGTTCTTAAGTCCCGCTCCGCGCAATACCTCCAGCACAGGCATTCCCGCCGTTCTGGAAGGCTCTCCGTCGTCGGAAGCACGCTCTGTACCATCCTCCAGAATCCACGCGGGAACGTTATGGCGGGCGTTGTAGTGCTTCGCTCTGACCCTGGCGAGAAACTCTTGCGCTTCTGACTCTGTTTCTACATGACAAAGCTGGGCTATGAAGCGGCTTTTCCTGTCTTCAAAAAGACCTTCCGCAACAAAGTCCAGCTTGAGTGTCTTGTAGGATGTGTCAGACATGGAGCAACTGCAGCGCCGCAGTTATGCGAGCACACAGACCTTCTCGCCAGCAGAAACCAGCTGGTCTGCAGAGGCAAGAATCTCTACATTGCTGTACTCGCTAGAGTTAGTAATAGCAAGAATGACTACTTCAGGATGACCCGCATCCTTAACCTTATCCAGGTCAAACGTCATGAGTGGCTGACCAACCTCAACGCGCTGATCCTGCTCGACAAGAGCAGTGAAGCCGTCACCCTTCATCTCAACGGTATCAACGCCCACGTGAATCAAGACCTCTTCTCCAGAATCGGCCGTGATGCCAAATGCGTGAACAGTTGGAGTAGTTGCGGTAATAGTGCCCGAGACTGGCGCGTACACAACGCCCTCAGAAGGCCAAATACCCAGACCCTGACCAAGCATGCCACCTGCAAAAACAGGATCAGGAACGTTCTCTAGCGCAACAACTTTTCCGCTTGCTGGTGCATAAATTGTTTTAGCAGTGTAATCAGAAACAACAAGAGCCTCTGGCGCAGCGGTCTTGGAAGATTTCTTGAAAAGATCAAAGAGTCCCATGGTAGTCCTTTCGTGTTTAAGCCTCTTTATCATAGCAGCATTCAAAGTGGCCACCGTTGCTTTTCATGAACACAGCGTGCCAAATTACGCCCCTCTCCGCCTCGCCTCGCTGGACATACGGCGAAAAACCCGCGCCCTTGCAACATCTCATTTACTTGGAGATTGTTTGACTTCAGGACTTCTGAGCTTATGAACGTGATACAATCGCCCATGCAAAGTGGACCAGACAACCGCGGAGTACCCGTCCAGCTAAGTGGAAGGGCGCTATGAGGAAAGTCCGGGCTCCACAGGGCAGGATGCTGGCTAACGGCCAGGCGGGGTGACCCGACGGAAAGTGCCGCAGAAAAGAAGACTCTCACCTGCGCATTCGCGTAAAGAGAAAAGCTGAAACGGTAGTGTAAGAGACTACCAGCATGCTGGCAACAGCGTGGCTTGGTAAACCCCATCCGGAGCAAACGCAAATAGGAGCGCTATGGTGTGGCCCGCACTGCGCTCGGGTTGCGCGCTAGAGACCAGTAGCAATGCTGGTAGTAGATAAATGGTTGTCCGCGACAGAACCCGGCTTATACGTCCACTTTGCCTACTGAATGCAAATCCCCCGCGCGTTTTCTGTGCGGGGGATTATGATTCTGCAGCGTGTTAGCGTCGGCTTTTAGGCCTGGCCCACAAAATAGCGCAGCTTTGGTAGGTTCTGCCGAAGAATCGACATGTTCCTAATCAAGATAGCTAGGCAGTTAGGTGGTCGCACTACCTGATATGCATTTCTATGCATAAACTTAACCTAATATGCTATAAAATGAATAGCGTCATATAAAATATTTAACTATAGGTAAATTTCGCACCTAAGGAACACACTTAA
>JDFH01000026.1 GCA_000564995.1 Atopobium sp. ICM42b
CTTAGACTCTTGGCTGCATAAAAATAGCGTAGCAGTCATATAAACTGCTACGCTATAAAAGTCTAACTTTTGGGGGTCACATCATCTCCCAAGGTCCTTTTTTGTGCTGCCCATTGATAGTATTTTGGTCCCGTCTTGCGCTCTTGAAATGACCTAAGCTCTTGAAACAAACGCGTTTCCCTCGATGAAAAAGCGCTTCTGAGCATTAGCGTTTTTGCTAATGCCTACGCGAGGTGAACACCCCATTGTTTCTCCTGGTAACAGGGGAGCAAAGCCCAGCACAAGCGGTTCATTCGTTAGATCATGTCCATAGAGTCCCTTGTCAATGCCAAGTGCAGCGCACACTTTACCTGGCCCGTTAGTGAGGTCGTGCAGCTTGAGCGGGTGCTTGTACGCACGCCCTGCTTCACGGAGCTCGCGCATCACCTCTACACTCTCAAGAGGCTCAACCGCGCGCACCAAGCAACCGCTGCCAAAGCCCTCAGGACCACACACCACATTGCAGCAGTGATGCATTCCGTACGAAACATAAACGTACAGATGACCTGCAGGTCCAAACATGGCTGCATTGCGCTCGCTAGGACCGCCAAACGCATGACTCGACGGATCGTCTTGGTCGTAAGCTTCGGTCTCCACAATTCTTGCAACTAGTTTGTGTTTCTCGCCATTAAGCGTAATTGTCCTTGTCAGAGTGCATCCCAGCAGCAGCGGCGCGGCCACATCTGAGGGATTCTCTAGAAAATCTGGAAACATGCCATCTCCTTTATTGGTTATGCGTTACAATACTACCAACCTTTAAGGACGGTGCGAGACACCGGCAAGGCCCATAGCGTTGAGTGCGCATGTTCGCTGTTGAGCCTCCACAAGGAGTGCTCTTTTTTTATGGCTCGGCATGCTCCTACGCAGATCGGAGAGTATATGAATCCACTGGCAAGTGCCACCTCACAGCCTCGTGCGCTGCTTGTTCTCGAAGACGGAACAACCTTCGAGGGGAGGTGCTGTGGTGCTAGTGGAGAGACCTTCGGCGAGATTGTTTTTAACACGTCTATGACCGGCTACCAGGAGATTATCTCCGATCCAAGTTATGCCGGCCAGATTGTCACACTGACCTATCCGCAGGTAGGCAACTACGGCATCGATCCTGCGGTCATGCAGCGAGACGTTTTGCACCTGCGTGGTTTTGTCGTCCACGACATGTGCTACGAACCAAGCAACTGGACGTCCAAGCAGAGCCTGCCAGAGTTTCTGCAGGAAAACGGCGTCGTTGCCATCGAGGGCATCGATACTCGTGCGCTGACCATGCACCTGCGCGATTTTGGCGCACAGAAGGCAGCCATCTCCACCGAGGACCTGGACCCCGCCCACTTGCTCGCGCGCGTCCAGGCATCGCCCAACATCTCCGAGCACAACTTTGTCCCCGACGTGTCCGTCGACGCACCCCACGTGGTTCCCGCTACGTCCAAGAAGCGCTTCAACGTTGTCGCATACGACTGTGGCGAGAAGAACGGCATTCTCCAGGGTCTTGCGGCAAACGGCTGCGAGGTCACGGTTGTACCGTGGAACACACCTGCTGAGGACGCCTTGGCCTACAACCCAGACGGCATCTTCTTCTCCAACGGCCCTGGTGACCCAGAGCAGGTTGACGCTACGCAGGAGGCTGCTCGCGGCGTTCTGGGTAAGGTTCCCGTCTTTGGTATCTGCCTGGGCAACCAGATGCTCTCCATTGTCGCAGGTGCAGATATCGAGAAACTCAAATTTGGACACCATGGTGGCAACGAACCAGTTATGAATCTTCTGACCGGTAAGGTTGAGATTACTGCTCAAAACCACAACTATGGTCTGGTTTTCCCAAGCTTGGGCAAGCTTATTGCTGAGGAGTCTGGTGGAATCTCCGAGCACTTTGACAACCTCTGTGAGTGGTCCGCAAGGCGCATTGCTCCTGTTGTCCAGACAAAGGAGTTTGGCCGCGTCAGACTCACACACGTCAACCTTAATGACGGAACTCCAGAGGGCATTCAGTTCCTGGATATCCCAGCGTTTTCCGTCCAGTATCACCCTGAGGCAAGCCCAGGACCTCACGATTCATCCTACTTGTTCAAGGCGTTTGCTCGTTTGATGGAGGGACAGTCTGACTATCTTGCCATCGACGTTCGTGAGGGGAGGCGCTTCTAATGCCAAAGCGTACTGATATAAAGAAAATCCTAGTCATTGGCTCTGGTCCAATTGTTATTGGTCAGGCTTGCGAGTTTGACTATTCTGGCACGCAAGCATGCCGCGCCCTTCGCAAAGAGGGCTTTGAGGTTGTTCTGGTCAATTCAAATCCAGCAACCATCATGACCGACCCAGAAACTGCAGACAGGACCTACGTTGAGCCAATCACCGTTGAGTCGGTGACCCGCGTCATTGAGCGCGAGCGTCCTGATGCGCTCCTGCCAAACATGGGCGGCCAGACTGCTCTGAACTGCACTATCGGACTTGGCGAGGCGGGCGTTCTTGACAAGTACAACATTGAGGTGATCGGCTGCAACCTGGAGTCCATTCGTACCGGCGAGGACCGCGAGCTCTTCAGCGAGGCAGTCCAGGACATTGGCCTGGAGGTTGCTCGCGCAGACATCGCTCACTCCATGGAAGACGCCCAGCGTATTGTTGCTGAGCTGGGATATCCTGTGGTCATTCGCCCAAGCTTCACCCTTGGCGGTGCAGGCGGCGGCATTGCGCACACTCCAGAAGAGCTCGTAGAGATTGTTGAGCAGGGCCTCCTGCTTTCTCCAGAGCACGAGGTACTGGTAGAGGAGTCCATTGAGGGCTGGAAAGAGATTGAGATGGAGGTCATGCGCGATACCGCAGGTAACGGTATTGTTGTCTGCTCCATCGAGAACCTCGATCCAATGGGCGTTCACACGGGAGACTCCATCACCGTTGCGCCAGCTCAGACGCTTACCGATGAAGAACTCCAGAATCTCCGCGACTACTCCATCGCTATTCTCGAGCGTGTAGGCGTAGCCTGCGGTGGCTCTAACGTTCAGTTTGCGGTTAACCCAACTAACGGCCGCGTCATTGTTATTGAGATGAACCCTCGCGTCAGCCGCTCTTCCGCGCTGGCTTCCAAGGCAACTGGCTTCCCAATTGCAAAGATGGCTGCGCTGCTTTCTGTTGGCTACACGCTGGATGAGATTACCAACGACATCACCAAGGCAACTCCTGCTGCCTTTGAGCCTTCCATCGACTACTGCGTGGTCAAGGTTCCTCGCTTTGCCTTTGTCAAGTTCAAGGGCACCAGCCGCGTTCTGACCACCCGCATGAAGTCGGTCGGTGAGGCTATGGCCATGGGTAGGACCTTTGAGGAGGCCCTGCAGAAGGCGCTTCGTTCCCTGGAGCAAGATCGCGCTGGTCTGGGCGCAGACGGCCGCGATGTCTTTGACGAGAAGAACTTTGATGAGCTGGTCAGCAAGCCAACACCAGAGCGTATTTTCTACGTTGCTGAGGCTCTGCGCAGAAACTGGAGCGTTGAGCGCATCCACGATATGACCGGCATTGATCCTTGGTATCTACACCGTATGGCAGGCATCATCAACGCCGAGAAACGCATCAAAGAGCTGGGACTTTCTGGCCTCACCACCGATAACATGCTTGCTGCCAAGCAGCTGGGCTTCTCGGATGAGCAGCTTGCGCATCTTACCGGCACCAAGACAGACGTTGTTCGCGCTGTGAGGGAAGTGCTGGGTGTTCGCCCACAGGTCAAGACAGTAGATACCTGTGCTGGTGAGTTTGGCGCAACCACGCAGTACCACTACGTCACGTACGAGAAGGGCAATGCCACAGAGTACGTTGAGGCAGAAAAGCCACGTGTCATGATTCTTTCCGCTGGTCCTAACCGTATTGGTCAGGGCATTGAGTTTGACTACTGCTGCGTACATGCTGCTTACGCTCTTCGCGAGCAGGGCTATGAGACGGTCATGGTCAACTGCAATCCTGAGACGGTCTCAACAGACTACGACACCTCTGATCGCCTGTATTTCCAGCCTCTGACCTTTGAAGACGTCATGGATGTCATTGAGGTTGAGAAGCCAGAAGGCGTCATTGTTACCCTTGGTGGCCAGACGCCAATCAAGCTAGCACGCGCCTTGAAGGACGCTGGCGTTCCAATCATGGGCACTCAGCCAGAGGCAATTGACCTGGCAGAAGACCGCGACCGCTTCGCAGCCCTTCTTGACCGCCTGAACATTGCCTGCCCACCATCGGCAGTTGCTTCTACTATGGACGAGGCTCGCGACGCTGCGCGCCGCATTGGTTACCCGCTGATTGTCCGCCCAAGCTACGTTCTTGGTGGTCGCGGCATGGCCATTGTCTACGATGACTCCGACCTGGTCACCTACATGGAGTCCGCGACGCACGTCACGCCAGATCGTCCTGTCTACCTGGACGCCTTCCTGGAGGACGCCATTGAGCTGGACGTTGACGCTCTCTGCGACACCGAGGAGTGTTATGTAGGCTCCGTCCTGGAGCACATCGAGGAGTGCGGTATTCACTCTGGCGACTCCGCTTGCTGCTGGCCGCCCTTCTCGCTCTCTGAAAAGATTGTTGACCAGATTAGGGCCATCACCAAAAAACTGGCGCTTGCCTGCGGTATCCGAGGTCTCCTGAACATCCAGTACGCTGTCCGCGACGAGCACGTCTTTGTCATCGAGCTCAATCCTCGCGCTTCTAGAACCGTGCCTTTCTCGTCAAAGGCAACTGGCGTTTCCCTGGCCAAATACGCATCTCGCATTATGGCTGGCGAGAAGATCAGTGAGCTTAGAGCACAAGGCCTGCTTCCAGACGAGAATCGCACCGTCGATTACTACGCGGTCAAAGAGGCAGTCATGCCTTGGTCTAGGTTCCCTGGTGCTGACTCAATCCTTGGCCCAGAGATGAAGTCCACCGGTGAGGTTATGGGTATTGCCCGCACCTTCCCAGCAGCGTACGCAAAGACTCGCGAGGCAGTTGAGAACAAGCTGCCTGAGCAGGGCTCCGTCTTCATCAGTGTGTGCGACCGCGATAAGCGCGCCATTGCTCCTGTTGCTATGGCTCTGGAGAACCTTGGCTACGGCATCTACACCACGGGCGGTACCGCAAAGACGCTGCGTGCAGCTGGAATTGACTGCACCACTGTCAACCGCATTTCCGATGGTCATCCAAATGTTGTTGACCTTATGCGCGATAAGACCGTCAGCTTCATCATCAATACGCCTCATGGTCACGAGGCTCATAGCGACGGCACTAAGATGCGCGCAGAAGCTGTCAGCCAGGGTATTACCTGCGTCACCGCAATGTCTGCAGCTACCGCTCTTATCCAGGCACTCGCAGCAGCAAGAAAGAGCGAGCCAGAGACCTTTGCGCTGCAAGACCTTTAAAGCGCGCAAGAATAATTAGTTTCTACTTGAACAAGACCGGTCTTGAAAAAGGCCGGTCTTTTTTCGTGAGGGAAGTGTTTAGAATACGAAGTTCTCCTAGTGAAGAGCGCAAAAGTTTGTTATTATTGCAAGGCTGCATAAATATGCGGGCGTGGCGGAACTGGCAGACGCGCTAGATTTAGGTTCTAGTGGACTAAGTCCGTGGGGGTTCGATTCCCTCCGCCCGCACCATGCAGAAATTTGGTTAAGAGCTGGTACGCCAGCATTTTTTACGAGACACTGGAGGAACGTTGAACATCACCGTTACCGCAGATAAGCCAGTTGACGAGAAACTCACCGTCAAGGTTACAGTTCCTGCTGCAGAGGTAGACGCTGCCATTAAGCAGGCTTACAAGGACATTGCAAACAAGTATTCCTTCCAGGGTTTCCGCAAGGGCCGCGCACCTCGTCCTGTCATTGATGGCATTGTTGGCCGCGAGGCAGTCCTTGCTCAGGCAACCAACGATCTTCTCGGCGCAGCAGAGCCACAGCTTCTTGAGGAGCTTGACCTTGTTCCTGTCGGCCGTGGTGATTACAACCAGGATGCAGACCTTCCTGTTGAGGGCCAGGATTACTCCTACGAGGTAGTCTTCAACGTTCGTCCTGAGGCTAAGCTTGATTCTTACGATGCTCCTGCAATCAACATGCCTCCAAATGAGGCAACTGAGGCTGAGGTTGATCACCAGATTAAGCAGCTTCTGTCTTATCAGGCTAAGTTTGAGAACACCAAGGAGAAGCGCGCTGTCAAAGAGGGCGACACCATTGGTGTAGACATCAAGAACATTGAGGGCGCTGCTCACATGGAGGGCGAGGACCGCGTTCTTACCCTTAATGGCACCCAGGCTCCAAAAGAGCTTGAGGAGGCACTCATTGGCATGAAGCCAGGTGAGGAGAAAGAGGTCAAGTGGACTCACAGTCACACTCATGGAGATGAGGTTCACTCCCACGATTACGACATCAACGTCAAGGTTGTTGCTCACAAGAAGTCCGTCACTCCAGAGCTGACTGACGAGCTTGCAAAGAACACCTTTGGTTATGACACGGTCGAGAAACTCCGTGAGGCTGTTAAGTCTGAGATTGAGTCCGACAAGAAGAATTCTCTTCCAACTCTTAAAGAGGACCGCGTTGTTGAGGCTGTAGGCAAGCGTCTTCAGCTTGACGAGGTCCCAGAGGAGTACAAGAACGAGGTCTTCAACGAGATTGCTCAGGAGTTTCTGAATGGTCTTCAGCAGCAGGGCATGAGCCTTGATATGTTCCTGGCTGCACGCGGCATTAAGACCGATGACTTCATCTCTGATCTTCGCGTTCAGGCTGAGGAGCGCGCACGTCAGTCCCTGGCTCTTGACGCAGTAGCTGCAGAGCTTAAGCTTGAGGCAACTGAGGAGGACATCCGCGCAGAGTTTGAGCGTGCCGGTGTTCCTAACGTTGAGTCTGCAATTGAGGAGTGGCGCAAGGCTGGCCGTCTTCCTGCAATCCGTGAGTCCATCCGTCGCTCTAAGGCTCTTGATTGGCTGCGTGACAACGCAACCGTCACCGTTGTCGACGAGATTGCTGAGGCTGCTAAGGAAGAGAAGAAGGCAGAGAAGAAGCCTGCTAAGAAGGCTCCTGCTAAGAAGAAGGCAGCTAAGAAGAACGAGGACGCAGAGAAGGACGCTGAGTAGTCCGCAACTGGTTGGGTTTCTCGCCAGAAAGACTGCGCTAAAGTTGCAGTTACTTTGAATTTTTCATACCCCGGGTTAGAGATATGCTTCCCGGGGTATGTTTCTAAGAAAAGACCTTTGAAGGAGGATTATGCATTATCCAACAAACACTCCAACCATTCCGTATGTTATTGAGCAGACTCCTCGTGGTGAGCGTACCTATGACATCTATTCCAGACTGCTCAACGATCGAATTGTTTTCTTGGGTGAGCCTGTAACGCGCGATTCTGCAAATCTGGTCATTGCACAGCTTTTGCACCTTGAGAGCCAGGATCCAGACAAGGATATTTCTCTCTACATTGACTCTCCTGGTGGAGACGTTTATGCAGGCCTGGGTATTCTTGACACCATGAACTTCATCAAGCCAGATGTTTCTACCATCTGCGTTGGTATGGCAGCATCAATGGGAGCTGTTCTTCTTGCTGCCGGTGCAAAGGGTAAGCGTCTTGCGCTTCCTAACTCTATGGTTATGATTCACCAGCCATCCAGTGGCGTTCAGGGTCAGCAGACCGATATTCAGATTATTGCAGATGAGACAAAGTGGATTCGCCAGCACCTCAATGAGTTGCTTTCGGATTATACTGGACAGCCTATCGAGAAGGTCAATGTAGACACCGAGCGCGATAATTATCTTCGTGCACAGGAGGCTTGTGACTACGGTCTGGTTGACCGCGTTATCTCTTCTCGTAACGACCAATAATTGTTCTCGTATTGAGGGTTTAAGTTATGGCTAATGACCAGAACTTCTCGCCTTTTGGCGGATTAGATGAGATGCACTGTTCTTTCTGCGGAAAGAGTAGGTCGCAGGTAAATAAGCTTATTCAGGGCCCTGGTGGAGTCTGCATTTGTGACGAATGTGTCTCTACCTGCTCGGATATGATTGATGAGTCTCTTGGCTTTGATGAAGAGTCAGAGATTGAGACTCACTCTGATGAGCCTGTTATCAAAGACCTGCCAACTCCGCATGAGATTTACAATGAGCTGTCTCAGTACGTAATGGGTCAGGAAGACGCAAAGCGTGCTATGTCGGTTGCGGTGTATAACCACTATCGCCGTATTCTCTCGGGCAATGATGAGCCTCAGGAAGGCCAGGAGGATGTTGAGATTGCAAAGTCCAACATCTTGCTGCTGGGTCCAACTGGTACTGGTAAAACGCTGCTTGCTCAGACGCTTGCTCGTTTTCTTGAGGTTCCATTTGCTATTGCTGACGCAACAACTCTTACCGAAGCTGGTTACGTTGGTGAAGATGTCGAAAATATCTTGCTTAAGCTTATTACTGCCGCGGATGGCGATGTTGAGCGAGCTCAGGTAGGCATTGTTTACATCGATGAGATTGATAAGATTGCTCGCAAGGCCGAGAATCTCTCTATTACTCGTGACGTCTCTGGTGAAGGCGTTCAGCAGGCGCTTCTGAAGATTCTTGAGGGTACCGTTGCAAGTGTTCCGCCAACAGGTGGCCGTAAGCACCCTCAACAGGAGCTTATTCACATTGATACCACCAATATCTTGTTCATCTGTGGCGGCGCTTTTGTTGGCCTGGATAAGATTGTTGCTGACCGCATTGGTAAAAAGGGAATTGGCTTTAACTCTGATGTTGCTCAGAATGTCAAAGAAGGTGAGTCTGAGCTTATCGCCAAGGTAATGCCTCAGGATCTGCACAGGTTTGGCATGATTCCAGAGCTTTTGGGCCGTATTCCTGTTATCACTTCTACTCGTGAGCTTGGTGAGGAAGATCTGATGAGTATCCTCACAGATCCAAAGAACGCTCTTACCAAGCAGTACAAGCGCATGTTTGAGCTTGAGGGAGTAGACCTAGAGTTTACTGAGGATTCACTCAGAGAGATTGCTAAGAAGGCTTTAGCTCGCGGCACCGGTGCTCGTGGTCTTCGTGCAATTTGCGAGTCTACGCTACAAGAGACCATGTTTGACCTGCCATCAGATTTGGATATCACAAAGGTTGTGGTCACTCCAGAAAGTGTTGGCGGAGAAAATGCTCCAGAAATCATTAAGGGTAAAAAGAAATAACTCGCTTAGTAATAAAAAAGGAGGTCGAAAGGCCTCCTTTTGCGTTATAAATTGCCGCCACCAAGTTTGTTGTATGACGTAATAAGTTGGGTGCGGGTTTTGGTGCCTGGTGGAAAGACGGTATCAAACAAAGGCATCAAGCCGCGGAAAAGAACACCACTTTGCACGCGGTGAGATAGACCTCTTACCGTACGTCTTGACTCTTCAAGCTGTGAGCGGAGCTCCTCAAGGTAAGGGGAGCGACGAGCATAGAACCAGAAAAGGCCTGCAAGATCTGAGTTTGGATAGAGCCAAGGCCTGTTGTCTGGTCCTGCAAAATGCGCAATGCAGATATTCTTACGAGCTTCTTCGTATTCTTCTCGCACATCTTTTGGCGCCTGAGCAACAATGTGATCACGGCGGAGGAATTGCCAGTCTACCAGGTAATTCCACTTCATATTAATACGAAGATAATGGCCGTTCACAAACCTGTTAAGGACATCTTGATCAAGCCAGCGCCATGCGCGCATGGTTGAGACCTTTAGAAACTCCTCAGGAGAAATTTGCTTTCTAATCTCTTCCAGGTTCATCAAAATGACGCCTGCCTGGAAGTAATCGTGAGGATCATCCATACCTAGCTCATTTTTGAGGTAGGGGCCAACTGTGGCGTCATAGCCATCAATCTGACCAATAGTATCTGCGTCGCGCGTAGCGCCTACCAAGTATCCTGTGACGTCGATATCATAGAGCTCAGCAATATCGGTATTAACTACCAGGTCAGAGTCAAGGTAGATGGCTTTATTGACGTTAGGAAGCAGCGAGGGAGCAAGCAGCCTGTAGTAAGTTTCTGGTCTAAAGTGACCATGATGAGGAAGCTCAATATCTCCGAGAGCAGCATCAACATCTAAGAAACCAACATGGACGTTATCAACAAGCTGAGCCTGACGAGTAAGCGTAATCATGCTGGTAGGAGTGAGGTCACGAGTCAAAACAATGATGTCGTAACGACGCTCTGGATTGACGTTCTCAATGATGGATTGAATTGCTACAGATAAATACGGCACAAAGTTATCGCTGCAGGCAAAAACAAGCACAACGTCATTAAGGGCAAGACCCAGCTCATCGGATGAGCTTGCAAGCATTGCTCCAGAAAGTTGCGCCCTGCCTGTTCCAACAAGGCGTTGTGTGGGTATTTTACGTAATCTTCTCATACGTAAGACTTTAACACTTAGACGCCAAAAACGCCTGCTGCGTTTGCCATTACTTCACTTTGCACAGAGTATCCACGGGCCTCACTGAGTCCAAGAAGAGCTCGCTTAAGGCTGTCCACAATGTACGTCGAGTCAATATCTGTGTGATCACTGGAGGGAAGGTCAGTCTCGGTAAGAAGCTTATCTTTTGGGTATACCTTAGCGTATTCACGGCCACGCTTAGTCTTAAGGCTCATCTCGCCAACAGAGAACCAACAGCCAAGCTTAATAGCCCTTTGGAGCTCTTCTGAGCTACCGCTAAACCAATGGATGATAGAAACACACTCTTGAGCGGCACCTGTCTGCTCAAGAATATCTAGTACCGTATCAACGCTTCTCACGGTGTGCATCGAGAGCACTCGTGGCTGGTCGTTGCGTGAAAGCTCTGCTGCACGTGCGCAGATCTTTGTAAAGGCCTTAACCTGCAAATCTTGCAACCCATCAACACAATAGCGAGAAGAAAAATCTAGTCCAATCTCGCCAAGGTAAGATGTCTGCTCCATAAGCTCTAGCAGGAGCTCTATATCTTTTTGAGTAACGCGCCCATCAGAGATGTACCAGGGATGTGCTCCTAGTCCCACACGGATGTTGTCTTGCGTAAGCTGAGGAGCAAGTTCTAGGTAGTCGTGAGGAGTAACACCGCAGGTAAAGAAACCTAATCCGGCGTCATGGGAACTTCTCGCTACATTGAGCGGGGAGTCCATAAGGTTGGCATGGACGTGCGCATCAAAATACGTGAGGTTACTCATGATCAAGCCCTGACAAGTGCAAAATAACGTCTGAGGCAATCATTTGACCCATAATAGGAGGGTAGTAGGACATAGTTCCTAGCTTGGCAGATTTGCCCGTTGCGCCCTCTGGTGCAAAAACTGGTCGCGCTGGCTCAGGGGAGTAGAGAACACGGAAGTCGGCAAGTCCACGCTTCTTGGACTCTTTTCTCATTACTCTTGCAAGAGCATCGGTATGCGTTTTTGAAAGCGTAGTAATCTCCAGAAGTTCTGGGTGGATCTTATTGCCGCCGCCCATGCTGGAGATGAGGTAGATATCGTTTTTCTGACACCATGCCACAACAGCTAATTTGGCAGAAATGGTATCGATGGCATCAACTACAACATCTGGTTTTGGAAGAGCAGAGAGCTGCTCGTCAACGTTGTCTTTAAGCAAAAACGCGTCAAGTGTGACCACGTGAGCGTCTGGATTAATGTCCAGAATCATCTCTTTGGTAACGTCAACTTTTCTTTTTCCAATGGTGCTCACATAGGCAATAGCCTGCCTGTTTAGGTTGGATGCTTCTACTGCATCGGCATCCACTAAAACAAACGAGCCTACACCGCCTCTGGCCAGCGCCTGAACACAGTTTGAACCAACGCCACCAAGACCTAAGACCATGACGCAGGAATTTTGAATCTGTCCAAGGCGGTCTTTTCCTAGAACAAGTTCAAGTCGAGCAGTGGCTTCAGGAATTGTGGCAGACATAGAGCTCCTCATAAAAAGTATCTGCAGATAGTATTTATTGTTCAAGAGTATAGAGGGCCTTAAAGTAATGATTTTGTTGCATAAGTTCCTCAAACGAACCCATTTCGATAATACTACCTTCCTTCATTACAATAATTTCGTCAAATTTTTTCAGCTGAGCTTCCTCTAAGTTGTGTGTAATAACTAGGCGTAGTGTTCCTGTGAGATTTGTTATTGAATTTATAATTTGGTCAGTAGTTGAATGGTCAAGCGCTGATGTAGCTTCATCGAAAAACAGAACGTTAGAACCCTTTAACAAACTTCTAGCAATACAGATTCTTTGACGTTCGCCACCAGAAAGGTTTGAACCTGCTTCACCACATTGATAGCTCAGTTTATTTTGTTTAATGAACTCTGTAAGCCCAGCCTTTTCACATGCTTGAGAAATAGCATCTTTTGAGTGACTTTCGAACATAGTAATGTTGTCTTCAATGGATGCATTGAATAAGAAATTCTCTTGTTGTACGAGTGAAACATTTTGATAGAGACTCTTTTTATCAATAGTTCTTAACTCTAAGCTATCGTAAAATATATTTCCTTGATAACTTAAATTGCCGCCCATGAGCAGATTAAATAAAGTAGATTTTCCAGATCCTGATATTCCAACAATTGCATAACTTTTATTAGGTAGAAGTTTGATTGATAAATTTTTCAGCACAGCTTTATTTTGTTCGTAAGCAAATGAAAGATTGTTGATGACTATTCCTTTTGTAACTTTATCTAATGTCTGTTGCCCCTCTTCTTCTTCATTGTCAGCAAGAGTCTCAGAAAATTTTAAAATCAAATCATTTGAGGCCTTACGTGATGCGAGTACCGGTGGAATTGTTTGTAAAGGGAGACTAATGTAGTTCATAAGTAACGTGGCCATAAGAATTACACCAGGTGTTACTCCTTGATTTGAAATACAAAGATATGTACCAGCAATCAAAACAGCCCATTGAGATAAGCCGAAAGCACTCCAACTCAGAGTATTAATGAATCGAGTAGTTTTTCTACTTTCTCTTTTTGAGCTTTCAAGAGCGGTATTGTCTTTCTCAAAAAGTCTCACTGCAGCCTTTGTTGCACCGTAAGCTTTTATCAAAGGAAAGCCTTTTACTAGATCAGTGACTTGGGCAATGAATTGGCTAGTTTTTGCAGAAGATTCTTTTTGAATTTTACCGAGTGTTCCACCTAGCTTTACGCCAATGATTAGAGGAAGAATTGAAGCGGCAATAGCTACCATAGTTAATGGAATGCTTTGAACCATTAGCATTATGAGGGCCACAATGAAAGATATACTATCGCTTACCAAAGAAAACATCTGTTCAAGATATGTAGTCTCTATAGTATTTAAATCATTAGTAAGTGCAGATACATAAACGGAACTACCACTTGCTTCAAACGAGTTTATACCTTTTTTCAGCATGTATTTAAATGCGGTGTTGCGATAAGAGTTAGCAGCATGATAGAGATAATTAGGAACAAAATAACGAACCACTAATTTATTTGTAATTGCTGAGATTGTTAATATGGCGGCAAATAGACAACCTTGTAGAAAATCATTAAATGATCCTGACACAGCGGAATTCATGAGAATTGAAGTTATGTAGGGTGAACATACCGTAACTAGTTCTAAAGAAGTTGTAAAGAAAAAGGAGCCGAATAACAACTTTTTATTACTCCAAAAAAGACTCCGTTTAAGGTCGTTTTGAATTTCTTTAACAGTGCTTTTCATGTCAAACCTTCTTAACCTGTAGAAAAAATTGTTGACTATACTTTTGATTTAAATGTTGTTGATTTTTTCAATCAATTTTAGTGTTTGATATGTTTGTTATGGCTTCTTTCAGCTAAAACTTTGAATTGAATGTTGTGACAAATCAATACTACTACTTTTTATACAAAGTGTAATTTTTTATATGTAATATTAAAATTACATTAATATATTCCCCTAAACCACATCTGTTTCAATGCATTATACTGTTCAAATGGTTAATAGGAATACTGCTAAAAGCATATGAAAGGCAAGATTACTGTGGAAGAAATGCCCAAGAATTATGATCCTCAGGCAGCTGAGCCTGAGCTCATTGAAAAGTGGATAAAGGCAGATTGCTATGGTCGCAGCAAAGGAACTGAAGACCGTACGGTAGTTATCCCTCCACCAAACGTTACTGGCATCCTTCACATGGGTCATGCCATGGATGACACCATCCAGGACACCTACATTCGTTATTCTCGCATGCGCGGTTACTCAACTCGTTGGATTCTAGGAACTGACCACGCAGGCATTGCAACTCAGACTAAGGTTGATAAAAAGCTTAAGTCAGAGGGTATTTCTCGTCTTGAAATTGGTCGCGAGAAGTTCCTGGATGCTTGCTGGGATTGGACGCGCGAGTACGGCGGAACCATTGTTTCTCAGATTAAGCGCATGGGCTGCTCCATTGATTTTAATGACGAGAAGTTCACCATGTCTCCTGAGTACACTCAGGCAGTACGTAAGGTCTTTGTTGACTGGTATCATGACCAGCTCATTTATCGCGGAAAGCGTATCGTAAACTGGTGTCCTCATTGTGAGACTTCTATCTCTGACGATGAGGCGGAGTACGCTGATGAGAAGGGCCATCTTTGGTACCTGCGTTACCCGCTCAAAGAGCCTGTTAATGGCGTTGAGTACATTACCGTAGCAACTACTCGTCCAGAGACTATGTTGGGTGATACCGGCGTAGCTGTCTCTCCTCAAGATCCAGAAAAGGCCGATCTTGTTGGAAAGACTGTTATTCTGCCCATTGTTAATCGAGAGTTTCCAATTTTCTCTGACTGGCATGTTGACGCAGGTTTTGGTACCGGTTTTGTTAAGGTAACTCCAGCTCATGACCCTAATGACTTTGCTATGGGCCAGACTCATAACCTTGAGCAGATCAACATTTTTGATGAGCACGCTGTTGTTGTTGACGGTTACGGTGAGTTTTCTGGTCTTGATAGAGATCAGGCTCGCGAGGCTATTGTTGCTTGGTTTGAAGAGCATGGCCTGCTTGATCACGTTGAAGATCTTGATCACTCCGTTATGCATTGCTACCGCTGCGGCACAACTCTTGAGCCATGGCTCTCTGAGCAGTGGTTTGTTGCCGTTGATAAGCTCAAAGAGCCTGCAGCACAGGTAGTTAAAGACGGTCAGGTTACCTTCCACCCAGAGCGTTGGACTCAGACCTACCTCACTTGGATGGAGAATCTCCGTGACTGGAATATCTCCAGGCAGCTTTGGTGGGGTCACCGCATTCCTGTGTTCTACTGCGATGATTGTGGCTGGCAGGACGCTCTTATGGAAGACACCGATGTCTGTCCAAAGTGCGGCGGTCATCACGTTCATCAGGATGAGGACGTTCTGGATACCTGGTTCTCTTCTCAGCTGTGGACTTTTGCTACACAGGGTTGGCCAGATCATCCTGAGCAGCTTGAGGGTCACCACCCAACACAGGTCCTGGTGACCGCTCGAGATATCATTGCTCTTTGGGTTGCTCGCATGATTATGAGTTCGCTTTACTTCACCAAAGAGATTCCATTCCACGATGTCTACATCTACGCAACCATTTTGGCTAAGGACGGCAGCCGTATGTCCAAGTCAAAGGGTAATGGTGTAGATCCTATGGACCTGATTGCTAAGTATGGTGCTGACGCAATGCGTTATAACCTGCTTACGCTTATTACTAATAACCAGGACGTCAAGTTTGATGCTGTTCTTGATAAGAAGACCCGTGAGCTTATTGAGTCTCCAAGAACTGATCAGGCACGTTCTTTTGTTACTAAGATTTGGAATGCAAGCCGTTTTGTTCAGATGAACCTTGACGGTTACACTGCTGGCATGCCAAAGGCAGAGACACCTGAAGATGCATGGATGTTCTCGCGCCTTGCTAAGGTTGTAGCAGAGACAACTGAGCAGCTTGAGACCTATGGCTTTGGCGAGTATGCTCGCAACATTCAGTCTTTCTTCTGGAATGATGTCTGCGACTGGTACATTGAGCTCTGCAAGGGTCGCCTTCTAGACGGAACTCCTGAGGAGCGCCTGCAGGTTCAGCGCAACCTTGTCTTTGTCCTGGACGTCAGCATGAGGCTTCTGCATCCTGCAATGCCATTTGTTACCGAGAGCGTTTGGGATGCTCTTCCTGCATCCGGTCTTCTGAGTCACGATGCAGAGTTCTTGATGATCTCTGAGTGGCCAGACCCACAGAAACTTGCCAACTTTGTTGACGAGGCAGCTGAGCATAACTTCTCGCTTGCTAAGACCGTTGTTTCTGCTGTTCGTTCTTCTCGCGCTCGTTATAGGCTGTCTCCAAAGACAGACCTTGCTGTTGTGGTCAAAGCTCCAGCACAGGATGTTGCAGCTCTAAAGGAGCAGGCAGCGTTCATCCAGAACGTTGGCCGTGTAAGCTCGCTTGAGGTTGCTGAGGCTCCTCAGAAGCCCGCTGGTTCTGTCTCTGTCACCGACGCTGGCCTTGAGATGTACGTTGTTCTTGGTGAGCTTGTTGACCTTGCTGCTGAGGCAAAGCGTCTTCAGAAAGATCTTGAGTCTGCAAAGAAGGAGCTTTCTGGTGTGGAGCGTACCCTTGCTAACGAAGGCTTTGTTGCTAAGGCAGCGCCTGAAGTTATCGAGAAGAAACGTGTACGCGCAGAAGAACTTACTACACTTGTTGCTCAGCTAGAGCAGCAGATTGCTGACTTCTCATAGGTAAAACTTGATGCGGTGTAACAGCCGCATCATGTGTTTAGTACGTGCATGCAGGCCACTTTAGGTTAGGAACAACATGTCTGAGGTTAAGTCCGATATCGAGATTGCTCAATCATCCGAGATGCTTCCCATCTTTGAGGTGGCAAAGCGTGCGGGTATTCCAGAGGATTTGCTGGAGCCTTATGGTCGCTATAAGGCAAAGCTTGATGCACGCGCTTTGGCAGATAAGCCTCTTCGCGGCAAGCTTGTGCTGGTAACTGCCATTAACCCAACGCCAGCGGGCGAGGGAAAGACCACTACCTCGGTTGGTTTGGCAGATGCCTTGACCAGCTTGGGACAGTCTGCCATGTTGGCCCTTAGAGAGCCTTCTTTGGGTCCTGTCTTTGGCGTCAAGGGCGGTGCTGCAGGTGGCGGCTATGCCCAGGTAGTTCCTATGGAGGACATCAACCTTCACTTTACCGGAGACTTCCACGCTATTGGCGCTGCAAACAACCTCTGCGCAGCCATGCTGGATAACCACATCAAGCAGGGCAACAGCCTTAACATTGATCCACGCCGTGTGGTGTGGAAGCGCTGCGTTGACATGAACGATCGCCAGCTCAGAAATGTTGTTGACGGCCTTGGTGGCATTGCCGATGGCATGCCAAGACAAGATGGCTTTGATATCACGGTCGCTTCCGAGGTCATGGCCGTATTTTGCCTTGCTTCGGGCATCAAAGATCTTAAAGAGCGTCTGGGCAGAATGGTTATTGCCTACACCTATGACCGCAAGCCTGTTACCGTCAGTGATATCCACGCCGAGGGCGCTATGACCGCACTGCTCAAAGACGCTATTCAGCCTAACCTGGTACAGACGCTTGAGCACACACCCGCTCTTGTCCACGGCGGTCCTTTTGCCAACATTGCTCACGGCTGCAATACGGTTGAGGCAACAAAGACTGCTCTTCGTCTTGCTGATTACGTTGTTACCGAGGCTGGTTTTGGTGCAGACCTTGGTGCCGAGAAGTTCTTGGACATCAAATGTAGAGCTACTGGTCTTGCTCCCTCAGCTGTTGTTTTGGTGGCAACTGTTCGCGCTCTTAAGTACAACGGAGGCGTTGCCAAAGCAGATCTTAACCAGCAAAACGTTGAGGCGCTTAAAGAGGGCATTCCTAACCTGCTTCGTCACGTTGACAACATCCAGACCGTCTATGGACTTCCTGTAGTTGTTGCCATCAATGCATTCCCAACCGATACCGCTGAAGAGCTTGCTCTGGTAGAGGAGGAGTGCAAGAAGCGCGGCGTAAATGTAGTACTGTCTGAGGTTTGGGCAAAAGGCGGAAAAGGTGGTCAAGCTTTGGCAGAAGAGGTCATGCGCCTCTGTCAGACTGAGTCCAAACTCACCTTTGCATACGATGTCAAAGAGTCTTTGAAGCAGAAGATTACAGACATTGCTACCAAGATTTACCATGCCGATGGTGTGGAATTTGCTCCAAGTGCCGCCAAGCAGCTCCAGCAGCTTGAAGAGCTTGGCTTTGGCGAGCTTCCTATTTGTATGGCAAAAACTCAGTACTCATTTACTGATGACCAGACCAAATTGGGTGCTCCAGAAAACTTTAAGATTACCGTGCGAGAAGTACGTGTTTCTGCAGGTGCTGGCTTTGTAGTCTGTCTTACGGGCTCTATTATGACCATGCCAGGACTTCCAAAGGTTCCTGCTGCAGAGCACATTGATGTTCTTGATGATGGAAGAATTGTGGGTCTTTTCTAATGTCTTATCCCTCTTCACCTGAAGAAGTAGCGTTTACAACCTATAGCGCAGACTCTTATGCTCAACACCTTGCTGCAAAAGAGCCTATTCCTGGCGGTGGTAGCGCTGCCGCTTATGTAGGCGCACTTGCAGTATCTTTGGCTTCAATGGCCGGTGTCTACGCACAAGGAAAACCTGCCTATGCTCAGCATGAAGACGATCTTGCAAAATACATTGCTCGAGCTGGAGCGCTTCGCCAAGATTTCATGGAGCTTATGGATGAAGACTCTCGCCAGTTTTTGCTGGTTTCCAGCGCGTTTAGTGTGTCTAAAGATGATCCAAAGCGCGTAGAGATTGTTGAGGATGCTCTTAAAGAAGCAGCTCAACCTCCGCTGAAGGTTATGAGAAAAGTGTGCGAGTCCATTGAACTTCTCGAAGAGATGCTTATCAAGGGATCACGTATGCTTTTATCCGACGTAGGTTGCGGTGCCGCTCTTGCGCGTGGAGCTTTGATTGCAGCTTCGCACACGTTGTTTGTAAATACACGCTCCATGCATGATACGGCCTATGCTCAAACATTGCTTGATGAGGCAGATAAGCTTCTGGACACCTATGTATCACGAGCTGACGCCGTAAGCGATGCAGTGAGCGCACAGCTGAGACAGGAGGCATAACATGAGCTCAGAGACTCTGTCACAGGAGCTTCGTGGCGCTCCTGTTGCTAAAGCAATAACTGAAAAACTTGCCGCTCAGGTTCAGGAACTTCGTGCACAAGGCGTAACTCCTAAGCTAGTTATTGTTCGCATTGGACAGAAAAGCGATGACCTTACGTATGAGCGCGCGGCTTATACGCGTGCGGAGAAGGTAGGCTTTGAAGTTGAGACCATTGAGCTTCCAGAAGACGCTACACAAGAGCAGGTAAATGCTACGTTTGACCATGTTTCTGCTGATGTATTGGTGCATGGTTGTCTGCCTATGCGTCCATTTCCTGCTGGAATTGACGAGCATGAAGCGCTTCAGTATCTATCACCAGAAAAAGATGTTGATTGCGCCACCGATTCTATGCTGCTGGCAACGCTTTGTGGAACTCCTGGTGCACTGGGGCCTTGCACGGCAGAGGCAGTTCTCGCACTTCTTGATTTCTACCAGGTGCCTCTTGAGGGAGCACCTGTTGCTGTTGTTGGTCGCTCAAACGTCATTGGTCGTCCGGTAGCTGCGCTTTTAAGTGCAAGAAACGCTACAGTGACGGTGTGTCACAGCAAGACCAAAGACCTTGCTGCTACGCTTAAGCAGTCAGAGGTTGTGGTTGTGGCCGCAGGTCGTGCGCACCTTATTGGGGCTGACTACGTAAGAGATGGTCAGACCATCATTGACGTGGGCATTAACTGGGATGAAGCAGCTCAAAAGCTTGTTGGCGATGTTAATACAGAGCAGGTAGCTCCTCTGGTAAGTGCTTATACTCCTGTTCCTGGCGGTGTAGGTAGCGTGACAACGGCAATTCTTGCTCGCCATGTTGTTGCAGCAGCTCAAAGAACGCTTGCATAAGAGTGAAAGGTAGGTTGCCTCATGGCAGCGGTAAATAACTATAAAGAGCTTGACCAAGAGCGCGTAAAAGCCGCGGTCAAGGAGTTTTTGCTTGCTATTGGCGAGGATCCAGAGCGAGAAGGTCTGCTTGATACACCAGACCGTGTTGCTCGTGCTTGCGTGGAGCTCTTTGGTGGCATGCAGGAAGATCCTGCAGCTCACCTGCGTAAACAGTTCCATGAAGAGGGCAATAAAGAGATGGTTATTGTCCGCGACATTCCTTTCTCGTCTACCTGCGAGCATCACATTCTGCCCTTTGTGGGCAAGGCGCACGTTTGCTACATTCCACAAAATGGTCGTATTACCGGCCTTTCCAAAATTGCTCGTTGCGTCAGCGGATATTCTCGCCGCCTGCAGGTACAGGAGCGTTTAACGGGCCAGATTGCAGACGCCATGGTAGAAGAGCTTGATCCTCTGGGCGTTTTGGTGGTTATGGAGGCCGAGCATACGTGCATGAGCATGCGCGGTATTAGGGCATCGGGTGCTTTGACCACCACATCTGCGGTTCGTGGCATTTTTAAAACTAACGAGAAAACCCGTGCAGAGGCTATGCGTCTGCTTGGTCTATAAGAGGTATGTGCGCAATGAGTTATTCTGTTCCTTTTTCTGTACCTGAGCTGAGCTATGAGCAGTCTTTAAAGGTGCTTCACGATACAAAGAAGTTTGGCATTCAACCCCTGCTGGAGAGCGTGGAAGACATGCTCAAAGAGTTGGGCAACCCTGATCTCTGCTTTAAGAGCGTCCAGATTGCAGGTACCAACGGCAAAACGTCTACCTCCAGATACACTGCAGCCCTGCTCAAGGGAGAGGGTCTCAAGACCGCCCTTTACACGTCTCCCGAGCTCATCAGCTATACCGAGCGTATGGAGATCAATGGCACGCCCGTCTCTGAGGCAGCCTTTGCTCACGGCGTTTCAGCTGCTCAGGTAGCAGGGGAGCGCGTCAACGCTCAGCGAGTCGCCTTGGGCGAGCGTCCTTATGACATCACCGAGTTTGACCTGCTCACAGTTGCAGCCTTGGTCGTCTTTGCCGAGGCAGAGATTGACGTCTGCGTGCTTGAGTGCGGCATGGGCGGCAGGTGGGACGCAACAAGCGCCGCTCAAAACATCACCTCCGTTGCTATTACAGGTGTTGGCCTGGACCACACGCGCATCTTAGGCGATACCCTCGAGGCTATTGCTGGCGAGAAGGCCGCCATTATCAAGCCTGGTCGCACCTGCGTGCTTGGCGTGGGAACGACAACTCCTCAGAGCGTCCAAGACGTATTCTTGTCCCAAGCAGCTTCTGCGGACGTTGTCCCAACTCTTCTTGTAGCTGACAAGCCTGAAGACGTTGAAGGAGAGGTTTCTGCTGGTCAGTCGTCTGACCATCCAGAGCTGCCTCACGCACACTTCTTCATTACCAAAAAGCCTAAGAGCATTGGATTCCCGCTGGAGCTTACGGTTGTGACACCGCGTGCAACCTACGAAGATCTTGCTGCGCTTAAACCAAGCTACCAGGCAGCAAACATTGCCTTGGCAACCTGCTTGGCTGAGGATTTTCTGGGTCGTCCGCTTGATGCAGAGAAAGCGTTTTTCTCCACAACCAGGTGCCCTACACCCGGTAGGTTCCAGCTGCTTCAGCCAAAGCCTTTAGTCCTTATCGACGCGGCTCACAACCCTCAGTCAATCGAGACATTCTTAACTGCTATCCGCTCAATTGAGCCAGAAGTTACTAATCGTCCTATGCTTTTGACTGCGGTGTTTGCAGATAAAGATGTTAAGGGCATCGCAGAACTTCTCGCCAAAGAGTTCCCTGAGGTAGCGGTAACCCAGACAGATAACGATCGCGCCATGGATGCAGATGAGCTTGCTGAGCTGTACAAAGCCTGCGGCGCTAACGTGGTATCTGTGTACAGAAGCGTTCCCGAAGCAGTGGACGCCTTGCGCGAGAAGGGCTTTGTAGCATGTGGAACAATTTCACTTGCTGGCGAGGTTGCTGCACATTTTAGTGATGCTTTGGTAAAATAAATTTATCTGCGACATTTCGCTCCATTTTGAGGCGGTTTGTCGTACGATTTAGGAGAGAACAAAAAGCCAGCAGAAGGGGCTGTCAGATGCAGGAGATTCTTGATCAGATTATTACACCTGAGGTACGTATGGTTATTTACCTCATGGTCATTTGCGTCGTAATGCTTTATATCCTTTCCATCATCTACGTTATTCGCGACGCTCAGCGTCGTGGCGCAGAACCTTGGTGGATGTGGGCAGTCATTTCTGTTGTTCCTGTTGTTGGTCTGCTTGCGTACGTTATTCTGCGTCCAAGCAGCTACCTCATTGACCGCGAGGAGCAGGACCTTGATATTGCCCTTCGTGAGCACCAGCTTTCTCACTACGGCATCTGCCCTAAGTGCTCCGCTCCAATTGACCGCGATTTTATCGTATGTCCAATCTGCAATACGCAGGTTAGAAACGTTTGCCCAACATGCCATCGTCCTCTGAACGCAGACTGGAAGGTTTGCCCTTACTGCCGTACTCGCATTCAATAACGTTTGGTTTTGTTCTTTATGATGGCAATCTGGTGTTTTACAACAGAGACTATGTAGGCGTCTGCTCCTAAGCTCCCGTGTGAGCAGAGTAGGCGCCGTGCCTGTTTCTATGAGTAGCTACCTCTGAGGGGTTTTACATGAAGGTTTTATATAACGACGGCCACGTTGGCGAGATTAACGATGCAGCTGAAGAGCTTGAGGTTATTCGCCACGATGCAGCTCACCTGCTTGCTCAGGCTTTGAAGCGTCTGTACCCACACGCACAGTTTGCCTATGGTCCAGCAACCGAAAATGGTTTTTACTATGACGTTGATCTTGGAGACACTAAGGTTAACGAGGACGATTTCCCAGCTATCGAAGATGAGATGAAGAAGATTGTCAAAGAGAACCTCAAGATTGAGACGTTTGAGCTTCCTCGTGATGAGGCTATTGCCTACATGAAGGAGCGCGGCGAGTCTTACAAGGTTGAGCACATTGGCGATCTTGCTCCTGACGCTCACATCACCTTCTACAAGCAGGGTGAATACGTCGACATGTGCGTTGGTCCTCACATGCTCTACACCAAGGGTGTTAAGGCTTTTAAGCTGACCAGCATTTCTGGTGCGTATTGGAAGGCCGATAAGAACAACAAGATGCTCACCAGAATTTATGGCGTTGCGTTTGGTTCCAAAGATGAGCTTGCTCAATATCTCAAGATGATTGAAGAGGCCGAGAAGCGCGACCACAGAAAGATTGGTCGCGAGATGGAGCTCTTCATGATGTCCGACTTTGGTCCAGGTTCTCCATTCTGGCTTCCAAACGGTATGGCTCTGCGTAACGCTCTGACCGATTACTGGCATGAGATGCAGGCTCGCTTTGGTTATCAGGAGGTTCAGACTCCACTGATCCTCTCGCGTTCCCTGTGGGAGACTTCTGGTCACTGGGATCACTACAAAGAGAATATGTACACCACCACGGTAGATGAAGAGGACTTTGCCATTAAGCCTATGAACTGCCCTGGTGCTTGCTTAATTTATAAGTCCAAGCCACGTTCTTATAGGGATCTTCCTATGAAGCTGGCTGAGGCTGGTCTTGATCACCGTTATGAGATGAAGGGTGCTCTGCACGGTCTGTTCCGTGTTCGTGAGTTTACTCAGGACGACGCACACCTCTTTATCCGCCCTGATCAGATTACTGAGCAGGTCACGGATGCATCTCACCTCATCACTGCTTACTATGCACAGTTTGGCTTCCCATACCGCGTTGAGCTTTCTACGCGCCCAGAGGATTCTATGGGTTCTGATGAGGATTGGGAGCGCGCTGAGCAGGGCCTTCGTGATGCACTTGAGTCTATGGGCATTGAGTACGTTGTCAACGAGGGCGACGGTGCGTTCTACGGTCCTAAGATTGACTTCCATCTGACCGATTGCCTCGGCCGTTCTTGGCAGTGCGGTACCATCCAGCTTGACTTCCAGCTGCCTCACAACTTCCAGCTTGAGTACATTGACTCCGATGGCACCAAGAAGCAGCCAATCATGATTCACCGCGCTGGTTTTGGCTCCTTCGAGCGCTTTATTGGTATTCTGACCGAGAATTACGAAGGCAAGTTCCCAGTCTGGCTGAGCCCATGCCAGGTCAAGGTTCTTCCTGTCTCCGAGAAGTCTCGCCCTTATGCTCATGAGGTTGCTGAGAAGCTCGCAGCTGCTGGTATTCGCGTTAAGGTTGACGACCGTGACGAGAAGATTGGCTATAAGATTCGTGAGGCTCGCTCACTTGATCGTGTTCCTTACATGCTCATCCTTGGTGAGCAGGAGGTTGAGGCAGGAAACATTTCTGTTCGCGACCGCTCCAACGAGACTCACGTTGCAGAGCTTGACGAGTTTATTGCTCAGGTTGTCAAAGAGAATGCTGAGCGCGTTGGTTAATAGGGTTTCGGACAAAGTGCAGGTTATGGGTGGCACAGCGCAGGGTGGCGCAGGCGGCACGAAGAGTGTCGGCGCAACCGACGTTGTCACGCAAACCGCAACCGACGTTGTCACGCAAACCGCAACCGACGTTGTCACACAAACCGCAACCGACGTTGTAGCTGAATACGTAAAAATGACAGGGGCAGGCCGTGCGCGGCTTGTCCCTGTTTCCTATGTAGACGAACTTCTCGCCACACTGGTTGCAGGCGGTGCAACCGTCGTGGAGCCGCTTGCTGGCGTGCCCGTTGAGGTGTGCGACATAAAAGGCAGGGCCGCAGCAGGGGAGTTGATTGTGGCGGACGTGCGTACGATTGGAGCCGAATTCAGCCCCGCGTGCCGTCTAGGAGCAGAGATCGCAGTAGCCGAGGACGCTCGGGTGCCGGGATATGTTGTCGTGTGCATGCGGAAGTGCTGCATACCGTGGGTAGCAGAGGCAGTTGAAGCAAAAGCATGTCCTGCAGAGGACGTGACGGTTTCTGCAACGGGAGCGGAAGAGCAGGCGAGTGCACGGGTTTCTCGCCACGCGGCAAGCGACGCGGCGCAGGTGGTTGCCGCGTACCTGGCGTGCCATCCGCGCGTCGAGGCGGTGCGCTATCCGGGTCTCAAGACGGACCCGAACTTTGCGCGCGCAACATCGCAGCTGGTGGGTGGATTTGGTCCATACGTGGATTACATGCGGAAAGAATCGCCAGGTGAATGGCATAGATTTACAGCAACTGATGAAGACGCCAGAACGCAGATTATAAATTTTGAGAGAGTCGGTTAACGGTAAGCATTTGATTAGCATACCTTGGTATAATTTGAACTAATGTTCCTAAATAGAAGGGGATTTTATGGCAAAGAAGGCTACTCAAATTGAGGATGTTGATACTTTGCTCAAGCGCCTCGAAGAGATGCGTGAGGCACAGGCAGAGTTTGCAACATTCACTCAGGAGCAGGTCGATAAGATTTTCTATGAAGCTGCTCTTGCGGCCGAGAAAAATCGTATCCCTCTTGCTCGCATGGCAGTTGAAGAAACTGGCATGGGTGTAATGGAAGACAAGGTTATCAAGAACCATTACGCAGCAGAGTACATTTACAACAAGTACAAGGACATGAAGACCTGTGGCGTTGTAGAGGATGATCCAGCTGCAGGTTATCGAGTTGTAGCCGAGCCAATGGGTATCGTAGCTGCAGTTATTCCAACTACTAACCCAACTTCTACCGCAATCTTTAAGACGCTTCTTGCCCTGAAGACAAGAAATGCCATTATTATTTCCCCACATCCACGCGCAAAAGAGTGCACCATTGCTGCTGCTCGTATTGTTCGCGATGCTGCCGAGAAGGCCGGCTGCCCCAAGGGTATTATCGATTGGGTACCAGCTCCTACCATTGATATGACTGCAGCAGTCATGAGCAACGCTGACATCATTTTGGCAACCGGTGGTCCAGGTATGGTTAACGCAGCTTACTCTTCTGGTAAGCCAGCTCTGGGCGTTGGTCCTGGTAACACCCCTGTTATCATCGACGATACTGCAGATATCAAGCTTGCAGTTAGCTCCATCATTCACTCCAAGACCTTCGATAACGGTATGATCTGCGCTTCCGAGCAGTCTGTTACCGTTCTTGACAGCGTTTATGACCAGGTTAAGAAGGAGTTCGCTGATCGCGGCTGCTACTTCCTCCAGGGTAAGGAGCTTGACGCTGTCCGTAAGACTGTCATTGTCAACGGCGCTGTTAATGCAGCTATTGTTGGTAAGTCTGCTCACTTCATCGCAAAGACTGCTGGCGTCGACGTCCCAGAGAAGACCAAGATTCTTATTGGTGAGGTAACCTCTGTTGAGCCTTCAGAAGAGATGGCTCACGAGAAACTCTCTCCAGTTCTTGGCATGTATCGTGCAAAGACTTTTGACGAGGCAATTGCTAAGGCAGAGCGTCTTGTTGCTGATGGTGGCTACGGTCACACCAGCTCTCTTTACGTCAACATTAACGAGAAAGAGAAGATTGCTAAGCATCAGGAGGCAATGAAAACCTGCCGTATCCTGATCAATACTCCTTCCTCTCAGGGTGGTATTGGAGACCTCTACAACTTCAAGATGGCTCCATCCCTAACCCTTGGCTGCGGTACCTGGGGCGGCAACTCCGTCTCCGGCAACGTTGGCCCACAGCACCTGCTTAACTACAAGTCTGTTGCAGAGAGGCAAGAGAATATGCTTTGGCTTCGTGTACCTGAGAAGGTCTACTTCAAGAGGGGCTGCATGCCTCTTGCTCTCCGTGAGCTTAAAGAGGTCTATAACAAGAAGCGCGTCTTCATTGTCACAGACCAGTTCCTTTACAAGAGTGGCTTCACCAAGACTATCGAGGAGACCCTGGATTCCCTGGGTATTGTTCACTCTTCATTCTGGGATGTTGCTCCAGACCCAACCCTTCAGTGCGCACTTGAGGGCGTAGCTCGCATTCGCTCCTTCGAGCCAGACTGCATCATCGCAATCGGCGGCGGTTCTGCTATGGACGCAGGTAAGATTATGTGGTCCATGTACGAGAACCCAGAGGAGAAGTTTGAGGACATGGCGGCGGACTTCTTGGATATCCGTAAGCGTGTCTACAACTATCCTAAGATGGGCAACAAGGCATTCTTCGTTGCTATTCCAACTTCTTCTGGTACTGGTTCCGAGGTAACTCCATTTGCCATCATCACTGATGCTGACAACGGCGTTAAGTACCCACTTGCAGACTACGAGTTGCTGCCTAACATGGCAATTGTTGATACCGACAACATGATGAGCCAGCCTAAGGGCCTGACCTCTGCTTCTGGTATCGACGTTCTTACTCACTGCCTCGAGGCATTTGTCTCTATGATGGCATCTGACTACACAGATGGCATGGCTCTTCGCGGCATGAAGCTGGTCTTTGAGTACTTGCCACGTGCTTATGACAATCCAAACGATGTTGAGGCACGCGATCACATGGCAAATGCTTCCTGCCTGGGTGGTCTTGCATTTGCTAATGCATTCCTCGGTATCAACCACTCTATGGCTCACAAACTGGGCGCTTTCCACCACATTCCACACGGTTGGGCAAACGCAGTTATCCTTACTCGCGTTATGCGCTACAACGCAGCTGAGCGTCCAACAAAGATGGGAACCTTCCCACAATACGATCATCCACACACCCTCGCACGTTACGCTGAGGCAGGCCGTTTCTGCGGCGTTACCGGCAAGGATGACCGTGAGGTCTTTGAGAACTTCGTCAAGAAGATTGAGGAGCTCAAGGCATACATCGGCGTCAAGGAGACCATCAAGGACTACGGCGTAGATGAGAAGTACTTCCTCGATACCCTTGACGAGATGTCTGAGCAGGCATTCGATGACCAGTGCACTGGCGCAAACCCACGCTACCCACTTGTCTCCGAGCTCCGCGAGCTCTACCTGGATGCTTACTACGGTCGTGAGCCAGGCTTCTACGAGGACTAATCCCCGCGTGCGTCACAGTCGCGGCCGCCACGGCCGCTACGTAGCACATCCATTGCGTCGCGCATTCACCGCTTCCGACTCGTAGCGCGCAAAGCACAAAACAAGAGCCGGTTACCTAAACCCCAGGTAACCGGCTCTTTTTCTAGCTAACAAAATTCGTTGTCTGATCAGTCAATGAGCTGTTTTGATTGAAACCGTGACCATAGAATCACAAAACACATCTATGTCACTTAATCTGTCAAAAAAGGCTATACATTGCTCCAATAATGCGTGTTTATTGCAGAATATCTTCATTTGGTGTGCTATTAGCATCGAATTTTGCAGATTATCTGACATTGCTGTGTTGCCGCATGGGACAATTCAGGGATAGTTAAATTTTATATATTAGTTCATTCATAAATCTGTATATTGAATCAAGTTTATTCATCAAAATGAATTGCTCATGAGAATACTGACGTAACATCCGCCTAATCCGGTACAGATTGCTATCTCCCAAGTCCTTTTTAATGCTTAGGAACATATTTTGCATTGCGAGCTGGTTTCTGTAGATATCTGCATTTACAAAGTACTCCTTAATACTTACTGAATTCAGCTCATTTGTTCTTTGATTGTCTTTTCTTTGCTGATAGAAGTCATCATGATATGCACCGTTATATTCAATAGCTACTAAATTCAATCCAGACAAATTTGATTTGGACATCTTGCCATAAAGTAAATCTAACCTTCGCTCTTTAGGTTGAACCTCTTGGTTTATTTGGTCTTTTATTACATACGATTTATTCAACGCAATCGGCATTTGATTGAAACCACCTTCACAATAGGGCATGGCAGATCTAATTGCCATTTTGACCTCCATGGGAGAGGCCGCATCAGAGAAGAAATAGCGCATGTTTTTCTTTGTCGTATGCAAACCTGGAGAAAAAGGTTCAAGTGCACTCAAAAGAGACGTAAGCTCGTTTGAAGTTACCAACGGCATATCAAATTCACAAAGTTCACCGTTTGCGAGATGACCATAACTGGCCATCAGTAGATTAGCCAGTACAATTTGATGGAGAGGACTCTTATTCCTTGACATCATACAAACAGCTAAAGCAGGCGAGATACAATACATGTTTTGTCCCAAATCAATAAGTGAGCCAACGGGTAAAAGGCATTTGAATTGGTGAGATACTCGCGCATCGCAATTTCTTGTCCGCAAATTATCTCTGAGTATTTCATGAGTGGTTTTAGCCAAAACTATGCCATATTCTTTCTTAAGAAATTGAAGCTTTTCTTCATATGTCTCATCTGAACATGCAGCGTACGTTGCACGAAAATCCCTTGATGAGCGTTGTGATAACACCTCATCATTTCCGTGATTCTTAAGTTGACCACAGATTTGAAGTGCAGTTTCATGCGAGAAAATAATATCCATTCGCTCCTCCTTAGATTGAGAAACGAATATATCAGCACGCTTTGTCAGCAATCTGACAGCTATTTGTAAGTTCCCTGGCTTGGTTTTGCCATAATAAAAAGTCCTCTCATACCATCAGGTAAAAGAGGGACTTAGATGAAAATTAAACTAAAGAATCCATAAATCGTTGCGCCCAATCAACATAAAATTCATACGATTGGACGCACTGATGGGTTGTGCACAACAACAAAAACGCTCTTGGTAGGCCCACACGACGCCTAAACGTGTCGGTAGATTACAAACTTGAAAGCGACACCTTCTGGAGTCACGCCGCCATCTTCCTCGTTACAAACTTCCCACGCAGGATCTTCGTCCAGGTTGGGGAAGTACGTGTCCGCGTCAACTACGGTGTCGTGCTTCGTGATGTACGCGTAAGAGCACTTGTCGAGAAGAGCGCGGTAAATTGAAGCGCCTCCAAGAAGCCAGACCTTCTCGGGAGCTTCATCCGCAACTAAACGAAGCGCTTCCTCTGCCGACGACACCACCTCAACGCCTTCGACCTGGTAATCGGCATTTCTAGAAATGACAATGTTACGGCGACCTTTAAGCGGTCCACCAGGGAAGCTCTCCAGCGTCTTTCTGCCCATGACAACCGTGCAACCGCGCGTGTGCTCAACAAAATACTTCATGTCAGCCTTGTTGGGGATGAGAAGATCTCCGTCGCATCCGATGCCCCAATCGCGTGTTACAGAAACAATTGCGTTCATGTGGTTCTCCTGTCAAGTATCGTCTTACATGAAATGATGATCTTAGCTTGAGCATCCGTCCGGGCGCCTGCAGCGCCAGCCGCGTCTGCAGCAACTGCGCCTAAACCGCAATCGGAATGTTCTTGATCTGCGGACCGTGCTGATAATCCTCGACAATGAGGTCGTCAGTAGTGAAGTCGTAGAAGTTGGTGATGTTAGGGTTCAGGCTCACCTTTGGCGCATCAAAGGTGGGGCGAGAAATCAATTCTTTAACAATGTCAACGTGGCGATCATAAATGTGAGCGTCGGCAATCATGTGAACCAGCTCACCAGCCTCCATGCCGCTGACCTGCGCAACCATCATGAGCAAGATAGCGTACTGGCAAACATTCCAGTTGTTAGCTGCAAGAATGTCCTGGCTACGCTGAACAAGCAGTAGGCTAAGCGTAGGTTTATCCTTACCTGGCTCCTGAGTAACGTTGTAAATTGCGTTGAATGCGCAAGGGTAGAGGTTCATCTCAGAAAGATCGGCAAAGGTATACAGGTTGGTCATAATACGACGGCTGAACGGATTCTCTTTGAGGTCCTTGAGCACGCGATCCATCTGGTCATAGTCGCCATCGGAGTAGTGAGAAACCTGTCCAACCTGATAACCGTAAGCCTTGCCAATGGAACCAGACTCATCAGCCCATGAATCCCAGATGTGAGAGTTAAGGTCGTTAACGTTGTTGGACTTCTTCTGGTAAATCCACAGAACCTCATCCATGGCGCTCTTGAGCGCAGTGCGACGAAGCGTCAGTGCTGGAAACTCCTCGCGCAAATCATAGCGATTGCAGACGCCAAACTTCTTGATTGTGTATGCGGAGGTACCATCTTCCCAGGTAGGACGGACCTTCTCGCCCTCAGTGGTGGTGCCGTTTTCAATAATGTCGGAACACATATCAATAAAAATGCGATCTGCTTTGCTCATATTCAATCCTTCAAAATACCGTTCAAAATGGAATAAACACCTGCTAGTTGTACGTATAGCAAGTCTTTTCCAAGTACATTACCAGTTGCTGTCAGTATAAGCGCTGTAGGGATCCCCAAAAAGCGGGCTTGAGGAAGTCTGATTGCTCGAAACACAAGAACGTCCCAGTCCCGAGAGCAGCATAATAACTATAAAAAATAGCAAGCCTGCAGGGAAAGGAGAGCCGTCAGGCATCTGCGACGGATCGTTTGGGTCAAAGTCAGGGCCCTCGCCGCCAAATTTATGCCTGTTGTCCCTGGTATCTTGGTTGTCGTCTTTCTTTGCCATCAATCCTCAATCAAACGCTTACACTTTGATGATACCCGTCGTAGCCCAAGGATTTCATGGCGAGAAACCCCTCTTTTTGTCACTTCACATTCTCTGCAAAGTATTTTGCACACGACGACTTGTTCGCGCCTGCAGCTCGCTTACACCCGCAGCATCCGCGCTCGTAGCGCTCGCGCCCGCGGTTTACGCGTCCGCGGCTCCTACAGGTGCTGCGACGCAAAGATGTCGTTCCAGAACGTGCCAAGCTGCTTGATGAGCTCAATGTCCGCGGGAAGCCACTGCACGTCAAGCAGCTTGTTTTGCGCAAGCCAACGAAGCTCCGAGTGAACCTCTGGATCCGCGATAGGCTCCTCAGACTCGCCCAGCGTGCAGATATAACAATCCATATGCAGGTCAAAGGTGGGGTAGGAGTAAGCTACCGTGTCATAGAAAAACGCTCCCTGCACGCTACAGTGCAGCTCTTCCTGAATTTCTCGACGCAGCGCCTGCTCTGAGGTTTCTCCAGCCTCAACTTTTCCGCCAGGAAACTCCCAGAAGCCAGCATTATCCGCATCAGCTCTACAAGCGGCAAGAATTTTGTTGTCTTTATAGAAGATAGCTGCAGCTACATTGACTGTTTTGGCCTCGGCCATGTTATCCCTCCAGCCTGACTGTTGCAAAGACGGTGGAACTCTCGGCATCTTTGAGCACTACCGAGAAACCCGTCTCATCGGTGTATACCTGGGGAGTAATGGTGTCGCCCAAGCGCGCCTGACTTCTGTACTGAACCACAATGCGGCGCAGCTTGTGAGAATAGCCAAGGGCCACAAGCGTATCGACAGCCATGAGCACGTACTGAGCATTGTTGACGTGCTTGTTTGTATCCAGATGCTGCTGAGAAACAAGAATAGCTGGACCATCAACGGCGTTTCCCTCAAGTGCAATTTTTCGAGGAGTTGGTGGCAAATCTACGCGAGGCTCGCCGGTAATGTAGATGCTCTCGCTTTCTGGAACACGAGCAGCCTTGCTTTCTTTAATGTCCATTAAATACCAGGTTGAATCCGCTTTTACGATGTTTGTGCCGTCTGCATCATTAATGACAAACGACCTTGATGCTTGAAGACCTTTCATCTGATATGACCAGGTGCCCACGCAGATCTTCTCGCCAAATTGGGGGAGTCGGTCAACCTGAATCTGCCAAGTTGCCAGAACCCAAGCATATCCCTCGCTGGTCAGCTGCTTAAAGCCGCGGCCAATATCTTCAGAATGGAACGTCGAGCAATCCTGCAGGTAGTTCATGACGCCTACCAGGGAAAGTTTGCCTGTTTCATCGCATTCGCTGTATCTAACTCTACTTTCAATGGTGTACATACAAATCCAAACTCTAAATCAGCGTTTGCTGAAGTATTACGGTATGTCGAGAAACCCGTTTAGTTGTCCCAGGGGAACGAACTTGGCAGGTGATCTTTGACTTTCTGGGTAGTGTCGTCAAACTTTTGTTTGGTTACCTGGACTTTCTGGGAAACCTCTTTAGCCTTTTGAGTGGCAAGAAGGGTTGCAGTTTGAGCAGCTGCATTTGCTTTTTGGGCTGCCGCGTTTGCCTTTTGAGCAGCTGCATTTGCTTTCTCTGAAGCATTTTGTGCTGCAGCGCTCACTTTTTGCGAAGCGCTTTGAGCCATCGCATCAACCTGCTGTGATGCGTTATGTGCGGCCTCTTCTATTTTCATTGATGCATCCTGAGCTGCGGCTTCAACTTTGTGATGGGTGGTTGGCCCATTCCAAAGAAGGCTGGCAACCGTATCCAAAAAATAGAGCGTGACAACAATAAAGGCCAGTACAGAGATAGTGTGCCTTGAGAAAAGCATCAAAATATCAAGCATCGCTGGAACTAGTACAAAGACTGAAGTAACTGAAAAAGCTCCAAACACCGCGCTGGCCTGGGGACAAATTCGACCATGCAAGTTGAACTTAAACATGGAATAGTCCCACCACTTCTTTTTAAAGCGTCGCTCCAAAAAGAGGCCGGTTGAGTATTCAATAACAGTGGCCAAAAATCCGCCAATAATAAAGACAATAAATGGATTGGAAATCTGGCCAAGTACCAGCCAAACTGCAAGCGCGCCAATGCCATAAATGGGACACGTAGGTCCAAAAAGAAAACCGCGCTTGGTAAATTCTCCCTCAACAACGGAGCAGTAAATGGTCTCGTATACCCAACCACCAAAAGAAATCAGTGCAAAAATTATGACCATCTGAGGCAGATGCTGCACAAAGAGCTCAATATTCTTATCGAGTGCAAAGAGCGTACGCAGTGTCTCAGTCATAGTGCTCACAAGAGGTTTCCGTAATCCATATAGTCGTTAAACTCATTTGACTCATTGTTTGTTGTGCCCTGAAAATCGCTTTCAGGTGTCGAGAAACCCGTTGGGCGGAAACCATCTTTTTTGTATGGATTGCCTGTTAGTGTTTCTGCAGTTGAACAAGCTTTATCGCAAGTTGTTACAATCCAAGCCTCTTTGGTATGAGGTGGAATAGGAACGAGAGGAAACATGTGATGCAAGATGATGTCTTCCTCAACAGGGGTTAAATCAGGGAAATCCTCGCGAGCATTATTAAGTGCATGGCGAGGGTGCGTAAATCCGTGCCAGTTGTCTGGCGCGGCCTCGTGATCGTGCCAATCATAGAGGTAGTAGTCATGCAGAAGCGCGCCACGTACAAGGGCATGCTCGTCAACTTTGATGCCAGCGTTCATGGCAAATGCAAGGCTGCTATAAGCAACCGCAATAACGTGGTCGAGCGTGCTGGTAGTTCCATGTTGTGTAAAAGTTGCAAGCTGATAGAGTCTTCCAGACTTCAGAATAGGAGTCGAAAGCTCATCGAACCTCTCGCGAATTTTAGAAACGTCAACCAAAAAATATCCCATCAACTGTGCGCACACATTAGAAAATCGTGAGCGTACCTTAGCAATGTATCTATAAAAGATTAGTTAATCTGACGGTTACGTGCAATCTTTTTGGCTGAATGTTACGAAAACGAAAGAAAAGAAAACGCAAGCTTTGGCGGTGCTTATTGTGCTGTTTAACTGCTCTTATGCTTTCTCACTGTAGGGGCTCATGTAGTCCACTACTACGTTTACTGCGCCAGGAAGACACCTAGCAGAATAGGCGTAGATGTCGTGGCAGGTGACCTCGCCATTTACTTCCAGTGGCATAGGTGCTGTTGATTCAACGGTAATTTCTTTGCCGCTAAAGCTATTGAGGTAGGGCCTACCAAGCGAGTCTCCCGTGCGATCAAAGAAACCAGAAAGCAGTGGGCGTACCAGTTTTGCAGTCATGTGAGTCTCAATGACAATAACCTCAAGCAGACCGTCATTCATACGATTACCAGGGGCTAATTCAATTCCTGCTTGCATCATGGAGCTGTTTGCAATAAGGCAGCCAATGCCCTGAAGCTCATGTACTTTGCCGTCAACGGTAATTTTGAAGTCGTGAACTGGCGGCATAAGGTTGGCTAGGGCCGCAGTAAAGTATGCGGCTTCTCCAAAGGTTTGTTTGTGGGGGATAGCTGAACGCATAATTTCTGCGTCAAGGCCTGTACCGGCCATTAAAGGAACTCCAGCTACATGGGTTTCTCCCGACACTGTGGTCCAGGTAATCTCACCCAGATCAAGCTGTGCGGTCTGAAGGTTTCTGCAGGCCAGCGCCAGTGCGTTAGGTTCAGGAGCGTTTCCAATATTTGCAGCTAGAAGATTAGCGGTTCCAGAAGGGAAGACAAGAATAGGTGTCTGGCATCCTCTAAGGCCGTAGAGCAGGCTAGATACGGTTCCATCTCCGCCCGAGAGCACCACTACGTCAAAATCTTCAGGCTGAACAGAACTCAGAACCTCATCTGTGCGCCAATGGCTTTCAACTAGCTTTACCAGGCATTTGTCGCCGCTTTTCAAAAGAGCGCGCTCAAATTCAAAGATTGCGTCAGAGCTAAAACCTGAGCAAGGATTGTGAATGATGAGGGTTCTCATATATCCTCCGAAGATTTGCGACAAGCTGGTATATCATTTTGATACGTATGAGTGTATCGCTTTACGTTAGATACTTAATCGGCAATTGGATGGACGCATTGTATATAGCAACCTCAGAAGAACTTTCCGCATTTTGTGAGCGAGCAAAGTCTTCGCATATCCTTGCAGTTGATACGGAGTTTCTTCGCGAGAAAACCTACTTTCCCAAGCTTTGCCTGGTACAGGTTTCCACAGGTTCAGAGATTACTGCGATTGATCCGTTACTTATTGATGACCTTACTCCTCTTAAAGAGCTCCTGGAAAACCCGCAGATTGTCAAGATTTTCCATGCGTGCTCACAGGACCTTGAGGTCTTGCTAGAAAAAATGGACTGCGCGTGTGCTCCTGTATTTGATACGCAGGTAGCAGCTGCATTTTTGGGCATGCGTCAACAGGTGAGCTACGCCGGTCTGGTAGAAAATTTTGCTAACGTCAAGCTTGCTAAGGCTGAGTCTTTAACAGACTGGTCAAAGCGACCTCTTGATAAAGAGCAGCTGGTATATGCCGAGGATGACGTGAGATATCTTCCCGCAATCTACAATCAAATGGTCGAGAAGCTCATCAAGCTTGATCGTCTGAGCTGGGTAAAGCCAGAGATGGACCAACATACTAATATTGAGCAGTATCGTCGAGACCCCTATCAGGCATATCTCCGTTTAAAACGTTCTGGCTCGCTTACGCGCAGACAACTTGCTATTGCTCGAGAGGTGTGCGCCTGGCGAGAAGAAACTGCTGCTAAAAGAGATGTTCCACGTAAGTGGGTGCTTTCTGACGAACTTATTATTGAGATTTGTCGTCGTGTGCCTACAACACCTGATAGACTACGCAAAATTCGCGGTACCGAGCAGATTTCTCAAGGTGGGGTAGTGCATCTTTTGGATGCAATCAAACGTGGTCAAAAGACTCCCGCTGATCAGTGTCCAAAAATTGAGCATCATGCTCATCCTTCAGCTGGTTCTGAAGGTGTTGTTGAGCTTATGTATGCTCTTATCAGGATTGTCTCAGAAAAAGAAGGAATTGCATCTCCGTTGATTGCCAATAAAGACGATCTTACTGATCTGCTTTTGGACAAGGTTGATGCAAGACTTAAAACTGGATGGCGCTATCAATTAGTGGGCAAGCAGCTTGTTGGACTACTCAATGGCGAGGTAGGACTTACCGTCAAAAATGGTCGAGTAGAGCTGTTGTAATTGAGGCGCTTTAATCTAAGGCAAGTGTGGTTGCTCATTCAAATCTGACTTTTTGTCCGGTGAGTTGGGTATACTCATCTTTATACATAGATAGGAGAAAAATATGTATTACTCTGGTGCGTTTATCCCATACGTTGTTCTAGTAGTTGCCTCGTTGGTGCTCGGATTGGGCACTCAGTGGTACATCAAGCATGAATTTAAAAAGTATTCTTTAGTTCCTTCAGGGTTTAATGCCACCGGCGCTTCTGTTGCTCGTACCATGATGGACACTAACGGAGCAGGCAATGTTGGCATCAAGAGAATTTCTGGTGAGCTCACCGATAACTTTGATCCACGTGACAATTGCCTACACCTCTCTGATGCAAACTTCTCTGAGGGCAGTGTAGCTTCAGTTGCTGTTTCTTGTCATGAAGCGGGTCATGCTGTTCAGACCGCTAAGCTGTACATGCCATCTCGAGTTCGTTCCGCCCTTGTTCCTGTTGTTAATTTAGCATCCGCAGCATGGATCTATGTCTTTATTGCTGGTGTCTTGCTAAATGTTTCAGGCATGACCGTGCTAGCAATTTGGCTGTATGCATTTACCTTCTTATTCCATATAGTTACGCTTCCTGTAGAGATTGATGCTTCAAGGCGTGGATTAGCCTTTTTGAAGGCAAATGCTCCTGCAGGCTTTGACTACAATGGCGCTAAAAAGGTACTGATTGCCGCTGCTCTTACTTACGTAGCCGCTGCAATGGTTTCTGCACTCCAGCTTCTATATCTGCTTGGTTCTTCCAGAAGCAGGAACTAGTAATGGATCAGATTCAAGAGAAAGAAGATTCTGTTCTTTCGGTATCTGATGCGGTGCTCTTTGCAAAAAATGAAGTTGCCTCAATGCCATCTATGACGGTGGTTGGTGAAGTTTCTGGATTTAGGGGTCCAAACTACAAGTCTGGGCATTGCTACTTTGACGTAAAAGACCCTGTTAGTTCTATGGCAGTTATTGTCTGGTCAAAGATTTATGCTGCTAGTGGTATTACGTTGCAAGACGGCATGAAAATCCAGATGACAGGAAAGTTTGATATTTACGCTTCAAGCGGCAAGCTTTCTTTTCATGCTCGCACTATTCAGATTGCCGGAGAAGGAGACCTTCGTCAAAAGGTTGCCCAGCTTGCTAAAAAGCTAGAAAAAGAGGGTCTTACAGACATTTCCAGAAAGCGCTACATTCCAGAGTTTTGTACACGCATTGGTGTAGTTACTTCACTTTCTGGCAGCGTCATTGATGATGTTAAGCGTACGCTTGCGCGCAGAAACCCTCTTGTAGAGCTTGAGGTATCTGGCTGTGCTGTTCAAGGTACTCATGCACCTGCAACTATTATGAGAGCTCTCCAGGTTGCTGCAACTACACGGCCAGATGCAATTTTGCTGGTGCGTGGTGGTGGCTCATTTGAAGATCTTATGTGTTTCAATGACGAGGGAGTGGCTCGCGCTATTGCTGCATGTCCAGTTCCTGTTATCACAGGCATTGGTCATGAGCCCGATACCACCATTGCAGATATGGTTTCTGATAGAAGAACTTCAACGCCAACTGCTGCCGCAGAGTCTGTGGCTCCCGCTATTAGTGAGTTACAAACTACGTTTAACAACAGAATTTCTCGCCTTGGAAATGCTACAAGAAAGATTTTGCAGTTCTATAAAACAGGACTTACAACTGTTGAGCAACGCTCTAACTTGGCAATGAAAAATGCTCTAGCAAGTAAACAGTACCAGCTAGAGAAGCTATCAGATCGTCCTTGTTTGAAAGATCCTGCTTATATTATTTCAACAAGAACAGAAGACCTTAATCAGACTGAGCAAAGGCTTATGGACGCTCTGCCAGCGCTTCTTGCAAGAAAGAAAGAGACGCTTTCTGTTGAGTCACAAAGGCTAACCAGAGCTAGTGCTGCCATGCTCCATCCACATGAGGCTTTGCTGTCTTCGCTTGCAGGAAAATTAGACGCGCTTTCTCCTCTAAAGGTTCTTACAAGGGGATATGCGTATGTTCAAGATGAAAAGGGATCTGTCATTAAAACGGCCAAAGACGCCTCGGTTGGAGATTCATTGCTGGTCAAAATGACGGATGGAACAATTAAGGCAACTGTTTCTGATATTGAGCTTTCATAGATAAGGGGAACAACATGGATACTAAGAAGACTGAAGAGCTGACTTTTAAAGATGCTTCTATTGAGCTTGAGCAGATTGTTCGTAAGCTTGAGGGCACAGATTTGGAGCTCGAGGAGTCTTTGGCTCTGTATGCTCGTGGCGTTGAGCTGGTAAAGGATCTTCGTGGAAGGCTTGATACTGCAGAGCAGAAGGTTAAGGTTCTGCTTGATGAGTCCCAGGCAGGAGCTGCAATTACTGATACAACCGCAGCGCCTTCTACTGCATATTTAGACGAGTAAAGGAGAGGTTATGTCTGATTGTATTTTTTGTAAGCTTGCTAACAAAGAAATCCCTACAGAGTTTCTCTATGAGGATGAAAACGTTGTAGCTTTTAATGACCTAAATCCTATTACTCCTGTTCACGTTCTTGTTGTACCAAAGAACCACTACGACAACATCATTGATGGTATTCCTGCTGCAACCCTTGAGAGTGTTACTAAGGCTATAGCTGCGGTAGTAGAAAAGACAGGAATTAAGGAGACTGGATTCCGCGTTGTTACCAATACCGGAAAGCATGGTGGCCAGTCAGTCAATCACGTCCACTTCCACGTTTTAGGTGGCAAGCAGTTGAATGATTCTATGGGCGGAAAATAAAAATATTCAAGTTTTTTGCTCGTCTATTTAACTCCGGGGTATCTTGGGGTTTATGATGTCATGCGGTTATGTTTATTTGAAGTAGGAGAGTAAGACCTAATAGTCTGCACTGCTTCACGGAAAGAGGAGTCACATGAACGTACTGGTTATCAACGCAGGTAGCTCATCTCTTAAGTATCAGCTTCTTGACGTTGACACCCGCGAGGTTTACGCAAAAGGAAACTGCGAGCGTATCGGTATCGAAGGTTCTTTTGTTGGTCACGAGGAGCTTGGTGGAGAGAAGCAGAAGCTTGAGGTTGCTCTTCCTGATCACAAGACTGCTATTAAGCATGTCTTTGACATCCTTAAGACTATTGATAAGCCAATCGATGGCATTGGTCACCGTGTTGTTCAGGGTGGTTGGTACTTCCCAGAGTCTGCTGTTGTAGACGATAAGGTCTTGGCTCAGGTTCGTGAGGTTGCTCCACTTGCTCCTCTTCATAACTATGCTGAGGCTGATGTTATTGAGATTTGCCGTGAGCTCTTCCCAGAGGTTGGCAATGTAATCGTTTGCGATACTTCTTTCCACTTCAATATGCCAGAGAAGGCACATCGCTATGCTCTTCCTCGCGATGTTGTTGATAAGTACCACGTCCGCAAATACGGCGCTCACGGTACTTCTCACCGCTACATTTGGCGCGCAACCAATGAGTTTACCAACGGTCAGACTCACAAGCTGGTTAGCTGCCACCTTGGTTCTGGTGCTTCTCTTTCCGCTATTGAGGATGGTCGCGATCTTGAGACCACCATGGGTCTTACTCCACTTGATGGTCTTATCATGGGCACTCGTTGCGGCACTATTGACCCAGCTACTGTCTTCTATCTCTCTCGCGTTGGTGGTTACTCCATCGATGAGATTGACACTATGATGAATAAGCAGTCTGGTCTTCTCGCTCTGTCTGGCCATTCCGATTCTCGTGATATTGAGGATGGCGCTCACGCTGGCGATAAGGACTGCCTGCTTGCACTTGATATGTTCTATTATCGTACGTCTCAGCTCATCATGGAGATGGCTCAGGCTATGCATGGCTTTGATACCATGGCTTTCTCTGCTGGAATTGGTGAGAATTCCGATGAGATGCGTCTTGGCGTTGTCAAAGAGCTTGAGTGGATGGGTGTCAAGATTGATGAGGAGAAGAACAAGATTCGCTCCGGTGAAATCCGTGACATTTCTGCTCCAGATTCAAAGGTACGCGTCCTGGTTGTACCTACCAACGAGGAGTATATGATTGCTCTTGACGTTCAGGAGCTTCTGGGTAAGTAAGCTTTCCTTACAATCCAAAATAATATTAACTCCCGCACTCTGTGCGGGAGTTTTTTTATGGAGATATAGATAGTTCTTTGACATCAGTACTTTAGAACTTTATATTTTTAAGTAAGAAGGTAGAGTTTCAAAGAAATCTTATTGTTTTGTACAGCTATTTGTGTGCAGATAAATAAATCTTTGAACTAGCTGTGAGGAGCATCATGCAGTCTAAAGGTTTAGTTAGCAGGTCTTTGAGCTTTGCGGTTATGTTTGTGCTCACTGTATTTGCTGCGCTCACTGTATTCAACACAAAGGCACAAGCTGTTGAGTACACACCAACTATTTCAAATGCTAGCTATACAACATTAGTTGGTAGTAACGTGCGTGTAAATTTTGATTATGCGCTCAACAATGGTGCCCCTGCACAACCAGGTGATACCTTTACTATTATGCTTCCTCCAGAGCTAGAGAATAATACTCCAGCTCCTTTTGAGGTTATGGGTGTAGATGCAAACGGAAATAGTATTTCTGTTGGTACGGCAACTCCTACCAGTAACCCTAATACCATGACTGTTACCTTCAATAACAATATTGCGGGTCTTCTTAACGTTCATGGCCAGATGTCTTTCTCGCTCAATTGGTCAAGCGCAATTGCACAGAGAGGCAATGGCAGCACTACGCTCAATATTGGTAACACCAGTCTTAACATGACGTATGGCGGTTCTATTGCTGCAATGGATACTGCAATTACTAAGTACAACAGAACTGGTGCAACTGCAGAGACAACCTATACGCTTCCTTCTGGTGCAACAATTACAACTGGAAATGATTATTACGTTACCAGCTGGGTTGTTAACCTAACTCCATCTGATATCACCCAGGTTGGTTTGCTTAATGCCACTGTTAAGGATCAGATTGTCAATCCTTATACCGTTGATACATCAAAGCTTACGGGTACCGGTGTTAACCCAGCAGATGAGCTTGCTGGTCCATATCTTAAGCACTCTTTTGTTCTCCACCTTGTTAACGGTGCTGTTCAGACTCTTTCTGCAGATCAGATTCTTCCTGCAATTACCTTTACTCCTAATGGTTACACTCTTGATTTTGCTCGACTCAATAATCAGGTTAACTTTGCTGGTTTCCAACCACTTATCCAGGATTGCTGGCTTGAGTACAAGACCATTGTTCCAGCCAACGTTACCCAGGTAGACAATAGAGCAACTCTTGATTTTGATGGCAACACTGATAACTTCACTCGTGAAGGTTGGTGGATTAATCCTCGCGGTGCCGGTACTGCAACTGGCGAGCAGCAGGTAAGCGTTTCTGTATCCAAGGTTTGGGAAGATCAAAATAACGCTGACGGTACTCGTCCTACTTCAGTTACCGTACACCTTTATGCAGACGGCGTAGATACTGGTAAGAGTGAGGTTCTCTCTGACGCAAATGGCTGGACTGCAACATTTAGCAACCTCGATAAGAATCAGGCTGGCACTACAACAGCTATTACGTACACCGTTGTTGAGGACGAGGTTGAGGGTTATACCGCTGAGGTAACAGGTGATGTTACCAGTGGCTTTACTATTACTAATACTCACATTCCTCCAACTCCAACCACTCCACCTTCAGAGACTCCTAAGAAGCCAAAGCAGCCAAAGAAGAAGGAGCCTAAGCTTCCTTCAACTGGTGATGCTTCCTTTGCTGTAGTATCTGTAGCAGCTGCATCTTCTGTTCTTATTGCAGCTGGTGTTCTTGGTAAGAAGCGCGCTCAGTAACGCACGTTACAACAACGTAAGTTAAACGTAAAAGAGCCTGTGAGATTAATTCTGAACTGCCTCCCATTTCTTGGACATAAGAAATGGGAGGCAGTTCATATGCAGGTAATTATGATTCTGCAGCGTGTTAGCGCCGGCTTTTAGGCCTGGCGCACAAAATAGCGCAGCTTTGGTAGGTTCTGCTGAAAAATTGACATGTTCTTAATCAAGATAGCTAGGCAGCTAGGCGGTCGCACTACCTGATATGCATCTCTATGCATAAACTTCATCTAATATGCTAAAAAATGAATAGCGTCATATAAAAGATTTAACTATAGGCAAATTCCGCACCTACGGAA
>JDFH01000027.1 GCA_000564995.1 Atopobium sp. ICM42b
ATCTGTCTCCTCTCCCACATCAACGCACATGCAATTGGCCATCTTGGATATCGAGAAGAACGTCTGCTTCTTGATCTAGTTCATCGGAGTGCATAATCACCATGACAGTCCGCCTACCTTTGAGGTTGGTGAGATATCTACAAAGCCTCTGTGATGTTGGCGCATCTAAATTCTGTAGAGGTTCATCCAAAACAAGTGCCCCTTGTTTTCTGGATAGAGCTCTCAAAAGACCAATTTTTTGTCGCTCACCCAAAGAAACGGACTCCTCTTTTCCGTCAAAAGCATGCGTCTCAAGAGAGGAAAAATTGAGCAAGTTGTAAACCGTACGATCGATCTTTTCTCCAAACATATTGTCAGCAAGGCTTCCTTCTACAAGAGGTACCGGACGAGCAAAACGAGAACAGTCTTTAAGATCATCCGAAAGCTCTATATCACCACTGAATAGTGATGGATCAGAGCAGCCTGCCAAAAGATCTACGAAAGAAGACTTACCTGAACCATTGGAACCTCTTACCACCACGAGAGATCCTTGTGGAATGCTGAGGGCTTGTGTATGGAAAAGTTCTGGTCCTTCTGGAGTAGCTAAAAGAGTTCCCTCTCCTATCTTTACAGCTGGTTTAAGTGAAGAATTCCAAAGCTTCTCATAACCTGAAGGCTCTTGGGATTCTTTGAAAGTATTTTGTAGTCGCTCAAGATGAACTTTATTTGCTTTTACAAACATGATTGACTGAAAAAGTTCCGCTAGAGGATTTTGAATCAACGCGCAAAGTTGATATGAGATAAAAATATCTCCTACAGACGCAACATGGATCTGATACATTTCAATGGTTAGGGCAAGCATAATGATCTGCAGCAGAGAGCACATACTGCTTGGAATCTTCGCATTCAATCCCTCATTAAACCGGTATCTTTTTATGGAATCCAAGTACCTTGAACCGATGTCATGATATCTCTCTTTGTAAAAGACGTCAGCTCGAGCAATATTGATAGCTCTTTTATTTTCTACGATGCGTTTTGATTCGTTCAAATATCTATCTTGAGCTGGAATAATATTTCGCTGTAAATCAGCAATCCGCTTGGCTGGAACCCTTGTCACAAGAAATAAGATAGGAATATAGGTAAGCACTACGATGAAATATACATAATTGGTAATAAGAAGCGCTAATAAAATCACTACGATACATCCGACAGAACTCAAAATGGCAATATTCACAGCACTATACACAGATCCATACATGGTCGCAGAACTGCTTAAGAGGTTCATGTAGTAGCCTTTTTCATGTTTTTTGTAGACACGGGGCGGCATCTCAATAACCCTTTGTATAACCTGCGTAGTACAACTCATTCTTTGGATAATCGCCGCACGCACAGGAAACCATCCTTTAAATATAAGAACAAGGACTGCTGATACGAGAGAAAGAAATAGTACCCCCACAAAAGCAATCGTTTTACCAGTCATCCAAGATTCTTGAGAAACGGCGCTCACTATTGAGCCTAAGACCAAGCTCGTAGCTACAGAAAGAGCAGTTGATAATACTGATCCTACTATTAAAAAGATATTTTTCTTTGTAATGACAAGAGATGAAGGTACTTTAAACTTATATTTGGTTCGAGTATTCATTATTGTCTCCTCTCCCACATCAACGCACATGCAATTGGCCATCTTGGATATCGAGAAGAACGTCTGCTTCTTGATCTAGTTCATCGGAGTGCATAATCACCATGACAGTCCGCCTACCTTTGAGGTTGGTGAGATATCTACAAAGCCTCTGTGATGTTGGCGCATCTAAATTCTGTAGAGGTTCATCCAAAACAAGTGCCCCTTGTTTTCTGGATAGAGCTCTCAAAAGACCAATTTTTTGTCGCTCACCCAAAGAAACGGACTCCTCTTTTCCGTCAAAAGCATGCGTCTCAAGAGAGGAAAAATTGAGCAAGTTGTAAACCGTACGATCGATCTTTTCTCCAAACATATTGTCAGCAAGGCTTCCTTCTACAAGAGGTACCGGACGAGCAAAACGAGAACAGTCTTTAAGATCATCCGAAAGCTCTATATCACCACTGAATAGTGATGGATCAGAGCAGCCTGCCAAAAGATCTACGAAAGAAGACTTACCTGAACCATTGGAACCTCTTACCACCACGAGAGATCCTTGTGGAATGCTGAGGGCTTGTGTATGGAAAAGTTCTGGTCCTTCTGGAGTAGCTAAAAGAGTTCCCTCTCCTATCTTTACAGCTGGTTTAAGTGAAGAATTCCAAAGCTTCTCATAACCTGAAGGCTCTTGGGATTCTTTGAAAGTATTTTGTAGTCGCTCAAGATGAACT
>JDFH01000028.1 GCA_000564995.1 Atopobium sp. ICM42b
TTACTCAGACATGATGCAGCTTTCAGGCTCAAAAATTCAGGGCCAGATAGTCTATCTTTCACGCGCCTGATTTCATCAAAGAATCTGTAATTTTTGCCTAAAAGTGTAAAAGAAACTGTGGATTTGCCTGATTTTGTCAAAGAATCTGTATTCAAAATACAGATTCTTTGCACTTTTCAGGCGCGCATGTTGTTAAGGCACGCATGCTGTTATGGAGCACCTGGCGAGAAACCCCATGCACCCGCAGCTCCCTGCGCACCCGCACGGCGGCCGCGCTCGCATCCCCCCGCGCTAGCGCAGGCGCGTGAGCTGCACCTTCTCGATAAGCGAATCCACAACCGAGCGCTCCGCCGCTTGAGTTCCGCTCTCCATGACGTTTGCGGCACCCGTGGCCATGGCCAGTCGCAGCGCGTCTTCTGTCGAGAGACCCTGTGCATCTGCAAAGGCAAGCGCCGCCACAACGGAGTCACCAGCACCGACAGTGCTTCCTACCTGGACTTTTACTGGACCTGCATACCAAACCTCGTCGGCCGTAGCGTAGACGGCGCCGTTGCCGCCCATGGAAACGCAGACCGTGTCGATGCCACCAGCAACAATCTCGGACGCGGCAGCGGCAATCGCGTCCACATCGGCAAGCTCACGGCCAAGCATGGCGGAGAGCTCATGATCGTTTGGCTTGGTGAAGTATGGCTTCTGCTCAAGGCCAGCTGAGAGGGCTGCGCCGTCAGCGTCCAGGTATACCTTCAACCCGGCGTCGCGCAAAGCACGGGTCCAGCGGCCATAGGTATCAGCGGCAGCTCCGCGGGGGAGGCTGCCGGAGAGAACCACAATGTCGCCGACGGAAGTCTTGGCAATCATATCAGCAAGCGCCTGGTCAAGCACGCTGTCAGTGACCTCGGGACCGGGCTCGTTGATGTCGGTATTGGTGCCGCCCTCAGTGTCAACGACCTTCAGGTTGGTGCGCGTCTCACCGGGAACGGAAATCGCCTGGACTTTGATGTTATTCTCGCCAAGTGTGTCAGCGATCCACTTGCCGGTCTGACCTGCAAGAACGGCGATAGCGGTAGACTCTCCGCCCAGTTTAGCGATAACCTTGGAGACGTTAATGCCCTTGCCGCCCGCGTCCTGCCTGAGCCACGTGATGCGATTCACCTGGTCAACGGCAAAATTTGGCACCTGGACGGTCTTGTCCAGAGCGGGGTTGAGCGTGACGGTGTAGATGCTGGGCATAGTCGCTCCTCGGTTTGCGGCGCCGCAATCGGCGCTTGAATGGCACCGCCAAGCGGCGCAAGTTATCTACGCTGATAATACTTCAGTTTTGGCAAAAAAGTAACCGCGGACAGCGCCGTTACGCGCATATCCGCGGTCTTTTCTGGCGAGAAACCCGGCGCACTCGCGGCTCGCCCTGGACCCGCACTGCGCCGCCCTGGGCGCGCCGTCAGCGCTTACTTGCTGTCAGCGCTCTTGAACTGGTCGAGCGCCCAAGCGTACGCAGTTGGAGCAACCCTGGACCAGTACTTCCAGTTGTGGTTGTCACCGGAGTCGCGCTGGTAATCAACGTTGATACCAGCGTTTTTGAGCTGCTCAACAAAGGCGTCGACGTCAGCAACAGGCACTACGCCGTCATCGGAAGTTGTTGCCACAAAGAACGAAACCTGGCTTGGATCAACCTCACCAAGATACTGAGTGGGGAACAGCTGCTTGTACAGATCCCATGACCAGCTGGTGGTTCCGTCGCTAAAGGCATGCTGAGACGTGTAAATAAAGTTGTCGTCAGCAAGTGTGGTCCAAACAGAAGGCGAGAGCAGAATGCCCTTGCTAAAGTAATCGGAGTGGTGCAAAACAAATCGTGCTGCACCATAACCGCCCATAGAAATGCCACCGATTGCGTGATCTTTGCGATCTTTTGACACGCGATACGTGCTCTCAATGTAAGGTACCAGGTCGTTCATGATGGCAGATTCCATCTTGAGGCCGCGGTCGGCGGAGTCAATGTAGAAGCTGTTAAAGCCGTCGACAAAGACCACGATAGCTCCCTGACCAGCGGTTTGAATGGCCTCGTCAAGCATGGCGGATGAATCAAAGCGCTCCAGCAGATTGCGATGATTGCCATACAGTCCATGCAGCATATATACAACAGGGTAGGTCTTATCAGGATTGGACTCGTAGTCTGCAGGCAGGTAGACGTCATAGTTCCAGTCCAAGCCAAGGGTTGGCGAGTAGAACGATGTCGCCTTAACCGTACCTTTAGGAGCTTCGTCTTTCTGCGCCTCCGTTTGAGCGGTTGAGCTGCCCTGAGCGTTCTCAGAAGCGGCTGGTGAGCAACCATAAAATGGAATCACCAGTAAAAGCGCCGCAAACAGAGCAAGCGAGGTGCTCAGAACAACATGGTTCTTGAAGCGGGTTTTGAGCTGGCCGCCCAGCAACGCAATGTTCCGGTGCAAACGTGCGACAAAATCTGTGTCACGCATTGTTTCCTCCTGACGTTGTAGCTTTGACCTTGGTGTAAACATACGAGCACGCCCGCACTTCTCGCCCTATAAAATAAAAAGTCGAAACAAAATGCATCGCACAGCAGGCCAAGTGGTTGTTCTTGTGCTGTGGACGGCTTTTCAATGTGGAGAAACCCGTCAAATTTGAACGAATTGTTGCATTCATGAAGCAACAAAAATTCCCGCGTACAACTGCTAAAGAGTGGAGTATACTTTTAAGGCTTTTCCACAGAGCCCCGTAATCTCTGACAAGAAAAAGCATCGATGACCCGTCCAGGGGTTATCAACTCGTAATTCGTAGGAGGAGTCAAGTGAAGAAGTCGACTCAGTTCGCCAAGGCTGGCGAAGTCGAGCGCAAGTGGGTGCTCATCGACGCTGAGGGCGCAACGCTCGGTCGTCTGGCTACAAAGGCTGCCATGATTCTTCGTGGTAAGAACAAGCCACAGTACACCCCAAACGCTGATACTGGTGACTTTGTTGTCATCATCAATGCAGACAAGATCGTCCTTACTGGTGTTAAGGCTGATCACAAGGAGTATTGGCGTCACTCCGGCTACCTTGGTGGCTTGAAGATCACTTCCTTCAAGGAAGAGATGGAGAAGCACCCAGAGCGTGTCGTTGAGCACGCAGTCAAGGGCATGCTTCCTAAGACCACTCTTGGTCGCAAGCAGGGTATGAAGCTTAAGGTTTACGCCGGCGCTGAGCACCCACATGCTGCACAGAATCCCGTCAAGATTGAGCTGGAGGGCTAAACGATGGCAGATAACACCGCTGTTTACACCGGCACCGGCCGTCGTAAAGAGGCCGTCGCTCGTGTTCGTCTTGTTCCTGGAACTGGTAAGGTTACCGTTAACGGCCGCGAGGCAGTCCAGTATTTTGGTCGCCAGCAGCTCGTAGACAATGCAACCGCACCTCTCCGCATTACTGATACTCTTGGTCGTTTCGACGTCCTCGCAAACTGCGATGGCGGCGGCATCAACGGCCAGTCCGGTGCTCTTCGCCTGGGCATTGCTCGCGCTCTTCTTGAGGCTGGCGAGTATCGTGATGACCTTAAGAAGGCCGGCTACCTCACCCGCGATTCTCGTGCGGTCGAGCGTAAGAAGTACGGTCTGAAGAAGGCTCGTAAGCGTCCTCAGTTCTCCAAGCGCTAAGGCCGCTGGACCCAAAAAAGTCCTCACAAAGAGACCTGTTGTATATCGGCAGGTCTCTTTTTTGTATACTTTTAAATGGTTGCATTTTGCATATGTGCGCAACCGTTTAGTCCGCACGTTCTTCTCGCCATCTGGCGAGAAGCCCCACCTGTCGAGTAGTTCGCTGGCGCTTCGCGCGCACGTTGCTCTCCACCCGACAACATTACATTCGCAGCTAGGAGACGCTTATGAAGTACTTTGGAACCGACGGCTTTAGAGGCCGCGCAAACGAGGGTCTGAACGTCGATCACGCGTATAAAATTGGCCGCTTCATTGGCTGGTATTACGGAGCTAAGCAGGCTCGCAAGGCTCGTATCATCATTGGTAAGGATACTCGCAGGTCAAGCTATATGTTTGAGTCCGCGCTTGTCTCGGGCCTGGTTGCTTCTGGCGCTGATGCGTACATGCTGCACGTCATTCCTACGCCTGGCGTTAGCTTTGAGGTAGTAGACGGTGCCTTTGACTGCGGCGTCATGATTACTGCATCCCACAATCCGTTCACTGATAACGGCATCAAGCTGGTCAACAAAGACGGCTACAAGATGGACGAGGATGTCCTTGAGCAGGTAGAGGCCTATATTGATGGCGAGTTTGACGTTCCTCTGGCAACGGGTGACAGCATTGGCCGTACGGTTGATTACATGCAGGGCCGCAACCGCTACATCTCCAGCCTTATTGCTAGCTGCGGTTTTAGCCTCCAGGGCCTGAAGATTGGCCTGGATTGCGCTAACGGCGCAGCTTCTAGTGTTGCTCGCCCTGTTTTTGACGCCCTGGGCGCCGAGACGCATGTTATCAACAACGCTCCAAACGGCCTCAACATCAATGTTGATTGCGGTTCTACCCACATTGACCAGCTGCAGCGTTTTGTAGTTCAGAATGGCCTTGACGTGGGCTTTGCCTACGATGGTGACGCTGATCGCTGCCTGGCAGTTGACGAGCGTGGCCACGTGGTTGATGGAGACCTGATCCTCTACGTCTGCGGTACCTACCTCAACAAGTATGGTCGCCTGGCTAAGCAGACCGTAGTTACCACCGTCATGAGCAACTTTGGCCTGTTCAAAGCATTTGACGACGCTGGCCTCTCTTACGAGAAGACCAACGTGGGCGATAAGTACGTCTACGCTTGCATGAACGAGAACGAGTACAGCCTGGGCGGCGAGCAGAGCGGTCACATCATCTTTGGTGACCTGGCAAAGACCGGCGACGGCATCTTGACCAGCCTCCGTATTATGGAGGTCTTACGAGCAGAACGCGAGAAACTCTCTGAGCTGACTCGTCCCGTTACACTATATCCACAGCAGTTGGTTAACGTTCGCGTCACCGACAAAGAGGCTGCTATGCAGTCTCCTAAGGTCAACGACGCAGTTGCAGCTGCCGAGAAGTTCCTTGAGGGCAATGGTCGCGTGTTGGTCCGCGCTTCCGGAACAGAGCCTCTGGTGCGCGTTCTTGCAGAAGCTCCAACCGATGAGCTCTGCCAGCAGGCAAATCAGATTGTGCTCGATGCACTCGAGGAGTATAGGCTCAGCGCTTAAGCGCAGATAGATCCAGGGGATACGATGGCACTGGCAGGAATAGGTGTAGATATGCTTGAGATTGCCCGCATGCAGCAGGCAATTGAGAGACGCCCTCACTTTATCCGCCGTATGTTCACCGATGCCGAGCGTGCGTATTGTGAGCGCACTGCTCGCCCTGCGGAGCACTATGCTGCTCGCTTTGCAGCAAGAGAAGCCGTGCTCAAAGCCTTAGGAACGGGTTTCTCGTCTGGTATTGGTTTTCAGGATGTTTCTGTTGAGAGAGATCAGTTGGGTAGGCCACAGGCTCGTCTGACGGGCAAGGCTGCACAGATTGCGGCCGAGCAGGGTGTGCAGGAGATTGCGCTTTCTATCTCGTACACCAGAGACGTGGCGGTAGCCAATGCGGTTGCGGTAACCAACGCCGTAAAACCCAAGGTAGATCAAAAGGAAGATGCTGCCCAAGAACTGGCACGTTCGTTCAAAGAAGCTCGTTCTGTGTTGGATGAGCTTGAGCGCGTGCAAGAACCTATAATTGAGACAACCTTTGATGATGTTGTTAAATCCGAGGAGTAAGTTATGCAGCCGGTACTAAATGTTGAGGACATCAAGCGTGTAGAGATTGCGCTGACACGCGTGGGCGTGAGCGTTTCCGAGCTCATGCACCGTGCAGGTTACGCTGCTGCTCAAGAGGCCCTTGGCATGGGAGGGGACATCTCTAATGTTGTCATCCTCGTAGGTCTTGGCAATAACGGTGGAGATGGCTGGGTGGCAGCAGAAGCGCTGCGCTCTAGAAACTGCAACGTTAAGGTAGTCACTCCGCTTGAGCCCGATCAGATTTCCGGCGATCTTGCACGTCAGATGGCGCAGCGCGCCGTTCGCGCGGGAGTTTCCGTGCTTGTTGGCCCTTCTCGCCAGGAGCTGATTGACCTGCTGGCAACGGCTGACGTGGTGCTTGATTGCATGCTGGGCACCGGCTTCCACGGCAAGGTTCGTGCTCCGTTTGATATTTGGATTGAGTGCCTGAATCAGTCCGGTGCTCGCGTACTTTCCGTTGACGTTCCCAGTGGCCTTTCTGCGCAGAAGGGCCAGGTAGAAAGCGCGTGTGTTGTCGCTGACGTTACGGTTACCATGATTGCACTCAAGCCCGGCCTTATTGCCGACGCAGGCCGCGACGTTTGCGGCTCCATTGTTGTAGCTCCTCTGGCCGAGCAGACTGAGCGCCTGGTTGTTGAGGCAGATCCTGTTGCCTGGCGCGTTGACCTGGAAGATTATCTTGCTTCTGTTCCTGCCCAGCTCAACGACTGCGATAAATACTCTCGTGGCTCCGTTCTGGTGGTTGGTGGCTCTAGCCGCTTCCCCGGAGCCGCTGTTTTTGCTGCTAAGGCGGCTGCTCGTGCGGGCGCTGGCTACGTTACGCTGGCAGTTCCTGAGGCCATTGTCAGCTGCGTTCAGATGATGTTGCCAGAGGTTCCCGTTATTGGCCTCCCATGCGATGCTGAGGGTGTGTTTACCGAGGAAGCAGCTCCGCTGGTGCTGCAGCTTGCTGCCATGCGCACCGTTACGCTGGTTGGCCCTGGCATGCGCGTCTCTGGCGGAACCGTCAAGGTTACCTCCGCGCTGCTTGACTCTGAGCTGCCCGTTATTGTTGACGCCGACGCGCTCAACTGCATTGCTCGCCTCACTAATAACAACCTTCCAGATTTCCCCGAGCTCACTCGTCGTACCGCTCCGCTCATCATGACGCCGCATCGTCGCGAGCTTGGTCGCCTGGTCAACCAGGTAGACAATCCTCCCGCAAGCCTGGTGGGTCAGCTTGAGGCTGCTCGCAAGATTGTTTGGGCAGACGGCGGTTCTGAGCTGGTCATTGTTGCAAAGGGCACCGCTACCGGTTGCGTGGGCGTTCAGAAAGCCGTGCTGCCAAAGCCTGGTCCCGTTACGCTGGCAACTGCTGGCTCTGGCGACGTTCTTGCTGGTACTATTGCTGGCCGCTTGGCTCAGGTTGCTGGTCAAGTTGATGACCTGCCAACCTTCTGCTCACTTGCCTGTGAGGTTCACGCATACGCAGGTCAGCTAGCTGCCGAGAAGTTCGGTGTACGCGGAGCTATGGCTGGCGACATCTGTGACGTTATTGGCCTTGCCTCCGATGCACTTGAAGAGCAGATTGCATTCCCTATGGCAGACTTTGAAGAAGCTGCGGAGTAGGTGAGTCTGATGTCGGCATATCCCCAGGATAGATGGGCTTGGATAGAGATTGATCTTTCTGCCGTCCGCCACAACGTAAAGGCGTTTAAGGCCCAGCTCAGCCGCGGCGTTAAGATGATGTGTGTGGTCAAGGCCGACGCCTATGGTCACGGTGCTGCTCAGTGCGCTAAAGCCATGCAGTCCGTGGGTGCTGATCAGTTTGCCGTTGCAACGGTTGACGAGGGTGTTGAGCTGCGTTGCTCTGGCATCGATAATCCTATTCTGGTGCTTTCCGAGCCTCCAGTTACCTCCATTCCAGACCTCGTGCGCTTTGACATCATGCCGTCCGTCTACACAGTTGACTTTGCGCTTGCGTACGGCGAGGCTGCTGCCGCTGCTAACAAGGTTGGTCGCTACCACCTGGCCATTGATACTGGCATGACCCGCATTGGCGTCAGGCGAGAAGATCTTCTTGAGGTGCGCGGCTCTATCGATTTCCACAGGGGTCTTGAATGCGCTGGCACGTTTACGCATTTTGCTACGGCCGACGTGCTCGACAACTGGGACTTTGATCTGCAGGTCAATCGCTTTATTGAAGCGGTTACGGCACTCAAAAACGCGGGCTATGAGTTGGGCTTGGTTCACGCTGATAACACTCCTGGCACGGTTCTGCACAAAGATATCCAGTTTGATATGGTTCGTGTGGGCATTGGCCTGTATGGACTTCATCCAAGCAAGCTCACCATTCCCCGCATTGACCTGCAGCCCGTTATGAGCGTGCGCGGTCGTGTGACGCGCGTGGTCTATCCGGCTGTTGGCGACGGCGTTAGTTACGGTATGACGTGGCGTGTTCCTCGCAATAACATCCAGGTAGCTACCGTGCCTATTGGCTACGCCGACGGACTTTCACGTAGCCTTTCTAACCGTATGGACGTTTTGACGCGCGGAGATCGTGTTCGCCAGGTGGGCAACATCTGCATGGATCAGTTTATGATTGCTGTTGATACCGCAGGTACACACGCTAATAAGCCTGCGCACGAAATTCGCCATGGTGACGTGGTTACCCTCATCGGCAAAGACGGCGACCAAGAAATCACCGCAGATGAGATGGCTGACCTTCGCGAGACCATTAACTATGAGGTAGTTTGCAACTTTGGCGCTCGTCTCGATAAGGTGTACATCTAATGGCAGTCACGCTTGACGAGATTCGCAAGCAGATTGCTGATTGCAAGAAATGTCCGCTTTGGGAAACACGCACCAACATTGTGTTTGGTGGCCCAAATCCCACGGCTCGCGTCATGATTGTGGGAGAAGCTCCTGGTAAAAACGAGGATCTAAGCGGTCAACCTTTCGTAGGCGTATCGGGCAAAAAGCTTGATGCACTGTTAGAAGAAGTTGGCCTTTCTCGCCAGGATGTTTTTATCTCTAATGTGGTCAAATGCCGACCGCCTTCAAACAGAAATCCCAAGGTAGCCGAGGTGGAGGAGTGCTCTCCGTATCTTCGTAATCAGATTCGTGCTATTAAACCGGACGTTATTGTTTGCTTGGGTAATTTTGCAACACAGTTTGTCATGCATACCGATAAGGGCGTGACGGAGTTGCGCGGCAAGTTTTACCAGATAGGCGCTTTTAGCGTGCTACCCACCATGCATCCCGCATCAACTATTTACCGTAAGGAGTGGGCGCAGTTCCTCAAAGATGACCTGCGACTTCTTGCTGATTGGCTTGAGGAACACCCTCGAGGAGGCTCGTGTGACTAACCTTTCTACCAGCGCAAACGACGCTGCAACAAACAACCTGCCAGAAAAAACTGCTGCCGGCACGTATGTTTCTACCACCACCGAGCAAACTATTGCTCTTGGTCAGATTCTGGGCAAACTCCTGCAAGCAGGAGACGTGCTAGTGCTTACGGGAGACCTTGGCGCAGGAAAGACGCAGCTTACTAAGGGCATTGCTGCTGGCATGGGCGTCAAGGATGATGTAACCAGCCCAACCTTTACTATCGAGATGGTTTATGAGGGCGCACTCATGCCGCTCTACCACTTTGACCTGTATCGCCTAAACGACCCTGATCAGCTTGAAGATACGGGCCTGTACGATGCGCTTGAGTCTGATGGTCCAACTATCATCGAGTGGGGAGAGCAATTTGCGGAGCAAATTGGCGAGAGAACCCTTGATGTGTACGTTTCTAGGCTGTCTGAGGAAGAGCTGGGATCCGACGACGCTGAGCCGCGCCGTGAGATTCGCTTTATCCCACAGAATGCTCGCGGAGAAGAAATCATTCAGTCGCTGTAATTACTGAATAAATAACGTTTTTGTCATCCAGTTATAGATATTTTAAGAATATCTATAACTGGATATTTTGGCAGTACACCTGCGATTTCTTTTCATATATACTTACTAATCCGTTGAAATATGTTCAAAAAAGAAAAACAATTTTTTCTTGAAATACACGAGTTAAGGAATATGAAATGTCAAAGTATTTGCGCAACAACGTAAAACTGCTCGCAATTGCAGGCATTATGGCAAGCGTGTTGGTTTTCTCGCCAGTACTTTCTGCGATAGCTCTTGCTGAGGGTACTGAGGTAGCTGAGGCAAGCGCCACAACTGAGGCCACCGCCTCGACCGAGTCGTCTGCCGCTACGACCGAAGCGACTGCTACAACTGAGACGACCGCTGCTGCCTCAACAGATGATGATAGTGACGCAGAGGCAGTTGGATCTTATATGGGCGCCGATGGCATAATGCGCGAAATCCACATTTCAGTCTCAACAGATGGCGGCACTTATAACGGAAAAGATTATATTCCACCAACTATTTCAGGTGATTTTAAGAGTGTTTCTTTTAGCAGCAATGTTCAGCGTGAGGGATACACACTGGTAGGTTTTTCAACAGGTTATTTTTCGCAAGAGGAAATAAACAATGCAACGCCAGATATGTCGAAACCATATACTATCGATGAGAGTGGCAATGTTCATATGAATCTTGATGATATTGTTGCCTGGAGTGTTACCGACAATATTGATACAAACACTATTACGTTTCGCTATCATTTAACTACCTTATGGGCACCAAATCCTGAGCCAGAACCAGAGCCTCAGCCAGAGCCTCAGCCAGAACCAGAGCCCGCCCCAGTTGTGCCTGCCTCTGATGCAACTCAAACTCCTACACCAAGGCGCGAGAAGAGCGTTCTGCCTAACACTGGTGACGTAAGCTCTGTAGCAGGTGTTATCGCAGTAGCTGGCACCACTCTTGTTGCTCTTGGCCTTCGCAAGAAACTGCAGCAGTAAATAGTCGCCTCCTAGTAGAAATAAATCCTTATGCCTAAGCATTTTCACAACAGCACAAAGCTCCTTATTCTCTCCGGTGTTCTTGCAGGAGCATTGGTTTTCTCGCCAGTGCTTTCTTCTCTTGCGCTTGCAGAGGGTACTGAGGTGACAGAAGCAACTGCCACAACTGAGGCAACCGTCACAGCTGAGACAACCGTCTCGACCGAGTCGTCCGCTACAACTGAAGCAGCCACCGCAGCTGAGACGACTGCGACAACTGAGACAACCACTTCAACTGAGGCTGCTGCCAACACCACCTCAACAGATGACAATGGTGCAACTATTGTTCGTTATTATGATCCTGAAGTTGGTTGGAATATTAGGATTAATCTTGTTGTCGGCGCATACGGCACTCAATACAACGGAAATGCCTATATCCCTGCGACGATTTCAGACGATCATAAGAGTTTTACTTTTGATGGAAATATTCAGCGAGATGGTTACACGCTGGTAGGATATTCGTCAGAAATACTTCTCAGTAATCAAAGGGATAACGCAACTCCTGACCAGTCAATGCCTTACACCGTTGATGCTAATGGAATTGTTCACGTGAATTTTGCTGATATTACCACGTGGTCCGTTACTGATGACCTGCGTGACGACACTACAACTTACTATTACTTTTTTGCTCCTCTTTGGGCACCAAATCCTGAGCCAGAACCAGAGCCAGAACCTGAGCCTCAGCCAGAACCAGAGCCCACCCCAGTTGTACCTGCCTCTGATGCATCCCAAACTCCTGCGCCTAGGCGCGAGAAGGGCGTTCTGCCTAACACTGGTGACGCAAGCTCTGTAGCAGGTGTT
>JDFH01000029.1 GCA_000564995.1 Atopobium sp. ICM42b
CTGATATGCATCTCTATGCATAAACTTCATCTAATATGCTAAAAAATGAATAGCGTCATATAAAAGATTTAACTATAGGTAAATTCCGCACCTAAGGAACACACCTAAGTCAGATAATCTGCTCAGATGCGGGCATTTTACACACCTAATGACGATATTCTGCACGTTTGAGGTATTTTCAGCGTAATGTATACGTCTTTTTAACAGATTATCTGACTTAGGTGTGTTTTGAACTGCCTCCTATTTCTTATGTCCAAGAAATGGGAGGCAGTTCAAAGTTGGCACACGCGATATGCAAAATCTTTTAGACATTGATTCGCACGTATTTTTCGGTGTGCGGTAGAATATTATTCGCAAGCGTTTTGTCTTGCACCTGTATGTAAAGTATTGCCAAAAACTTGGTGTTTACCACGTATGGTGCACAAAGTTTGACGCGTAGAAAGGAAGCCTAATGGCTGAAGATCAGTACATGCACCTTGTTATTGTTCGCCACGGTGAGTCTGAGTGGAACAAGCTCAACCTGTTCACTGGTTGGACCGACGTTGACCTTACCGAGACTGGTCACGAGGAGGCAGCAGCTGGCGGCCGCGCTCTCAAAGAGGCTGGCTATGACTTTGATGTTTGCTACACCTCTCTGCTCAAGCGTGCTATTCACACTCTGAATCATGTTCTTGATGAGCTTGACCGTAACTGGCTTCCTGTTCATAAGACCTGGCGTCTGAACGAGCGTCACTATGGTGCACTTCAGGGCCTCAACAAGGCTGATGCAGCTGCTGAGCACGGCGAGGAGCAGGTAAAGATTTGGCGTCGTTCTTTTGATGTTCAGCCACCAGCTCTTGAGTCAGGCGACGAGCGCGATCCTCACGTTCAGGAAATGTTCCGCGATGTTCCAGCAGAAGATCTTCCTTACACCGAGTGCCTAAAGGACACCATTGCACGCGCATGGCCTTACTTTGAGCAGGAGATCAAGCCACAGCTTGAGGCAGGTAAGCGTGTTCTTATTGCTGCACACGGCAACAGCCTTCGCGCTCTTGTTATGCAGTTTGAGCACCTCACTCCAGAAGAGATTCTTGAGGTTAACATCCCAACTGGCATTCCTTGCGCATACACCTTTGACAAGGATTGGAACATTGTAGACAAGCACTATATTGGCGATCCAGCTGTCATCGAGGCAAAGATTAACGCTGTTGCAAACCAGGGTAAAGCTAAATAAACAGCTTGCTAACACGCAATATTGCTAAGCAGAACGGGGTGGTTTTAAACCACCCCGTTCTTTTTTCCTGCTTATAGAACCATGATGAATACGCCAACAGCTATAAAACCTACTTTGAATAGTGTTACGATGTACCGCCGAGAAAAGAAGGGATTGTATGTTTAAAAGAGAGCTCAACGCAAAACTTGTTCTTTCTGTAATTGCAACAGGAATTATGTCCTTCTCGGGAGTTGTCGTAGAAACTGCCATGAACGTGACGTTTCCAACGTTAATGGAGGAATTCTCTATTGGCACCTCAACGGTACAATGGATGACTACTTCGTACCTTTTGATTCTTGCTATTATCATGCCTATGTCGTCGTTTTTAAACAGACGATTCAAAACTAAAAGTATCTTTACCGTAGCCATGATCTTCTATATTAGTGGCATTCTTTGTGGATTTGCTGCTCCAACGTTTATGCTATTGCTGCTTGGCCGCATTTTAGAAGGCATTGGCACCGGTCTGGCACTGCCTTTGATGTTCAACATCATCACCGAGCAAGCCCCACTTAAAAACATGGGTGTCATGATGGGCATTGGCATGCTAGTTACCGCCGTTGCACCTGCAGTAGGACCTTCAGCTGGTGGCTGGATTGCAGAGCATCTTGGCTGGCGAATGATTTTTGCCGGTCTTCTCCCCTTCTTGATTGTGGCATTTGTACTGGGAATTAGTTCAATCCAACAAAGCCATGAGACTGAAGTGATTTCTTTTGATGTCTTTGGCTGGCTGCTGCTTACCGTAAGTTTTATTGCGCTCATCTTTGTTATTGACGAGTCCAGCGCGTTTGGCCTGCTTAGCATTCCTGTTTTGCTCGCAATTATGATTTTTGTGGGCTCACTTATGTTCTTTGTGCGTCACGAAAACTCCTTTAAACACCAGGAGCAATCTAATAAATCTACAAAAATTCCTATCATTAACCTTGAGGTATTTAGCGAGAAGGGCTTTGTGCTCTCGCTCTTTGCTATTGTTGCTCTGCAATTTATTATTCTTGGTCAGTCGTATCTTCTGCCTAACTTCTCCCAGCTAGTACTAGGTGCAGGCGCTACCGCAGCAGGAGCTCAGATGTTGCCAGGCTGTGCTATTGGCGCAGTTATGGCACCAATTTCTGGTCAGATTTTAGACAAGCTGGGCGCTAAAAAGCCTATTGTTACAGGCATTCTTTGCTGCCTTACCAGCATGCTCCTTTTGCTGCTCTTTGTTCACCAGCTTACCGTAGAAATGATTACGTATATTTTTACTATCTTTGCCATTGGCCAGGCGCTTCAGATGGGAAACAATTTTACGGTAGCTCTAGGACATCTACCAGAAGACCGCAAGGCAGATGGAAATGCTGTTATCAACACACTGCAGCAGCTCTTTGGCGCTATGGGCACCAGCGTTATTTCTGGCGTTGTAGCGGCTTCTCAGCTTGGAGCTACAGACTTAGCTACAAGCACCCTTGCAGGAGCTCAGAATGCACTCTTTGTACTTGTGTGCGTAGCTTGTATCCCTCTTGTTACCATGGGAATCGTGCTCTTTGTACTGCCTAAGATAACAAAATAAAACGCAACTGCGGTATTTAAAAGAAAGCAAATTAAAAAGCTAGGTATCCAAAAGAAGGATATCTAGCTTTTAATTTAGACGAGTGAACTATTGCGCTACGACACAATAGCCGATAATTTCAGTCCAATAAACACAGCAACCAGGCACGTTATAACATTGACCGCAATATTCACACCTGCAGCGGCCCAATTACCTGCTTGAATAAAGGTAAGCGTTTCATTTGAAAAGGTCGAGAAGGTCGAAAGTCCTCCGCAAAGGCCCACAGCTAAGAATAGCTTTACCTGCGGCTGAAGTGGACTTGCAAGGTCAAGTCCCGTCACAAAACCAATAATCAAACCTGCTACTACATTTGCTGCTAACGTACCAACTGGCAGGTTAGGAATCCACTGTTTAAAAAGGACTCCCAACTGCCAGCGACCTAAACTACCCAGAGCTCCACCAAGAGCCACAGCTAACGCTTCAAACATAAAACGCCCCTACTCCAGCTCGCGCGATCCCGTATACAGCTGATAATACTCTCCATGCTTTGCAATAAGCTCATCGTGAGTACCACGCTCAATAATGCGACCATGTTCCAGAACCATAATGGCATCAGAGTTACGAACCGTAGACAGCCTGTGAGCAATCACAAAGACGGTACGGCCTGCCATCAGGGCATCCATGCCCTTCTCGATAAGTGCCTCAGTACGCGTATCAATACTGGAAGTTGCCTCGTCCAAGATAAGCACGGGAGGATCAGCAATAGCAGCACGCGCAATTGCTAAAAGCTGCCTCTGACCTTGGGAAAGGTTGGCGCCGTCCGAGGTAAGCACGGTGTTGTAACCACGAGGCATACGGCGGATAAACTTATCTGCGTTTGCGATTTTTGCTGCAGCAATAACCTCGTCATCAGTGGCGTCTAACTTACCAAAGCGAATATTATCTGCGATGGTACCCGTGAACAGATGTGTGTCCTGCAAAACAATGCCCAGGGAGGACCTTAGTGCAGACTTCTTGATGTCATTGATTGGAATGCCGTCGTAGGTGATGGTTCCGCTACGAACATCGTAGAAGCGGTTGATGAGGTTGGTAATTGTTGTTTTACCAGCACCAGTTGAGCCGACAAATGCAATCTTCTGGCCAGGTTTTGCAAACAGGGTGAGGTTTGCAAGAACTGTCTGATCATCGTCGTATCCAAAGGTCACGTCATCAAAGCGAACGTCTCCGGCAAGAGGGGTTTTCTCGCCAGACGGTGTGACCCAAGCCCAGGACTCTTCTCCAGACTCGTAACCACTAACGCGCACCAGGTCAACCTTGCCCTCATCAACCTCAGGAGTCATCTCCATAACCGCAAAGATGCGCTCGGCACCGGCAAGAGCGGTAAGCAGGAAGTTGGAGAGCTGCGTGAACTGGTTAAACGGCATGGCGGCCTGGCGAACAAAGACCAGGTAGGATGCAAGACTTGCAACATCCGCGTGTCCGTTTACGGCAAGCAGTGCGCCAACCACGGTAACCACAGCGTAATTGATATACGTCAATGAAACCGTGATAGGAACCATAGTTGCCGCATAACCCTGAGCACTTGTTCCAGAGTGCCGTAACTCGTCATTAACCTTTTGAAAATCAGCAAAGTTTGCATCCTCGTGGTTAAAAACTTTAACCACTTTAAGGCCAGAGATTGTTTCTTCTGCAAAACCGTTGAGAACACCAAGGCTCTTTTGCTGCACCGAGTAATGTTTAGCAGAGCGCTTACTTGCATAGCGTGCATAAATCACAATCAAAACGTCAAAGAGAACAGTGATGAGCGTCAGCTGCCAGTTAAGAACAATGAGCAGTACAAGCGTGCCAACCATCTGAATAAACGCCAGAACAAGGTTGGCAAAGCTGTTGTTGAGCGCTTCCGAGATGGTATCCACGTCATTTGTAAAGAAGCTCATAATATCGCCGCGAGTACGCTGGTCAAAAAACTTGAGCGGTAGCGACTCAATATGCTCAAAGAGGTCTCGCCTAATGTCAAAAACAATCCTCTGGGCAGCGCGAACCATAATTTGTGTGTAACCAACACTGGTAAGAGCACCAATTGCATACACAACCGCTGTAAATACAATGAGGTTGGTAAATGCGTTTACGTCTCCCCTGCCCACTGCAGCAACAACAGGCTTAATCATGTAGGTGCCAAGGAGCGCCGTTAAACCGCTGATAGAAACAAGAAGTGCCACCAACATAAGGCGCTTCTTAGCATGACCTAAGTACGAGACAAACACCCTAATGGTATGTCCGATGTTTTGAGGACGTGCTCCTCCTGCGCGATTAGCCATGTGACACCTCCTTACCAGCAGCATCAATGTCTGATTGACTACCGCCAATCTGCGACTCATACAGCTCTCTATAGATAGGGCTCTTGGCGAGAAGTTCTGTGTGAGTGCCAGTCATATGGACCCTACCGTTATCAAGAACGACAATCTGATCTGAGTCCATAACCGAGTTCACACGCTGAGCAATGATGATCTTTGTCATGTCAGCAAGCTCAGCAAGGCCTGCGCGGATCTTTGCGTCGGTTGCTGTATCAACCGCACTGGTAGAGTCATCAAAAATGATAATTTTTGGTTTCTTCAAAAGCGCACGTGCAATGCAAAGGCGCTGTTTCTGGCCACCAGAAACATTGACGCCACCCTGACCAAGGTCTCCGTCCAAGCCGCCAATCCTGTCAAGAAACTCATCAACACATGCAGTAGAGCAGGCATGAAGCAGTTCCTCGTCAGTTGCATTGGGATCTCCCCAGAGCAGGTTGTCGCGGACGGTGCCGCTGAACAGCACATTTTTTTGAAGGACAACAGATACTGCGTCACGAAGTGAAACAAGATTGTAGGAGCGGACGTCATTCTCGCCAACAAACACGGTGCCTTCAGTAGCATCGTACAAGCGAGCAATCAGCTGGATAAGGGTGGTTTTTCCGGATCCGGTGCCGCCAAGAATACCAACGGTAGAGCCTGGCGCAAACGAGAGATTAATGTCTTCGAGGACGTCCTCTTCAGCGCTCTGACTATACTTGAAGGATACGTTTTCAAAGCGGACTGCACCATTCTTAACGTCAGTCAAACCGTGCTCTGGAGACTCAATAGCAGGCTCCTCGGAAAGAATCTCTCCAATTCGACGCACACTGGTAATGGCGCGAGCAGTAAGTAAGAACACGCCAGAAATCATCATAAGAGAGTTCATGATAAGCAGTACGTAGCTCATAAATCCCGTAAGCTCACCAACACCCAGTCTGCCAGCCATAATCATCTGGCCACCAAACCAAAGAATAGCCACGTTAGTGACATACATTGAGGCCTGGAAAATAGGCAGGTTTAAAACGGAAGTGCCAAAGGTCTTTGTAGCAGTCTGTGCATACTGGGTATTAACTTTTTCAAAGCGCTCGGAGACATATCCTTCTCGGACATATGCCTTAATCGCTCGAACCGCAGCAAAGTCTTCCTGCAGTGCCTCGTTAAGCTTATCCATTGCACTTTGCATAACGCGGTACAAAGGACCAACGCGCTTCACAATAAAGAAGAGTGCAATGGCCAAGAAAGGCAGCACAGCAAAATACACTACTGCCAGCTCTGGGCTCATAATAAACGCCATAACCAAGCCCATGACCAGCATAATTGGTCCACGCATAAACGGGCGCGTGCCCATTGCAAAGGCATTCTGAATAATGGTTACATCAGAAGTCAAACGCGTCACCAAAGAGGATGAATCGTATTTATCAAGATTTGCAAAAGCAAACTCTTCCATACGGCGATATTCATCTTGTCTGAGTTGAGCGCCTAGTCCCATAGCTGCTTTTGCTGAGTAGCGCGCATATCCAATACCAGCAAACATGGCGAGAAGAGCAAAGACAACCATAACGGTACCGTTTACAAAAACAGTCTGAAGGTTACCCTGTAAAATACCCTGGTCAACAATTTGGGCCATGAGTACAGGAATCACTAATTCGAGTAGGGACTCTGCAAACACACAGAGTCCCGACATAACAAAGTCCTTTTTATACGCGCCAAAATGGTCCAAGATTACCTTTAACTCAGCGCGAGCAGATGGAGCTTTTTCTTTTACAGAAGCATCATTCATCGTTAAAACACCACGTACCTTACTGTCTTGCTTTGCTTGGTTTGCTTATGCCTCTTTTGGAAGCGTTTGAAGCGAAACCTCCTTGAGCTGCTCATTAGAAACAGGTGAAGGAGCGCTAGACATAAGATCAGAGCCAGAAGTAGTCTTTGGGAACGCCATGACATCACGGATAGAATCAGCACCTGCAAGCAACATGCATACGCGGTCAAGACCAAGTGCAAAGCCGCCCATTGGAGGTGCACCAAACGTCAGAGCCTCCATCAAGAAGCCAAACTGAGCCTTTGCACGCTCTTCAGTAAAGCCGAGTTTCTCCAGAATCTTAAGCTGCAGGTCAGCGTTGTGAATACGCATTCCACCGCCGCCAGCCTCAAAGCCGTCCATAACAAAGTCGTACGTATACGAGCCCATAGCCAGAGGATCAGTGTCCAGAAGGTCAAGCTCATCCTCACGAGGAAGCGTAAAGGGCTGATGCTCAGAAGCATAGGACTGAGTTTCCTCATCCCAATGGAACAGTGGGAAATTAACAACCCAGAGGAAATCATGACCTTCTCGCGGTACATCCAAGACCTTTGCCATATGCAGGCGCATACCACCAAGAATCTCATCTGTCTCCAGGCGGCCGCCCACAGCAAAGAGAATCAAGTCCCCTGCCTCAGCAGACATCTCTGCACGCAGTGCTTCAAGCTCTTCTGGCGAGAAGAACTTGGTAATAGGACCTCCCACGGAACCGTCCTCTTTGAAGGCGACCCATGCAAGTCCCTTGGCACCAAAGCCGGCAGCTACCTCGGCAAGCTTATCTACCTGAGAGCGTGGCCAGGTACCTGCACCCTTAACGTTGATTGCCTTGACGTACTGGCCTTCTGTTGTAGCAGCAGAGCTAAAGAGCTTAAAGCTGGACTGCTTGAAGACCTCAGAGACGTCGTGGAGCTCCATACCAATGCGGGTATCAGGCTTGTCGGAACCGTAAGTATCCATTGCATCCCAGTACTGAATCTTGCGCAATGGAGCTGGGAACTCAATACCCATCTTTGCAAATGCATCGCCCAGAATATCCTCAAGCTCTGCCATGACATCTTCCTCGCGGACAAATGCCATCTCCATATCAACCTGTGTAAACTCAGGCTGACGATCTGCACGAAGATCCTCATCACGGAAGCACTTAGTAATCTGGTAGTAGCGCTCAACGCCGCCAATCATCAGCAGCTGCTTCAGCAGCTGTGGAGACTGTGGTAGTGCGTAGAAGTTTCCACCCTGCATTCTAGATGGAACCAGGAAGTCACGAGCGCCCTCAGGAGTAGATTTAAACAGCGCTGGAGTCTCTACCTCGGTAAAGTCACGCTTATGGAAAGCCTCACGAAGCGCAAATGCAAAATCAGAACGCATACGAAGATTCTGTGCCATCTGAGGACGACGCAGGTCAACATAGCGGTACCTCAAGCGAAGGTCCTCGTTAACGTCAATGTGGTTCTCAATTTGGAATGGTGGAACAGCGCTAGTATTAAGAACCTCAATCTTTGAAGCAAGTACCTCTACCTCACCGGTAGCAAGAGCCTCATTGGTCTGACCTTCAGAACGATGCTGAACGGTACCAGAAATCAAAACAGGCCACTCAGGACGAATAGTCTCTGCAGTTGCGAATGTTTCTGCATCAACATCTGGGTCAAACAGAATCTGGGTCAAACCCTCGCGGTCACGAAGGTCAACAAAAATCAGGCCACCAAAGTCACGACGGCGCCAAACCCAACCAGTGAGCGTAACGGTCTGACCGATATGCTCTGCACGAAGCTCACCGCAGGTATGCGTATGCATGCTGTGCAAATCAACAGCTGCGTGAGCGGAATAATTCTGGGGGTTTTCTGAGGAACAATCCATTTTTATCCTTTCGTCTTTGCTTCCCTGTGCCAAATCGGAAAGCGCCTTCAAGACGGCAAAAACGTGTAGACGGCACGTTCTTGCTCATAGATTAAACATTGTACTCTCCAACGTTTAGTCGAATCCTCTCAATCTAAACTTAGTGGAGATTCACGAGGAATAAATAACTTACCGTCACACTTTTACGCTAGACTGAAATTGATACACATGAGCCCTCTTACAGGGCGAGAAGAACTTGGAGCTTTCATGGCCTATAAAGCCGCTGTTTTTGATCTAGACGGAACACTTCTGAACACTATTGTTGATCTTGCTTGGGCAACAAATTACGCCCTTGAGCAGTTCAACATGCCCACCTATACCGTTGATGAAGTACGTCAGATGGTTGGAAATGGCATTGCTAAACTTATCCGTGACGCTGTGCCAGAGAGTACTGATGAAGCAACATACCAGCGCGTACTCGCATGCTTTAAGGAGCACTACGCTGATCACAGCTTAGATAACACTGCGCCCTACCCTGGCATCCTTGATGCGGTTGATACGCTCAGGGCAGCTGGCGTTAAATGCGCTGTTGTTTCCAACAAGCCAGACTTTGCTATTGCCGATTTAATGACCAATTTCTTCCCAGGTAGATTTGACTTTGCTCTGGGTCAGCGAGATGACCTTAAAAGAAAGCCTGATGCCGAGCCTGTCCATTACGCCCTCGCTCAAATTGGCGTTGACCCTCAAGACGCTGTCTACATTGGAGACTCCGAGGTTGATGTTGCAACAGCACACAACAGCGGCATGCCTTGCATAAGTGTTACCTGGGGATTTAGAGATAAAGAAACGCTTCTAGCTGCAGGTGCTACCACGCTTTGCAATACAGCAGAAGAAATGGTGCAAGAAATTCTCAAATAGTAGCACTAAAAATGCAACCATCCGTTCATTGCCGTTGAGCGAGAAAAAACGTCCGCTTGCCTATGCCTCTCAATTCGTCTGAATAAGCGTATTCGGAGGGCGGTATAGTCAATAAAAGTGCGTCCATAATTTGCGCGCAAGCGACGTGGAAAGGATTGCATCATGGGCAAGAAAAGTTCTGAGGTTCTCCAGATTTCTTACGAAGACCTGGTAGAGTACCTGCACAGTAATCACTCTGTGTACATGCAAGTCGGACACCAGGTTTATTACCTCACTGATGTCAACTTTGAGGCATGGAGAGCTCAAGACACCAGTATCAGAAACTCAAAAAACCACTTTGTAGATTGTTCTGAATTAGTTCCTACGGTAGACGAATTTCTCGCACTTCCTTTTATTAATGGAAAAACCATTAAAGACGTTTTTTCACATGCAACGTTCTATGCATCCATGAAAAACGAAAAATCTGAGTAATTCAAAATAATCAGCATTTTGTTGACTATCTCTCAGCTAAAACTTAAAGGACCTGTTAACGCAGGTCCTTTTTTACCAGGTAAATTACCTTAATAACCTGCATCTCATATAAAAACGCCGATGCAGTGCACCGGCGTTTTACGTTTAATTTGAGAGAACCTGTCTACTCAACAGGCTTCTGAACCTCAAGAACCTCGGCAATCTCAACCTCAGCAGAAACGGTGCCCGCAAGCTCTGAAATAAGATCGTTGTACTTATTCGCAGAAGCAAGCTCAGAAGAAGCGGTCTTTGCGTAACGCTTAACCGCTGCGGCGGCACGGTTAACGGCACTCAGGGTGCCAGCGCCTCCGACACATCCACCTGGGCAGGCCATACCCTCAAGAAGATAACCTGGATATTTACCCTTAACAGCATCCTTAAGCATAGCTCGGCACTCAGCAAGGCCGTCAACAGCCATGATAGGAACTTCTTTATCAGGGTACTTCTGGTGGATGACGTTTACTACGGCGCCTGCTACGCCACCGGCCACTGCAAAGGCGCGACCGTCATGGGAGGCGTTTTCAAAGTCGGAGTTGTCGTCATCAAGCTTGGTGTAGTCAATACCCTTAGACTCCATCATGCCCGCAAGCTCCTCAAAGGTCAGAACAAAGTCAACCTCTGACTTAACAGAACGACGCAGTGCCTCAAGTTTCTTAGCAGTGCATGGTCCAATAAAGACAATCTTGGACTCTGGGTTTTGTTTTCTTACCAGACGAGCAGTCAGAACCATTGGCGTGAGTGCCATAGAGATAGCATCAGCATGCTCTGGATGCTCTTTTTTAGCCATAGCAGACCAAGAGGGACAGCAGCTTGTTCCCATAAAGGGAAGCTTCTCTGGAACTTCTTTGACAAAGTCTTCTGCTTCCTGAACGGTACAAAGGTCGGCGCCTGTTGCCACCTCTTCTACCTCGGCGAATCCCATCTCCTTGAAGGCTTCACGAAGACGGCCAACGCTACCCTTGCCAAACTGGCCAACAAATGAAGGAGCCACAATTGGCACAACGGTATAGCCCTCATTGATAGCCTGAATTACCTGGAAAATCTGGCTCTTATCGGCAATAGCACCAAAGGGGCAGTTGACCAGGCACTGACCACAAGATACGCACTTCTCGTAATCAATGTCTGCGCGACCGTGCTCATCAGAACCAATAGCATCCATGCCACAAGCAGCAGCGCAAGGACGTACGTGGTGATGAATTGCCTGGTACGGACAAACCTTGAAGCACATGCCGCACTGAATGCACTTCTCCTGATCAATATATGCCTTTTTGTCCACGAAGCTAATTGCCTCTTTAGGACAAATCTCTCGACAAGGGTGTGCAAGACAGCCCTGGCAAGCGTTGGTAACGCGATACACGTTGTCCTCGCAGGCATTGCACGCAAACTTAACAATGTTGATCAGCGGTGGCTGGTAATAAACCTCTGGTCGAGAAGCCTCTTCCAAGCCATCGGATATTTGCTCGGGTTGATCAACACCCTGCATAGGCATGCCCATAGTCATGCGGATACGCTCACCAACAATAGCGCGCTCCAAGAAGACGCTCTCGCGATACGTTGCAATATCACCAGGAATAATCTTGTAAGGTAGCTCTTCCATCTGGCGAGCAATTTCATCAACGCTCTTGTCTGCTTTTTCATACGCAAGCGCTGAAACCTCTTTAAATACCTTCCTGCGAATTTCAGTCAGGTTGGTATAGACACCTCGCATTGTGCCAGGCATTTCTCCCCCTCCTCGTTCACTTTATGCACGTCTGGGTAACGTATTTGCACAAAATGAATGTATGTCTCTATCACAAAGTATGTACTATTAGTCCACCTCAGTGACACCAAAATAAGAAAATCGCTCTGGAATGTCCGTTTTAATCACAATTTTTGCGCTCGTGACTGGATGAATAAATTCAACGCGATATGCATGCAGCATTAACGGCTGCGCTTTATGTTTCTTTTTTGCTCCGCGCTGCAGAGACGATACGCCTCCATACAGCGTGTCTCCTACCAGGGGAAATCCGAGTGACGAGAGATGCACTCTAATTTGATGCTTTCTTCCTGTCAGCAAATTGACCAGTAGCAAGCTTTGAGTTTGACCTTGTGCTGACGATGCAACCTTAATAAGGCGTACCTCCGTTTGAGAAGGCTTGCCTGTGGCTGAGATTCTCATCTTCTGAGCGTCATGCCGATCTTTTCCAATTGCCTTATCTATCAGCACTTTATTTGGTTCAAACGTTCCCTTAACAGCTGCCAGATACTCTTTGGAAAGTTCCTTGGAGGCAATAAGCTGGTCAAACTGAGCCTGCGTTTCTTTTTTGAGCGAGAAAAGCACTATGCCCGTAGTCTCCCTATCAAGGCGATTCAGAGCTTGAACCTGGGAAAGGTCTATCTTGCTTGGACTCTCAAGTGCGCGAAGTTTCTCGCAAACTGCCTCAGTTAACGAAGGCTCATGGGTACCATCCGCATGAACGATAATTCCCGCAGGTTTATTTACGGCAAGCAGATACTCATCTTTATACAAAATCTCAAGATTACTGTCAGTCTGAGGCGCATCCATGCTACTCACCTCGCTTAACCACATACCGCTGCTCAGAAAGCACCTGGGCAAATGACTCGATTGTGCTCCACACATGATCCGTGCGTCGCCAGGCAACGCTGACCGAGTACGACATCTCTTTTCCTAGCTCAATAATGTGGAGGCCAGATGTTTCAAAGTCGTAGTAAGAAGACGCCACCAACTCCGATGGCAAGAAGCACGCGCCAACCCCTCTCATGGCAAGTGCCAAAAGCGTCTCGGAGTTTCTGGACATGACCTTGATAGTGGGAGAAATGCCCGATGCCGCAAACGTATGACGAGCAAAACTACCTGCAATGTCTCGCTTACCAACCGTTAGGAAAGGACATGCCTCCAGAGCCGTGAGCTTTCCCGTCTTTTTGACTTGCGCGACAACCGAGTCAACCTTATCTGCATACAAAGACTCAAGAAGCGCTTGAGAGACAACCAGAACAATCTTCTCGTCAAACAGCTTTTTAACAACCAAGTCATACGACGACGAATTAACTGTTGCAACAATCAAGTCAAGCTGGCCTTCAGATAGCCACTCAACCAGCTCGTCATTCTCGCCTTCATCAAGCTCAATGGAGATATTTGGATGCAATTTTTGGAAAGCAGCGATGGAGCGCGGCATGATGATGTGGCCTCGTGTTGCGGTAACACCAACACGCAGGCGACCTCGCTCGTTGCCCGCAATATCAAGAAACTCTTGATCCATAGCGCGACGCTGAGCCTGAAACCTACGGGCATAACGCAAGAACTCTTCTCCCGCAAACGTTAGAGACAACGGGACGGTGCGTTCCAACAGCTTAGAGCCAAGTTCTTTTTCTGCTGCCGCAATATTTGCCGAGAGCGTTTGCTGCGTTACGCTCAGGCGCTCAGCCGCCTTGGTGAAGCTCTTTTCTTCTGCAACGGCAACAAAATAATCCATAGTTTGAAAGTTCATTTTTGCTCCCACTGTATTACAAAAATTACTTGTAATTATAACCATTGAAAACAGTTGGACTTCAACTTTTTAGTTGCCTACTCTATTTACATAAGAAATTCGTTTGGAGTGGATGCATGGTAGAGCTAATAGTACTAAGTGCCTTTGCGGTGATGCTCATCGTAGGTACAGCCCTATCTTTCCCCCTTACATCTATCTTGACCATTGGTTTCTTCCTCTTTTTTGGTTACGGACTCTCTCGTAAAATCTCTGCAAAAAAGCTTCTTTTGGCAGCCTTTGAATCTGTTTGGGAAGTTAAAACAATTATTGCGCTGTTTGCTGTTGTTGGTGCTATGAGCGCAGCATGGCGAGCAGCTGGAACCATTCCAGAGATTGTCAGCATTTCCGCTTCTCTTATTTCTCCTTCTGTCTTTATTCTGGCAACATTCTTACTTTGCACCATGATGTCCATGCTTTTGGGTACCGCATTTGGTACTGCCGCAACCATGGGTATCATCTGCATGTCTATTGGTAAGGCAATTGGAGCAAGCGAGTTCTTTATTGGTGGCGCTGTTCTTGCAGGTAGCTACTTTGGCGATCGTTGCTCCCCTATGTCTACCAGCGCAATCCTTGTTTCCCAGCTCACCGATACCAATCTATCCAAGAACATTAACCGCATGCTTCGTACCAGCGTGGTGCCTTTTATTGCTGCATGTGTTATCTACGTGGCCTGGGACTTCTTTATGGCAAACACGGGAACTATTCCCGACATTACTGGTCTTCTGAGCCGTTCCTTTAGACTTTCTTTGATTTCGCTTACACCAGCACTTCTTGTAATTGTTTTCTCGCTTCTTAAGGTTGATGTCATTGTGACCATGGCATCCAGCCTGGTATTGGCCTGCATTCTGTGTGTCACCATCCAGCGCGTTCCGCTTACAGACCTGCCAGTCATCTTGCTCTTTGGCCTTCGCGCTCCAGGAGCTACCGTTGCAAACATGGTGAATGGTGGAGGCGTTTTCTCCATGATGAACGTCTTGACAATCGTGACCATTTCTTCAAGCTACGCTGGTCTTTTCCAGACAACTGGCCTGCTTCGCCGTATGTGCCAGCTGGTAGCCGACCTCTCCGATAACTCCACGCCTTTCTTTGGCGTTCTGATTACCAGCATGTTTACCTCAATGGTTTCTTGCAACCAGACCTTGGCTATTATGCTGACAAACGATCTGTGCGAGAACGCAGAAAACTCTTCTAGCGCCCTTGCTTTGGATATCGAGAATAGCGCTGTAATTCTTGCTCCTCTGGTACCGTGGTCCATCTCAAACATCTCGGTACTCTCTGCAATTGGCGCACCTTCCATGAGTCTTCTAGCTGCGAGCTTCCTTTATTTGCTGCCTCTTTGGACTCTGGGAATCTCTCTGTGGCTGCATCGCCGCCCAGCAAAAATTGACGGTCATCGTGCTCGTTGGCTTGGCCTCACCTCTGACGATGTCCGCAGCTGCTCATGGCCACGCGTAGAGGATTCAGATTCTGCAGACTCTACCGCAAGTCTTCCTGCCGTTAAAGTTGCCTAAGACCGAGCTGTTTAACGCCTGTAATACGCATTGCAAAAACTGAAAGTACCTTATTACACCTGCGCTTCTATTGGTGCCTTGGCAATTCAATAATTCGATCGCAACGTTGAGCAATACTCATATCATGAGTGACCATAAGAAGCGTCTTATGGTTTGCGTGAACGGAATCTAGCAAACTGTCTATAACAATAGTGGCCATGGCCTTATCAAGTGATCCAGTTGGTTCGTCAGCAAGAATTAAATTACCCGGTTTTATCATTGCTCGAGCAATTGCCACCCTCTGCTTTTCTCCACCAGAAAGCTCATTTACAACTGCATCGAACTTCTCGCCAATTCCATAGCTTTCCAAAGCAGTTTTAATAAGATGCTCCTGTTCCTGCTTTGAAAGCTTGGTGTATTGAAGCGCTAGTGAGAGATTTTTGCTTACTTTCCAGTCGTTAATGAGAGCAAAAGACTGGAATAGGTAATTGATCTCAGTGCGCCTCATAAGTGTTGCTTTTTTGCTATTGATTGAAGGATATGCTCTTCCTTCAAGGCTGATTGCGCCTGAATCTAAAGTCTCGAGAAGACCGATGATATTAAGAAGCGTTGATTTTCCGCAGCCAGAAGGGCCCACGAGAGCCACTGACTCTCCGCTCTGTATCTCAAATGAAATGTTATGAAGAACTGTGTTGCTTCCAAATAACTTATTGAGAGCATCTACCTGTAGAAATGTTTTCATAACTACTCCTTAGAGAGATTCTCTAGAACAATTCTCATAGTGCTTCTATTTGCAGAAATACTGATAGTCAAATTGGAAATCAATAACATCAAGCAGCCCATTATTATTCCAAGAGTTGAACCTATGACAATCATGCAAAGTGTTCCAACAAGTGCAATGAGATTCACTATGAGGAAAATATTTATGTATTGCTTGTAAATACCAAATCCCAACATGCATTCAACAGCAATTTTTCTCTCATGTAATCTCTGAACAATTGAAATCATACTTATTTGAATAACTGTTATAGCCGCAAACATAAGCGCAATTACAACACCGAATAAGAGGAAGAGCTCCTGCAGAGATTTTCTGTAGTCCTTTATAAAGCTCTCTATCGAACTGAACTGTGTTCCAAAACCATCATCAGAGAGCTCTACAACACCGCTGGAATCCAACAAATTTGCAGCGGCCTCAGGTGATAACTTTATGTAACTATTATCAAGCCCCGTAGCCACTAAACTTTCTGATTCAGTAGGAACCATGTTATTTGACGTTACCACTTTGATTACAACATTTGTGCTTATAGAAGGGCTGTCTATATTTGTTGACCAGGTAAAAAATCCCCCACTAGCATCGTATTCAATAAATTCAGATGAAGGATTTTGCATATAGGGTGTAACAATGTCTGACTCAAATATCTTGTCGCTTCTAGCCACAAGTTCTCTTAGCAGAGATTTTTGCTCTTCTGAATACGAACTTGGAACGAGATAAATCCTTGTTCCATTCTCCGCTTTTTTAACTTGTTCATCAGTCAACGCTACCCCAATTTCTTTTAGATAAGATGGGGATGCAATCAGAACATCAAATGGCTTCAAAATCGATGAATTTACTTCATAGGCATTTAGCGTTGGCTCACCTATTTGATTTACATGAGCAATATACACGCCTGTATCGTGCTCGTGGGTTTTATACCAATCAAATAATTCCTTACTTTTATCCATTGGCCTGCCGTTGAAAAAATGACCTTGAGAAACATGATTTCGGACAATATACCAATCTTTATATACAGACCAATTTTCTTGAGTGGATAGTAGATTTGAGTACATTGTTATAGGAGCATCCATATAAGTAGAACCAGCAAAAACTACTACACAACAAAGTGCATAAATTATCGCCGTTAGAACGTATAGACCCTTTTGTGACAATCTTCCTAAAATTGCATCTACAGGGCGGATTGTTAGAAGTGGAGCAGCAGAAATTAGTACCGAAACCACAACTACAAGTATTGCTGGCATTGCCGAGGTAAACGTAAACAGTAAAAAACTGCCAGTAATATCAAATCCGGAGCAATTAACCATTGTCCACATAAAGGCTAATGGCAGTAAAACAGCTGCTAAAGCACAATAGAAAAAATAATGATGAACGACGTAATCGCTCTTACTCCAGCCAAGCATTACGTGAACACCGAGTTTTTTTAATTCTTGTAACGAGTTGTAATACGTCAGTAAACAAAACGATATGCTCAAGATTATAAAAGTTACTCCAGCAACATAGTAGAAGAGTCCAATTTCAACCGCTGATCCTGAATAATTAGTAATAAATTTTTCTTTATGTAGGCCAGTAGCTTCTGAAATCTGACTAACCAATTCATCAAATTCTTCAGGAGAAAGGCCTAAAACAGCACAAGAATTTCCCAGATTATAGCCAGGAGTAATTTGATCTAATTTGAAATAAACTGAGCCCAAAACATACGGCAAGTCACTAACCTTATTGTTAGTATCCATTCCGTAGCCAAGATATGACTCTGAAGAACGTCCGAGAAGTTCATTTATTTTTTGCCTATTTATAACTTGGGTGCCAAGAATATCAAAGGAATCAAAGCTGTTAGCCTCACTACCTGGAGAAGACAGCACGCCAACGGTCAATATCCTAGGCCCTTCAGTAATTGATTCAGTTTTCTTAGTTATAAGAATCATCTTGTGAGTTTGTGCGTAAGACCTAACAACTGACACAAACGTTTCTTTTGTCTCATCAGACATCTGTGACGTATAAAATTGTGGCTGATCAGAGAGCCAAGAATCGAATTTTCGGGAAGTAAATATTTCCAAAAAACCATTTCCCACCAAAAACGAAGAAAGTGCAATTAAGACAACTATGATAGAAACAATGAAGCGGTACGCTCTTTTCATTTCTTCACCTACAATTTCTTTGAATTAAAAAAATGAAGGCGCTTATTAGTTATAAAGCTATAAATATGCTTCTACAGTATCAGTATGAACTTTAATCATTTACGTTTAATCGACTTCACTGATAACTATCGTAAACGGCTTCTATTATTCTACAAACGGTATTTACTACCTAAATAAAAACCTCTCATGCCTAGGACATGAACTGCCTCGCATTTCTTGGACACGAGAAATGGGAGGCTGTTCATATGCGTGTGATTATGATTCTGCAGCGTGTTAGTGTCGGCTTTTAGGCCTGGCGCACAAAATAGCGCAGCTTTCTTATGTTCTGCTGAAGAATCAACATGTTCTTAATCAAGATAGCCAGGCAGCTAGGCGGTCGCACTACCTGATATGCATCTCTATGCATAAACTTCATCTAATATGCTAAAAAATGAATAGCGTCATATAAAAGATTTAACTATAGGCAAATTCCGCACCTACGGAACACACCTAAGTCAGATATTCTGCTCAGATGCGAGCATATTACACTTCTAAGTCAGATATTCTGCATGTTTTAGCTATTTTCAGCGTAATGTATACGTCTTTTTGACAGATTATC
>JDFH01000030.1 GCA_000564995.1 Atopobium sp. ICM42b
GTAGGTTCTGCCGAAGAATCGACATGTTCCTAATCAAGATAGCTAGGCAGCTAGGCGGTCGTACTACCTGATATGCATCCCTATGCATAAACTTTATCTAATATGCTTAAACATGAATAGACTTATATAAGAAATTTAACTATCGATAAATTTAGTATCTACGGAACACACCTAAGTCAGATATTCTGCTCAATTGCGGGCATTTTACACACCTAATGACGATAATCTGCATGTTTGTGGTAATTTCTGCGTCATGTATACGTCTTTTTGACAGATTATCCGACTTAGGTGTGTTTTGAACTGACTCCTATTTCTCGAGTTCAAGAAATGGGAGGCGGTTCAATTTCTGTGCGGGGGATTATCTTGTACGAGGTCATTTTTAGCAAGATATTGTCTGGACAGTTATACACGTTGCAAAATCACATAGCGATTAAGATTGTTATCTTTGCCATCTGCGCTAAATTGCGCACAAACTTGCACGTCAGAGCCAAGACTTCCAAGAAGCTCATCAAGCTCCTCTTGCGAGAAGTGATGACAATAGCGCCAGGTATCCGCCTTATCTTGCCAACCAATCAGATAGTCATGCTCCTCAAGTTCTGAGGCATCTATGCCCAGCGCACGCAGCCCTTGAGCAGTGGTTTCTTGGGCCTTGGCAGCAAGTTTTTGGCTGTTCATAAACTGCCAGAAAGAAACGCACACATAGCCGCCAGGTTTGGCTTTCTCTAACAACGTACGCAGAAGCTGAAGTCTCTTCTCTACACCTGGTACGTGATGCAAAAAACCAAATGCAACCACTAAATCACAAGGCGGAATGATCAGCCGCGAAGAAAGCGTGCCGTCAAGCAGGCTCTTTATCACATCTAATTCAATAAATGCCAGCTCAGAGACATGAGTGTCTGCCTCACCACTCTCTACCAGTGGCTTGCAATTGTCTACAGCAAAATACTTTGCAGGGACAATCCCCGCCTCATCGCGTAAAAAGCGAGCAAAGCGCAGGTTGCCGCAGCCCACATCGAGTACAGAGGGTTTCTCGCCAACTAAAAGCTGAGGCATGACGTCTAGACACTTAAGCCACCCCTGCCAAGGCATCTGTCGTGTGGCCGAGAAACTCTGCGCCTGCTGAGCATAAAACTCAGAAGTTACGTGACTCAGCCGTTCAGCGGTAGATGCGCTGATAGATTGAGTGTGCGTTATGTGAGAAGAAGTTTCCATACAGAGATTTTACGTCACCGTCTTACTCCTAAAGGCCAGAAGCTCACCTTATTGCCTATACTGTTTGTATGGATGAACTCATTTTGGACATATTGAAGCAGCTCAGAGATGGCTCACAAGGCGCTCTTGATACACATCAACTTGAGATGCTCATTAACTCGCACAACAGCGGAATTGACTCTAGCGCCCACAGTACAGAGCGCGAGAAACTCATTCCTAAACGAGCAATTCTCCCCTATTTTTTGCAGGTCAAGCAGAACAATGATGAGCTGTGGCAATCGTGGAATGTAACGCCTGAGCTGGAAGAAAGATTTATCCGCTCCGTGCGTATGAAGCCTCGTCGCACCGCTTCTGGCGTGGCTACCATTACCGTGATTACCAGGCCGCATACCTGCTCAAGTAATTGCATTTATTGCCCGTGTGATCTGCGTATGCCTAAGAGCTATCTTGCTAACGAGCCTGCCTGTCAGCGCGCTGAACTCACGTTTTTTGATCCATACGTACAGGTTGCAGCTCGTCTTCAAGCGCTCCATCAGATGGGCCACTCAACCGACAAAGTGGAGCTTATTGTGCTCGGTGGCACCTGGAGCGATTATCCAGAGAGTTATCAGTACTGGTTTATCAAAGAGCTCTTCCGTGCGCTTAATGAGTGGCCAAACTCTCCTAGCCACATCCAGGAGCGCCTGAATTGGTACACCTCGTTTGGCTTGCAGAACTCTGAAGAGGCACTTTCTTCTTTTGTTGCTGAACAGCAGGCAGCGGTCTTTGATGATACTGCCACGTATAACCAGGCTTTTCATAAGCTCTACGACACCAGCCAGCCTCACCAAAACGCGTGGTCTCAGATGCAAAGTACCTATGATGAGCTGGTGGAGCAACAACACGTTAATGAAACAGCTGCTGCCCGTGTGGTTGGCCTTGTAATAGAAACCAGACCTGACACTATTACGCCGGATAACCTTCGCATGTTTAGGCAGCTTGGGTGTACCAAAATTCAAATTGGCATTCAGAGCACACGTCAAGAAATTCTTGACGCAAACCAGCGTCAGATGAACGTTGCCCAGATTAAACGAGCGTTCTCGCTGATTCGCTTGTACGGATTTAAAATCCACTCTCACCTGATGGTCAATCTTTTAGGCGCAACCCCTGAAGCAGATAAACGGGACTTTAAAACATTTGTCACAGATCCAGGATTTCTCCCTGATGAGATTAAACTCTACCCCTGTGCTCTGGTATCTGGAACGCAATTGGTCCAGAAATACCGTGAGGGTGCATGGCAGCCATACGCCAAAGATGAACTGGTAGACGTGCTTGTTCAAGACGTGCTTGCAACGCCTCCATACGTGCGTATTTCTCGCATGATTAGAGACATTAGTGCCACCGATATTCTGGTGGGAAACAAACACACCAATCTGCGCCAGATGGTTGAGCAAGAGCTTGCTGCTAAAGATGTTGCAAGCCGCGTGCAGGAGATTCGCTTTAGAGAGATTAACCAGCAGCAGGTACGAGCCTCGGAACTTACCCTTCAAGACTTTACCTACACTACCGCAGTCAGTGACGAGCACTTCCTGCAGTGGGTAACTGCTGACAATAAAATCGCAGGTTTCTGTAGGCTTTCACTTCCCCACTGGGACAAACTGACCGCTGGCGCATGTGATGTTACCGCCAATGAGCTGCTGGTACAGCCAGGTCAGGCCATGATCAGAGAACTCCACGTGTACGGACAGGCGCTTTCGCTGGGCTCAGAAGGAATGTCTGCTCAGCACCAAGGCTTGGGTCAAAAACTTCTTGCCAAAGCCTCCTCTATTGCAGCAGATGTGGGTTATACCAGTCTTAACGTCATCAGCTCAATTGGAACGCGAGCCTACTATCGCGCTCAAGGCTTTACTGATGCAGGCTTCTACCAGCAAAAAGCCCTGTAGAAAGGTAGCTTTGTACTTCCAAACTAGCTATACGTGTTCACTTTAAAAGTCACAAAAAATGCCGAGAAGACCGTTGATCTTCTCGGCATATTCATGAGCGCCACCCTCTCCTGGACGCAAATGGATCTTAAGGAATCAGTGACAAAATCTGAGAGAGATTCTTCTTGCCGAAGTCAACCTTCTGGCCGTCGTTGATAACCAAGCAAGGAACGCTCATGACATCGTAGGTGTCTTTGAGTTCCTTGAAGTGATTGATGTCATAGACATCGCAGGTGACCTGAGGGTTGTCTGCAGCAATACGCTGAGCAGCTACAACAACGTCTGGGCACATGGTGCAAGAAAGTCCTACCAAGACCTGCAGATGTGTCTTTGACTCAATAGCGGCAATGGATGCCTTATCCTCGTCACTAATAGGCTGACCAGGACCTGCGGCGTTGTAGAGGCCAAGAACAAACGAAGTGAACTCATGACCGCCAGGAACACCATGGAACGCAAGACCTGTTGGCGTACCATCCTGTGCGCACACACGAACAACAGGAAGGTTCTTCTCGCCCGTGCCTGAAACCGTCTGAACGCTCAGTTTGTCGGTCATGGAAGAAAGTTCTTCCATGTAAGCTACAAGCTCCTCAGAAACAGGTCTTTGATCAAGCTCAAGCTGAAGCACAAGCGGACGCGCCATGCGCTCAAAGACAGCGTTGAGCTGTGCCTTCATATCATCGGTGAAGATCTCTCCGGAGTCAGAGGCACTCTTAGCCGCTGGAGCCTCAGGAGCCTCTTTCTTAGACGAGATGCGCGTGACGTTCATCTGTGGAACAAGGCCAGTTTTCTCCTGAGCGCGCTTAATATAGCGCTCCATCTCAGTAGCGGTGGTTGCCGCCTGACCGATAGCCGTTGCAACCTGACGCAATGGCTTCTGACACACATCACCTGCACCAAAAAGACCCTCACGGGTTGTTTCTTGATGCTCGTTGGTGATCAGATAGCCGTAATCATCAGTCTGTGCCAGCTCTTTTACCAGGTCGGTCTCTGGCGCGTAACCCGCGAAGACAAAGACACCAATAGAATCGCCATCTTCTGGAGCAAACGTGGTCATCTCGCCCGTCTTGAGGTTCTTGTACGTAATAGACCTAAGTGCGGAATCTCCGGCAACGGATTCAACCTGAGTGTTGTAGAGAACCGTAATGTTTGGATTTGTGCGAGCAGCCTCGGACGACGCAGGGGCGCAGGTAAATGCTTCCTCGCGCACAAGAACCGTGACGTGCTTTGCGTACTTAGTTAGAAATACGCTTTCTTCTGCGGCTGCAAAGCCTCCACCAATAACAAAGACTTCCTTGCCGGTAAAGAACTCGCCGTCGCAGGTGGCGCAGTAAGCAACTCCGTGGCCCTGATAGTCCTCTTCTCCCACAAAGCCGATATGACGTGGGTGTGCTCCTGAGGCGAGAAGAACGGAGAGGCAGGGACGCTCACCTTTGGTGGTGTGAACTACCTTGACATCTCCGGACATGTCCAGGTCAGTAACTTCTGCCAGCAAAAACTCTGCGCCAAAGGCCTCAGCCTGCTTACGCATGGTTTCTGAGAGTTCAGAGCCACTAGTAGAGAAAACTCCCGGGTAATTAACGACCTCATTAGTAATAGTGATCTGTCCGCCAAAATGGTCCTTCTCGACAACTAGAACACGGTAGCGAGCGCGGGCCAGATAGAGGGCGGCGGTGAGCCCAGCTGGCCCACCGCCGATAATCACCGCGTCGTAGAGGTCTTTGACGTCGGTCATTGTAAGCTCCTAAATCTTAGAGCTGACCAACAAGGTCAAGGCTTGGCTTCAGGGTCTCAGCACCTGGCTGCCACTTAGCTGGGCAGACCTGATCGCCGTGCTCTGCAACAAACTGTGCAGCCTGGAGAAGGCGGAGAAGTTCCTCAGCGTTACGGCCAATGCCACCAGCGGTGACAAGCTCAACCTGGATGACACCCTCAGGGTCAACGATGAAAGCACCGCGCTCAGCAAGGCCAGCATCCTCAATAAGGACCTCAAAGTTCCTTGCAAGAACGTGAGCTGGGTCAGCGAGCATTGGGTAGGTTACCTTAGAGATACGCTCGGACTCCTCGTGCCATGCCTTGTGGACAAACTCAGTGTCGCAAGAGACAGAGTAGACCTCTGCGCCAGCAGCCTGGAATTTGTCATAGTTGTTAGCAAGATCCTCAAGCTCAGTTGGGCAGACAAAGGTAAAGTCAGCTGGATAGAAGAAGAACAGGCTCCACTTACCCAGTGTGGACTCTTTGCTTACCTCGGTGATGTTACCGTTCTGGAATGCGTTTACCTTAAAATCACCAATTTGCTTACCAATAAGAGACATAGTCAGTTCCTTTCTGTAAGTAAAACAATTTGTAAAACGTGCTAGTTAGAAGTTTACTCTCTTTAACTCTTTTGTCAATAACAATAATGATTACTACTTATATTCACAAAAAGAAACAGGCCAGATTACTCTGACCTGTGAACAGTTGGTGGGCGTTATAAGATTTGAACTTATGACCTCTTCCGTGTCAGGGAAGCGCTCGTCCCCCTGAGCTAAACGCCCGAATATGTTTGCTGCTGGGGATGCAGCAAGGGATATATTACGAGAAACCCGCCCCTCTTGCAACCGTCAAACTCAACTTTTTTAGAAATTTGCAAAAGAGCGTCTCATCAATGCATTGATGACTATTTAAATACCGCGGGCTATCAAATGAATGACCGCCTTTTAAACCCGTACGTCTTCTGCACCTCAATTATTAAAAAATAGGCAAATGGATTGTAAAAGCATACGGTCAGAAGTATTATGGCAAGTCGTTCGATTGAGGGAGAAACTTATGAACTTTCTGGAATATAACAAAGACGAGAAGCTGTGCTTTAATTATAAGAAATCATGCGGTCTCTGGTTAATTGTTGTAGCTCTCATCATTTTTGCAGCTACCGTAATAGGTGGAAAACAGATTATCAATATGTCCGTATTTAGCTTTGGATATGTTGCAGCCTTCTTATCCATAAATACAAATAAGAAAGTTCTCAATAAGTTTTCCGATGGTCCTTCAAGTAAGTTCCAGAACAAAATGTCTCTATACGCGGTGATTTTCTTATTCATTTTGATGTTTTTATTAGGTGGACCATTTTTTGCAACTGAAAACTGGAGACTTATTTGGTTGGGTGCGTTAATGGCCACGGCACTGCATTTTTTCCTCTATTACTTTGTGCACGGAAAATCGATGATTTATCTGGCTATACTCTGTGCCATCAATGTTGCTATAGGTTATATTTTTCCAGACATCCCACTAACAATAACTGCCTATATTGATGCAGCAATTAAACTTGGATTTGGAATATACCTGTTCTTTTTCTCAAAGCCAACACAACAAAAATAGCCTTCATCTAGAGTCCGTGCGCGTCAAACGTGTCCTTAACCAAAGCCACAAGCATTGGTATAAACACAGCTACGCCTGCTAAGAGCATTGGATTGTCACGTATTTCCGGAATGTCCTGTAAGAAATTCTGCAGATCATAGACAAGACCAACGGCAACGGCAATAAGAATAGGTGCCAGAATAATCAAAATAGGATTTGGTGGTTTACGCATAAGGATGCTTTCTTTTACAAGTACTGCACACGCAGCGGTCCAATAGAGCAAAGATACGTATCAAGCCACATTCTGGCTTTTCTTCCTTACTTCTTCCCTACTTCTTACGCTTAACCTTAATTTGAATGCCAGAGGTCTCTGGACGAGACGATGTAGAAGCAACAGCGCCTTTCTCGCCATTTACAAAAGCCGAGAAACGCTGACGGAAACGGTTCCACTTGTGGTAGATAGGCTCGTGATCATGAGATCTAAGGCCCAAAAGCATGCTTGCGGCCATAGTTGGAAGCAGATACTCAATAGCGCGCCAAAGCACAAAGCCTGCGGCAATTTCCTCGCCAAACATATGGCCAAACAGGAAGGCAAAGCCACCCTCTGCACCACCAGTACCACCAGGAAGTGGAATGGCCGAGGTCAAGAGCTCAAGCATTGATCCAGATGCAAGGCAGGTCAGAAGGTCTGCAGGCTGGCCAAGTGCTCGCAAAACAAAGTATGGCAGTGCATAGAGGCAGCCAAGTTGAAGCAGTGTTACAAGCAGAACAACGCACATCTCTGGGATGTTCTTTGCGGCAGTCTTAAAGCCGTTTGAGAACTCATCTACCTGCGTGTTAATGATGCCATGCCAGTGGTCGTACTGCTTTACGATACGAAGACGTGAAAGCAGCCTTAAGCCCCAGTTGCCCACGGTCTTAACCATTTTAGGAAGCAGGCAAATGGCCAGGATAACTGCAACCATCACTATCTTTGCGCCAAACAAAATAACGCCAATAACGGTTACATCGCCAAATTGCTCGTAGAAATAATTGGCCCTAAAGATAAGCATCAGAGCTGCAAAGATGCCCTCGCCCGCCTCGTACATAACAAAGCGGGTGAACTGCAGAGCTCCTGCCTGACCCACGGAAATTCCCGCACGAGTAAGGCGATAAATTTGAGCAGGAGCAGCACCTGCACCGTTTGGCGTAAGGTTCATGAAGAAGATACCCGACGCCTCAACGCTCATCAGGTCACGAACACCAACAGGACTCTCGGGATCTGTAATGACTGAAATTACATAGGCGAGAATACCCAGGAAATAGTAGACAAAGTAGCAAAGAGCGCCAGCAATAAGCCAACCTGTATCTACGTCTGCTAGAGCAACAACAAACTCATCAAATTGACCAGAAAAAACGATATAGAGTGCGTACAGTATTACAACAGCAAAGAGGAAGAGAATGCTCTTTCTAACTTGACCAAAGCTCTCTTTTGCCTCTTCAACCTGCTCAGATGAAGAAGTTGGAGCAACACTAATCTTAGGCTTTTTGGTTGAAACACCCTTAACGGTTGTAGATCCAATCTTCACCGTTACCTTCGGTGTAGATGAGGGGTGCTCGGTTTCAGACGCGCCATCTGGGCGATCCATGGGCACCTCCTTGGACTCTGGATCACAATACGTGTACAGAAACAACACTCTTTGCAGGTAAACGATGCAACCTCAGAGGGTTTCTCGCCACCTACCTGCTTTTTATTTTACATGAACCGTTCAAGTATACTCTTGTCGGCCTCAATAATGCCACCGCCACAAACTTCCTGGCCATCGTACAAAACCGCCGATTGACCTGCTGCAACAGTTTTTACCGGCTGGTCAAATTCAATAAATCCACATTGATTGTCTGTGAGCGTAAACGTTACGGGAACCAGCGCGCCTGTGTGACGAGTTCTGACCACATACCTACCGTTAGCTGCAGGTTCTCCGGAAATCCAGTGCATGTCCGAGAGCTCCATGCGACGAGTCCAGAGCGCAGGACAGTTGAGGTCAGAGGTTACATACACCACATTCTTAAGCGTGTCGGTTGCTACTACATAGCGAGCAGGGCCTCCACCGATGTTCAGACCCTTTCTTTGGCCAACGGTAAAGAGGAACGCTCCGTCATGGGTGCCAAGAACCTTGCCTGTCTCCCACTCAATGACGTCGCCCTGCTTTTTCTGAAAAGTGTCCAGCAAAAACGTGCGCAAGCCAACGGGGCCAATAAAACAAATGCCGTCAGAGTCTGGCTTTGTTTCTATGCCCAGACCTCGCTCCGCACATAAAGCGCGTACCTCTGCCTTGGTGGCAATGTGTCCAATAGGAAAAAGCGTGCGTTCAAACAAATGACCTGGTACACGCCATAGGAAATAAGTCTGATCCTTGTGAGCATCTGCGGCACGCAAAAGTTTTTTGGTGCCCGGGACGTTCTGTGCATAGTGACCTGTAGCAACAAAATCAGCGCCCTCTGCAAAAGCACGCTCTGCAAAGGTGCCAAACTTGACCGTCTGGTTGCACATAACGTCTGGATTAGGCGTACGGCCGTGCTCATAGGCATCAAGCAGGTAATCCACAACGGTAGCCTTATACTCGGCCTCACAGTCCCACACGTCCAAATCAATGCCCAGCGTTACGCACACGCGTTCAGCATCAGCCAGGTCATCTGCCCAAGGGCACTTAAAGCCTGGCAAGTCCTTTGACCAGTTGCGCATATAGATAGCCTTGACGTTGTAGCCCGCCTCAAGAAGCAAGGCCGCGGACAGCGCCGAATCAACGCCGCCACTCATGCCAAGGTAAACTAGTTCTCCCATGTCACTCCTACACGAGCGGACTCCTGCTTAACAGCCTCAGCGATTGCCCAAGCTGCGTACAAGATGTCGTCTTCTGTGGTAGTTCTTCCAAGTGTTAACCTGAGGCTTCCTGCGGCCACTTCTCGCGGGGCGCCAATTGCCTCAAGCACGTGAGATATTTGCATTTTTGATGCGGCACATGCAGAGCCTGTTCCTACCGACACACCCAGGCGCTCCAGCAGAATGACCAGACGGCGAGCCTCAAGTCCCGGGAAAGAAACGTGTAGCAGGTTAGGAAGCCTCAGCTTGGCGTTCTTTGGCCCCGAGACAATCATCTGCGGAAACTCTGTGCAAAGCAGCTCCTGTAGCTGATCTCTGAGGCGAGAAACCCGTTTTGCCTCGTCAGTGCGAGTCTCATCAGCAAGCGCTAAAGCACACGCAAAGCCAATGACGCCCGCGACGTTCTCCGTACCCGAGCGGACACCGCCTTCTTGTCCGCCGCCGAGCACCAGCGGCCTTAAGCGCACATCATCGGAGGCCCACAAGAGACCTACCTGCTTTGGACCGGAAAGCTTTGCTGCAGAAAGCGTCAACATGTCCACGCCCAAAGACGACACGTTCACGCTCAGGTATGCAGCAGCTTGAGAGGCGTCTACGTGCAAATGCAGCGGACGAGTCTCCCCTGCCGCAAGCCTGCGCGAGCGCTCCTTGGCAAGTACCTGCGAAATCTCTCGGATAGGCTGAATGGTGCCAATCTCCCCGTTTGCAAGCTCAATGGAAACTAGCTCAGTCTCTGGCTTGAGCGCTTTTGCAACCCGCTCTGGGTCCACACGACCGTCTGCTTCTACACGAAGTGTCTTGTGCGAGAAAATCCCTGCACACGCAAGGACGCTCTCATGCTCAATAGCATCAACGATAACGTGCGCGTCTTCAGAGACCGTTGCAAACGCCAGGTTGTTGGCCTCTGTAGCACCTGCTGTGAGCACCACGTTTCCTGGACGAGCACCAATGACATGCGCCAAGACAGCGCGAGCACGTTCCACCTCGTCACGAACCTGGCGAGACAGAGCATACGGTGCTGAAGGGTTGTAGAACTTCTCCGTGAAGTATGGAATCATTGCATCAACTACACGTGGATCCATAGGTGTAGCTGCGGCAAAGTCCAGGTACACGTTGCCTGTTGGATGTTCTGGTTTTGCAGAAGGCATGTGCATTACAAATCCTTTGGGTTTCTCGCGGTCTTGCGGGCTTACGTGCGTGCGGCGTTGCGTGCTTGCGACGATCGGCGACTTGCTGTCGGGCGGGCCGGTGGACGGTGCTCGACGGCTACGACTTGTCTGCCGAGTCTGGCGGTGTAAAGGTCATGTTCTGGAAACGAGTAGATACAAAGCTGTCGTCGTAGTGATTATCTACCCACATCTCAAACGCGTTTGTCGGAGAAATACCAGCGTCTCGCTGAGCTTTTCTCGCCAGACACGCCACCGTCATAGTGATGTCGGCAACAAGATACACCGTAAGCAGGGTAACAAAAATTGCTTGCCTTTTTGATGTTGGCTCACCTATCTTGTAGAGCGCGCGAGGCATAATAACCCGACACCAAATCAGACCCAAAATGCCCCAAAATCCTAAGAATCGCCAGGCCACCCACTGTGTGATGGCGTCTGGAAGATGAGCGTACGTCCACGATTCCGAGTGAAAAATCTCTTGCATTCCCCAGCCGGTAAGCTGCTCCAGCGTGCCACCAACAACAACCGAAACCAGGAAAATGACCAAGTTATTGGCATGGTGTTTATGCAACTGATAACAAATAACAGTCAGAAACACGGCGCCGGTTCCGTAAAGCGGAGAGAATGGTCCCCAGATGAGGCCAACCCTGCTCTCGGTCAGGCCAGCAGTAATGAGCATCCAGATTTCTTCGATAAGAAGTCCCGCCATGCAGCCCACTATGAAGAGGATGACCACCTGATACCAGCCAAGATGCATCGTGTCTAAATACGCTGAGAGCTCCGCTTGCGTTGGTTTTGGCTTGGAGAACGGAGCAGTCTGGGGTGCGGGCGATACGTCATCGCCTGCAAGCCCATCGATCTTCTCGCCAGACGAAAGCCAGCCCCAAAAATAGCGCACCACGCGAACAAAACCGCTTGCGACAAGATACGCAAGCGTCAAAAGAGCTATGAGCGACGCAAGAATAAAGAACATACAACCTCATTCAAAAAGTTCTTGTTCTATGATACGGCAAGCAGTCACACTTAGCAATCTACCTGCTCTTATTTACAAGTTTTGCAAGAAAAATCCACCTCTTAGGCAAGTCAGGATTCGTGACTTTTCTAAAAAAGTTTGACGATTTTGAAATTTACACTTGCACTCAGCCGTGAACTTGCGTATATTATTCCTCGCGTTCGCGGGCTTAGCGCAGTTGGTAGCGCGCAACCTTGCCAAGGTTGAGGTCGCGGGTTCGAACCCCGTAGCCCGCTCCATGATTTTTCGGCCGGATTCGTTTCGGCCTTTTTCATATGGCGAGATGGCCAAGTGGTAAGGCAGAGGCCTGCAAAGCCTTTATCCCCGGTTCGAATCCGGGTCTCGCCTCCAGTGAATTGACAACCCCAGCTTCGGCTGGGGTTTCTTTTTTGGGTAGCGCGACCGTGTTTGCTGGAGTTCTGGATTGCGTGCCTGAAAAGTGCAAACGTTTTAGTCAGACGAGCCTGAAAAGTGCAAAGAATCTGTATTTGCGGCACCGATTCTTTGACAAAATCAGGCAAATCCACAGATTCTTTTACTTATTTAGGCAGAAGTTACA
>JDFH01000031.1 GCA_000564995.1 Atopobium sp. ICM42b
CCAGAGGATATTGCTGCTCGTTCAGCGCTTCCACCAGAGCTCAACAGCGTGGCAGATATGCTTGAAAAGGTATTTGGACCAGCGGTTTCTTTGTCGGTAGAGAAGAAGCTGGATGCCGAAACTCCTGTAGACCCTGCAAACAACTAGAACTTCTCGCGATATTCTCGCGATATTCTCGCGATATGACGCTTTGGTGCATGGATCCTCATGCGCCAGCGCAAAAAGCGCAACTTGTCTAAAATAGATACGACGATAGGAGAACATATGGCACGTGGTGGATTTAACATGGGCGGCATGAACCGCAATCAGATGATGGCTCAGGCTCGCAAAATGCAGGAGCAACTGCTGGAGGCCCAGCAGAAGGCTTCCCTTATGCAGGCAACCGCAAGTGCTGGTGGCGGCGCTGTTAAGGTAACCGCATCCGGCGACCTGCGCCTGACCAATATCACCATTGATCCTGAGGCAATTGATCCTGAGGATATCGAGATGCTCCAGGACATGATTCTGGCTGCTGTAAACGATGCTCTTGAGTCCGCTGAGTCTCAGGCATCTGCCCAGATGAGCGCAGTAACTGGTGGACTGAATATCCCAGGACTGTTCTAATCCATGGCGTTTGATACCACAAACGATGGTCGTGCGCTGCAGCGCTTGCTTGACGAGCTAGGCCGCCTACCAGGCATCGGTCCAAAGTCGGCTCAGCGCATTGCCTACCATCTTCTAGAGGTTGATTCCGAGGAGGCTCGCCGTTTGGCGCAGGCCATCTTGGAGCTTAAGCAGCAGGTGCATTTTTGCCCTATCTGCTTCAACTATGCAACGCGCGACGAATGCGACATCTGCCTGGACTCTTCCAGAGATCGCAGCAAAATCTGTGTGGTCTCCGAGCCTAAAGATGTCTCGGCAATTGAGCGCACCGGCGCATTTCACGGCCTCTACCACGTTCTAGGCGGCGTAATCTCGCCCATGGACAAGATTGGCCCTGAGCAGCTTCACGTTCGTGAGCTGCTGTCCCGCCTGGCCGACGGCGCCGTAACTGAGGTTGTCCTGGCAACTAATCCGGACGTTGAGGGAGAAACAACCGCAACGTACCTCTCCAGAACTATTAACCCGCTTGGCGTGACGGTAACCCGACTGGCAAGTGGACTTCCTGTAGGCGGAGATCTTGAGTACGCAGATGAGGTAACATTGGGACGTGCAATTGAAGCGCGTCGGGAGGTTTAAGCATGGCAAACCACATGAGAACAAGTTCATCTGGCGAGAAGACCCCTGAGGCTTCATCGGTTGATCTGAAGAATATTTCAACACTTCGTGCTGGTCAGGGCGCACAAATTCCTCAGAGCCCACGACAGGCCGACAACACACCTGAACCTCCAAATAGAAAATCGGTCATCATTTTAGTGGTCGCGGCTATTGTCGCGCTCACTGCTCTGTTCTTTATTGTTCGCTGTGCTACAAGCACTAAGAGTGAATCTGCAAGTCAGCAGCCAAAGCAGACCCAGTCCGCTTACGCTGACGAGAAGCAACAGGACGAGCAGTCGGTTGACGGCTCGGTTACCTTCCACGGCTTGAAGTATTCCCTGGAGAAGCAGAGCGACGGTAAAACCGCTGTTGTTCGCACTAGTGATTCAGGAACAAAGAGCGTTCTGTTTGAGGTAGAGGGAACTCCTACCAGTCTGATTCTTTTCAACGACACCATTTTGGTTCCAGAGAATCGCGAGTCTGGCTGGGATGTTGTTGCATGTGCCCTGGTAGACGGCTCGCTTCCAACACTTATTGCCGATAAGGACGGTAAGGCTGTTGGCGGAAACGGTACCATCACCGCAGCTACGCTTGACGGAACTACGCTAAAGGTAACCGATTCCACAGGAAACACCACCAGCGTTTCTCTTCAGTAAAAGCAACGCGAAGAAATTGTGGATTTCCAGTGGGCGTTCATGTTTCTGAGCTGCGGATATTCTCGCCAAGTGGTTATTTTCAAGAAAATTTTTAAATTCGTTGGAAATAACGCTAGACAAGAATAAAAGTTCCCTGTATTATTTCAATTCGCAACAAGGCGTCCGGGGTATTAGCTCAGCTGGTTAGAGCGCCGGCCTGTCACGTCGGAGGTCGCGGGTTCGAGCCCCGCATATCCCGCCATTGCATGTTCAAGCCCTCTTCGGAGGGCTTTTTCATTACCAAAAAAGTCCAGCATAAAAGATTTAAATTACATCTTTAATTTATTGAAACCAAGTCAGAAAATAGAGCATTGTGTGATATCTTTACATCAGAATGTGTCTAAGTGCTTCTGCTACAGAAACATTTAAAAGCAGAGGTAAAGTGAGGTGGATTGTGCGGAATCAGAATACTTTGGATGCGCTGTCGCAACGCGATAGCGTAAGTTCCATATCCGCAGAATCTTCCAATACGGAACACACTTCAGATTTGATCAAGAAAATTGCTGTTTTTGATTTTGATGGAACCGTCATTTCTGGACAGTCAGGACTCTTGTTCTCTGCGTATTTGCTTCGCCGTCATCTGTCCTCAATTGCACGCACGCTCAAGCTTGTGTGGTGGGGAGCTCGCTACAAGCTGCACCTTCCTCAAAGGCAGGAAGAGGCTCGTGAGCTGGTTGTTGGTGCACTTACGCAGTATAGCGTTGAGTTTGCAAATGCCGTCATGCACGATTTTCATCGCGAGGTAATTGAGGGGATGTATCGCCCTCAGGCGCTGGAAGAGGTGCGTCGTCGGCAGGCAGAGGGTTGCTGTGTGCTGTTGGTGTCAGCAACGTTTGAACCTATCGCGGAATTGGCCGCAGAGAAGCTGGGAGTAGACGGGTTTCTCGCCACAAAGATGCAGGTGGGAGCGGACGGGCACTATACCAGCAAGGTTGACGGTCCTGTGATTGAGGGCGCTCAGAAGCTGGTCTCGGCAACTGAGTGGTGTAACCAGCGTTTTGGCCAGGGCAACTGGGAGATTGCGTACGCGTACGGCGATCACTACTCGGACGCAACGCTTTTGTCGGCAGCTCAAACGCCGTGCGCCGTTTGCCCTGGTCCAACGCTTGCCAGACTTGCAAACAAGCGCGGCTGGAAAATTTTGAACTGGTAGCAAAGATTGAACTAAGAGCAACATCTGAACTAAGAGCAGCACCTGAACTGGTAGCACGATTAACCTGGTCATATGCCAGATAAATGGGAATGGCAGTCCCTCGGGCAGACGCAAGAGGGGGTACATGGAGAACCGATGGAAATTTCACGTAAAACTGACTATGCAATCCGCATGCTTTCTTCGCTGGTGAGAAGCCCAAAGAAGCTTCTTTCTGTTCGCGATGCCGCAGAAGAAAACGATATTCCATACTCCTTTGCTCGCTCAATCCAGCATGACCTGGTCATCGCGGGCGTGATTGTCAGTACGCGCGGCGCTCACGGTGGCATGATGTTGGCCATTGATCCAACTGAGGTGAGCGTTCTTGATATTGTCGAGGCAGTTCAGGGACCTGTTTTTATTTCTAGCTGTGAGTGGGCAGGTCCTAATAATGAGCCATGCCCTCGTCATAATTCGTGCTATTTTGGGCCTCTTTGGTGCAGTGCCGAGAAAACCTTGCGTAATTTCTTTGCGTCCGTGACTTTGCATCAAGTTGTTGTTGAGGGTCTTATGCCAGAGATGGTTGGTGAGTTCCACCTGGTAAAGAACGAGAACGCCCAGCGTAATGAGCAGATTATCCAGAATGCCGCTGCCGCTATTGAGGCTGAGATTACCGCCGGCACATTTGATAACCTGCTTGATGGTGAGGTTATTTCTGCCGAGAAAAAGCCTTACGAGTTTAATATTGGTCGATAAGAAAATCTCACATACAAAAATGAGTGGCGAAGTGGAACCCGCATCAGAACTCACGCCGGAACTGCGTGCATTTGTCGAGTTTGTAGCCAAGAAAGGTCGCGAGTTGTATCGCGATTTGCCTTGGCGTCGCACGTATGACCCGTATGCTATCTGGATTTCTGAGGTTATGCTTCAGCAGACGCAGGTCAGCCGCGTAGATGGCCGCTGGCAGAGGTGGCTGGAGCGCTTTCCAACGGTCGATGCGCTGGCTGCCGCCGCGCCTTCGGACGTGCTTGAAGAATGGCAAGGCCTGGGCTACAACCGTCGCGCTTTGTCCGTGCATCGAGCTGCTCAGGCAATTTCTGAGGCTGGCGGCATCTTTCCACAAGATCCAAAGGAGCTGGTAAAGCTTCCAGGCATTGGTCCGGCCACTGCTGCGGGTATTCGTGCGTTTGCGTTTAATCTGCACGGTGTTTACCTGGAGACTAACGTGCGCACGGTTTTCCTGCACGAGCTGTATCCGCAGGCAGAGGGTGTGCCAGACTCCGAGCTTGTCCCGCTGGTAGAGCTCACGTGCCCTGCGAGTGTTGAGGATGCGGCGGACGTCGCAGACGCTGCGAACGTTGCGAACGCCGATAGCACTGCGAACGCCGACGAGACGGAGCTCACGCCACGTAGCTGGTACTACGCTCTTCTCGACTATGGTGCGTACCTGAAGAAAACCATTCCCAACCCTTCGCGAAGGTCCAAAAGCCACGTCAAGCAGTCACGCTTTGAGGGATCTCATCGGCAGAAGCGAGCCGAGCTCTTGCGCGTTCTTCTCGCCCATAAAGACGAGGGAGGAGCGGTGTTTGAAACGCTTCACCAGGAGCTCTGCCAGATTGAGGTCAATGCGGGGCGAGAAACCCTTGATGAGCAGGTTACCCTTGGCTTACTTGAAGAACTTGCGAAGGAAGGCTTTTGTCAGAAAAATGATGAATACTGGTTGCCCTAAATGGTTATAATTCATAGTGCTGACGAAGGGGTCAGTATATGAGCATAAGTGCTAATGATTATCATTTGCATTTGTTTGCTAAAGGTAACACAGCGCTACCCAGGCGCTTAACATCGCGCTCACAAGCGCTTTGACATGCGTTGACGTGCCACTCGTTAACGCGGGAGAGGAGAAAAAATGGCAGTAGATTTTGAGAATTCTCAGACAAAGAAGAATCTCGAGGCAGCTTTTGCTGGTGAGTCCCAGGCTACCAACAAGTACAGCTACTATGCTTCCCAGGCTGCAAAAGATGGTTATCAGCAGATTTCCAACATTTTCACCGAGACTTCTGGCAACGAGCGCGTTCACGCTAAGCTTTGGTTCAAGTATCTCCACGGTGGCAAGATTCCAGAGACTGCAGAGAACCTCAAGGACGCAGCTGCTGGCGAGAACTACGAGTGGACCACCATGTACGCTGACTTCGCTAAGGTAGCTGAGGAGGAGGGCTTCGCAGAGATCGCTGCTAAGTTCCGTCTTGTCGGTAACATCGAGAAGACTCACGAGGAGCGCTATCAGAAGCTTCTTGAGCGCGTTGAGTCCGGTGAGGTCTTTGAGCGCGAGGGTGTCAAGGTTTGGAAGTGCCTCAAGTGCGGTCACCTGCACGTTGGCGCATCTGCACCAAAGGTCTGCCCAGTCTGCGGTCACCCACAGGCATACTTCGAGGAGCAGTCCCTCAACTACTAAGTTGTAGGTGCTCTGAGCTGTGACGACACGGTCGCGCAAAGGTGCGTAAGTGCGCAAAAGCCGCAGCTCAAACTTCTAGTGCGTTAAAAATGTACCCGTCAGCAGGTCATCGACTTGCTGGCGGGTATTTTTGTGTGTGGACGTTGCGGTGAGACGGGTTTCTCGCTATATGCTCGTTGCGCGCCTGATTTCTGCAAAGAATCTGTAACTTTTGCCTAAATGCTTCAAAGAATCTGTGGATTTGCCTGATTTCATCAAAGAATCGGTGTCTCAAACACCGATTCTTTACACTTTTTAGGCGGGGTTTAAGGCGGGGTTTAAGGCGTCTCCATGGACTTTGAAGCGCGCGCGAGATTG
>JDFH01000032.1 GCA_000564995.1 Atopobium sp. ICM42b
AAAGTTGCAACTGATTTTGGACCTTGTAGCTGCGCCTTATTTCTGCAAAGAATCTGTAACTTTTGCCTGAAAACGTAAAAGAATCGGTGGATTCTGCCTAATTTCTACAAAGAATCTGTGTCCCAAACACAGATTCTTTGTACTTTTTAGGCAGACTTTAAAGCGTGCCTAAGGTTACCCTTCCATGAGCGCTCTCATGGAACCTGATTTTCTCGCTAAGTCTGAACGATTTGCCGGAAAAGTGCACCATATCTGAGTGGTTTTGCCGGTTTCTCTCATCATGTCTGAGTAAATTTACTCAGACATGATGCAGTTTTCAGGCTCAAAGGAACCTTCGCCAAGCTATACGCAAAGAGCTCGGCCTGTCGAGAAGACCGAGCTCTTGCGAGTCGCACCTGACCAGCGCCTCCGACCTGCGTGTCTGCCGTGCGTCCGAGCGATCGCGATCTGACGGTCGCGCTTACTTTTTCTTCAGAGCGTTCAGGATGCTGATGATGATGTGGTAGAGGAGCGCGGAAACAGGCCAGATAATCCAGGAACTTTTCCAGTCCTTGGTGATGAAGCTATAGCCCACGTACAGCAAGGTAATGGTGCCAAAATACGCCCTGGCAATTGGCCTGTACTTCAATGCTGCGGATTTGGAGTCTCTCTTGTTGCTTTTCTCGTCGTGAGAGAAATCGCCTTCCTGGAGAAGAACCCTATAGCCATCTCTGATGATTCCCGAGTAAACCAGCAGGTAAACGCCAAGAGAAACCAGAATTGCTGCCACGAAGAAGCCAAGGGCAAAGATGAGGCCAGTCCCATAGTACGAGGCAATAAGGAAGGGGATTGCGCTCAGGATGGTAAGGCAGACGCCGGCGGCTTGTTGCATGTAGCGCAACGATTCGGTTGACTCGGCGCGTCTACGAACGGCGGCTTCGACACCGTACTGGAGCTCGAGAGAGGCCTCCTTGAGCTGCTTAAACTTCGCGAGCTTCATGTCCTGGAGAATCAGCAGGCCAACGCCCGCAGCAATGAAGAGCATCATGATGCAAATGCCTGCGATACCCATCGCATCTGGAGAAATGTGCATCGGATCAAAGTAAAGCGCGTCTTCGCTGTATGTTGCAAGCGAGACAAGAAGCGCGGGCCCCAGGATAAAGAGGGTAATTGCACCTGCCGTGGGGCGAGAAGTTCGTGCGATTGCATCCAGGTATTCGGTGGCTGTGTCGAGAGAAACGCTGAGCTTCGGTGCCACAGTTTTGCTGGTAGATGCGTTGTCAGTGGAAGATTCGCCAACGGTGCCGCCGTCAGTGCTGTCCGTGGTGCTGCCTACGGTGCTTGCGGCAGCGGGATCCGAAGAGTCAACCTGCCCCGAAGAGGCCGCATAATCAACAGCGATGGCAGTGGCTGGAAGCTCTTCAAGCTCGTCTTTGAGCAGGTAGTCTGTGGAAACGCCAAAGAGCTCGCTCATAGCCATAATCTTTTGAATATCAGGCATGGAAGCCATAGACTCCCATTTAGAAACTGACTGCCTCGAAACGCCAAGCTGTTGTGCAAGCTCTTCTTGTGACCAACCATTACGCTTTCTGAGGCTCATGATTTTCTCGCTCAGTAACACGGCTATTCCTTTCTGTTGGTGATGTGGTGGGATTCACATGTGATGGCTATTACTCTAAAAATTGCCTTGATTGCACACCACCAAGTTGAGTTGGAAATTTGTCAACTCTGAGTTGCGTAATAGTTTACCTGCAGAAATGTTATCAAATTTTGGAAAAATAGTTTTAAAGGTCGTTCAAATTTTTTGTGCGTTCACGGAATATGTCGACCGGAGGCGACATTTGTTCAGTATGTATATGATAGTATCTGCTTACGGAGAAACTAAATAATCCATATCAGAAAGGAATGCGCTAAAAATTTTTGTGTATCTGATCACCCGTCTGGTGCATAAAAATTTGCGCAAAAGCCACATGAAGAACTTAAAGGTATGCATAGCTTCATCTGCTCTTGTAGCCGCGCTGGCACTTGCTCCAGCATCTGCGCTGGCAGAGGGCACAACGCCTGCTCCTACAAGCACCACCGGTGCTACTGCTACTACTGGCATAACTCCTATTCCTGCACCAACCAGAGAGGAGCTCATGGATCCAACGAATAATCCATATGCTCCTGAGGAAGCATACTTCCTTCCTGATATCACTAACCCAATTCCAGACGGATTTATGGTTGGTAACGCTGACGGTGAGACCATCATTGATAACGGCGATGGCACTGTTACCGTTAAGGGCCACTGGGTTACAGCAGAGCCATTCGATGAGGTTATTTCTGTCTACTTTGTGCGTATCCCTGACCCAGCCCCTAATCCAGATCCAACTCCAACTCCAACCCCCGATCCAACTCCAACTCCAACCCCCGATCCAACTCCAGCACCAGAGCCAGAGCCTGCACCAGCACCTGCACCAACACCAGCGAAGAAGTCCGTACTTCCTGCAACTGGTATTGCAGATGTTGCAGTTCCAGCTTCTGTTCTTGCAGTAAGCGGCCTTGGTTTTGTTGCTTCTTCTCGTAAGGTTCGCAAGTAAAAAGAATCCGCGGCTTTGCTGCGCGTAGCACGCATATTGCATCACTAAAGTGCCTGATATTCGGGCACTTTTTTTGTGTGGAAAACCAGTTGGGCGTCCGAGCAGAAATTGGGTACACTCTGAGTAACAAAGTTCGGAGGTTGTTATGGAAGACCAGCAGCAGAAATTCTCGCAGATAGATGGCGTGGAACAGACACCCGTGCACTCATCATCGACTGCGCTTGTGCTAGAGGGAGGCAGCTATCGAGGCATTTTTACCGCTGGAATCCTTGATGTGCTTCGCGAGAAGGGCGTCACTAACTTTGAGAGCGTGTGGGGAGTTTCCGCGGGCGCTATCAACGCCGTAAGCTTCAGGTCCAAGCAGATGGGCCGCGCCATGCGCATTATGCTGGCCTTTAGGGACGACCCTCGCTTTCTTTCTCTCCGCTCACTGATTACTACTGGCGACATTGCGGGTGCGGATTTTATGTTCGATGAGATCCAAAACCATTTGGACCCCTGCGATAACGACGCGTTCAATCAAAATCCCATGCAGATGTACGCGGTGGCGTCCGACGTTACGTTTGGCACGCCGGCGTATCTGCACGTAAAAAAGTTTCCGGAAGACGTGACCATGGTCCGAGCGTCCGCGTCGATGCCAACGGTTTCTCGCATGGTTGAGCTGGATGGACATCGTTATTTGGACGGTGGAACTACCGATTCCATTCCGTTTGCAGCCGCGCTTGGTCTGCCCGACGGCAAAGCGGAACGCGCGGTTGACATTCCCGACCACAAGCCGGCAAAGAAAGCGCTGGTCATTATCACGCAGGATAGGGATTTCGTAAAAACCGACGTCAACGAGCAGATCGCTATCCGCTCACAGCTCTACTCCGCGTATCCATACTTTGAAGCCGCATTGGCTTCTCGCGCCGAGCGCTACATGGATCAGCGCAAACAGCTCTTTGAACTGGAAGAAGAGGGTAGAGTGCTGGTGCTTCTGCCGCCCGAGCCAGTTGAAGTTAAAGTTAACGAGAAGTCCGGTGAAGCCCTACTGTCTCTGTACCTGACAGGTCGCCAAGTCGCACTTGATCGCCTCGAAGAGATTAAAAGTTTTATCGAGTAGACTTTTGTATTAATCGAGCTCCAAAATCTACAACGTATGCCCTGAACGCGAAGCGAAAATTGATACGGAAAGAGTTTGTTTTGAAGACGCCCATGAATAAGTTTTTGAAGGTAATGTTTGCGCTGGTTATCGTCGCGATGACTGGTGCGGCGATTCTGCAAATTGTCGCTCCCGAGTACATGGGAAGCAATGCCGCTTATGGTATTTCGACCGGTTGGCAGCGAGAGATTGGTTTTTGGAATCTCGCGGTGCTCATCATTTTGGTTACCACGTGTTTCCACTACGATTGGGTCTATCTACGTGCGATTTTGCTCGCGCTGATTCTGGGTGGTATCGGAATTGGAACCAATCATTTCATTCATTTTTTAAGCGCTCACGAGTCGGTAAATTTGGTTGGTGCTATCGAGAATTACGTTCTTGCAGTTGGTTGGATGATCGGCTGGAAGCTTGAATGTAACCGCAGAAAAACTGTGGGCGCCACTGAGTAACTGCGGAAAGACCGCGCACGTTTTTGCATGACAACGCTCCGAACGAGACGTTATGCGCGCGACGTTATGCGCGCCTGATTTTCTCGTCATGTCTGAATTCTTTGCCGGAAAAGCACGCCATGTCTGAGTGGTTTTGCCGGTTTTTCTCGCCATGTCTGAGTAAATTTACTCAGAC
>JDFH01000033.1 GCA_000564995.1 Atopobium sp. ICM42b
TCTTGTGTTCTGCTGAAGAATCGACATATTCTTAATCAAGATAGCCAGGCAGCTAGGCGGTCGCACTACCCGATATGCATCTCTATGCATAAACTTAACCTAATATGCTAGAAAATGAATAGACTCATATAAGAAATTTAACTATCGATAAATTCAGTATCTACGGAACACACCTAAGTCAGATAATCTGCTCAGATGCGGGCATTTTACACACCTAATAAAGATAATCTGCGCGTTAGAGGTATTTTCAGCGTCATGTATACGTCTTTTTAACAGATTATCTGACTTAAGTGTGTTTTGAACTGACTCCCATTTCTCGTGTCCAAGAAATGGGGGTCAGTTCATCCGCCGGCTCTCTTTTTGGGCTTCTCGTCGTTTTGCTTTACCATAGCAACATAAGGAGATGATGCGACATGAATAAAGCGGCTCAAATTATCAAGAACCTTTCTCAAGGCTTTCTTATCTCGGGTATTTTAAGTGCGCTCATGGGTGCATACTACCTGTTCGCTAAGGCTGGACTTCCTCTGCAAGATCCTCCGCTGGCGCTCAAAATTCAATACGAGATTGACTTTGGCGTTGGCGAGAAAATGTTTATGTTAGGTCTAACCTGCCTGTTTATCGGCTGCGTTGGCTATACCATTGCGTGGATTTGCTCCAAGACAGAGAAAGTTCAAGAGCAAGATAATCATCAAGCTGGTAGACCTTCTCGCCCTGGCGGAGCAAACTAAGGCGAGTGAGCAGAGGCGCGCGGACCGAAGCCGCGGACTGGGTGCGGCGTCTTGAAGCGCGATGGCTCAATTCATATTCGCAAGCAGCAGATGCGGTGTGGATACAAAAATTTGAACTATTTTCAAAACAGTACTGTCCATGTGAACTGTACTATTTATCAGCCAAATTCACTTTTTATGTGAATACTAATTTCTCATATGTTTTGGCTATCAATTTGTAAGAAAATATAGATGTAATATGCACATCTTTTTGAGGGGCCATCATGAAAAAAGGTTTTCTTAAGAGAATCTCAGTCTTTCTCACCATGGTTGTGGCATGCCTGTTTATGTCTATTAACACAGCTCAGGCACTTGATCGCCAGAAAGACGATAGTGATCTTACCCAGATCAACATTTACCAGTTCACGCTGACCAGGGACAACATGACCGTTCTCTCGCAGGGAGCTGGCGTTAAGCGCATAGAGATTCCTGCTTCTGACACAGGCAGACTGCCCTCAACAGCTTTTGTTGTTCAGCCAACTAAAGACGGTTCCAACCAGCAGTATAACCAGCCTCTTTCGCTGAAGTTCTCTAATGCTGGCACTGTTGACGGCAAGTCCGTTGACGTTTATGTCACCATTAACTCGCTGGACCTTACCCTTAAGAATGCCAACGCAGATTACAACAATCCAAATAAGACTGATGTTGCATTTCTGACTGTTGATGAGAACTGGGGAACTAAGTCCTTCCAGATCATGGACTACATCGACGTGAATCACCCCAGCTACACTGCTGATATGTTCAGGTCCTATGCAATCAGCGCAAACGTGACTGTAGAGCTGAAGTACACCGATGGCACCCCTTGTGACCTCAAGCTTGTTATGCAGCCAAGCGATATTGACGTTGTCGGTGATACTGGCGCAAACGAGACCTTCTCGCTTATTAACGCCAATAGCACCATCGATAGCATTGTTATGAACAACAGGAACATTCTTGTTGAGACCACAAGTGGTAATAAGATTACCTGGAATCCTGTTCGTGGAACTTCCGGTCCTGACCAGGAGAAGAACCTTGCAGGTTTTGCTGTTAAGTCCAAGTCAAGCAGCATGACGTTTGAGTCCACCAGCGCGGCTACCAGCGGCAGCCTCTTTGGTGTGTACACCGAGGCAATTACTCCAGCTCCAGTAAAGGCCGTTGATCCAGAGCAGGCTCCTGCTAAGGCCGGAGAAACCATTACCTATACCGGCACCTTTACGCTGCCAAGGCAGGGCATTGATACCATCGGCAAGATTAAGTCGATGAGCATGGTTGATACCTTTGACGAGCGCCTTGATTTCCAGAGCCTCACCGTAAGCTTTGACGGTCAGACCCTCACTGAGGGCACCGATTACACTGTTGCTGTTGACGGCCAGAAGGTTACGGTCAACATCAAGGATCACCTGCTCACCAAGGCAAATGGCGGCAAGAAGTTTGTTATTACCTACAAGACTGTTACCAACAGCAAGGTAGAGACAGACGGCTCCAACATTGATAACGAGCTCACACAGGTTGTCGACGGAAACGTTGCTCACTCCAACAAGGTAACCACTGAGCTTCTGTACGAGAAGACCCATGAGTTTGTCAGCGGCACTCCTAACAGGGAGCTTCCTCAGGAGGTCCTGGACCTGCTTCCTGGTAAGCAGACTAGAATTCCTAACGGAACCACTGTTACCCCTGATCAGCCTCTTGGTGGCGTTACTCGCGTAGAGACTCCAGATGGAACGTGGGTGTTTATCGGTTACGATCACGATTCCGAGGTCATCGACCACAAGAACGCTCACTTTATTGGTGTTTGGGTAGTTCTGCCTCAGCCAAAGAAGGATGTCCTGGATGGTCAGGGTAACTCCATCGACGGTAACAAGGTAACTGCTGGTCAGGTGCTTACGTACTCCGTAACTTACACCAACACCACCAACACTGCTCGCGATGTAACCATTACCGATGTCATCCCAGAGCACACAACTTACGTTGATGGCTCTGCTGATAATGGCGGCACCTACGACCCAGCTACGCGCACCGTAACTTGGACTCAGAACGTTGCTTCGGGCGACACACTCACCGTTACCTTCCAGGTCAAGGTCAACAAGGGCGAGAAGGACGTTACGGTTGTAAACACCGCTCACGTCAGCGATGGTCTGATCGACACAGATACCAACACCACCACCAACCCTGTTGTCCCTAAGCCTCGCAAGTCCCGCACTCCTTACACTGGCGACGACGCACTGCAGAACACGCTTATGTTTGCTATTGCAGGCGGCGCAGCAGTTCTCTTTGCGCTGGGCACACTCAAGCTTCACGCAGCTAGAAACTAAGCTGCGGCGAGGTTGACATTCTCGCAGGCAAAAGCCGCAGGTACGCAAACACGCGCAGGTTCAAGACCCGCAGGCACAAAACCGCAGGCATGGCGCACGGTAACTTCAAGCCGCTCTCATTTTGAGGGCGGCTTTTTGTGTAGACGCTCGTGGGCGTACACGCTTGTGAGCGTGTGCGATCGCGTTCGTGCTCGGCGCGCGCAAAGCGCCATTCAAGCGCAAGAACGGAGCTCGAAGCGCAAAGAATGCACTTCACACGCCAGTTAGTGCATTTGAGTGACACGAGATCCCACATAAGAGATGCAACCGTTATTCTAAAGATGCCTTAAGGCAAGGAGGCAAGCGGACACAGTTCCGCTACAGCAAGAAACGAAACGTTTGGTCAAATAAGTTGTTTGGAAGTGCAATGGAAATTCGTGTAGTTGAAGAAAAGGGTCGAGCGCAAATTGAAGTGACCATCTTGAGCGGCCCCGATGACCCGCGCGTTTCGGGAATTGTCCGTCAGCTCCAGATGGTTGACGGAAAGATGACCGGATACGTTCCCGGCACCATCAACAGGCGCGTCGTTCTTCTCGCGGATGTGGCATGGATTCAAACGGACGGAAACGTGACGCTGATTCACCTGGTAAACGGCGAGACGCTGGAAAGTTCTAGCCGCCTGTCCGAGCTCGAGGACGCCCTGAAAGACACGGCGTTTGTGCGCACTTCTCGACAGGAACTGGTCAATTTGGACCACGTTACAGGTATCAAACCCGCAGGTTCCGGCCGCATGCTGCTGTCGCTTGGCGAGAAAACCCTTGTTGCTTCAAGAAAGTACGCTGCGGAAATCAAAAGACGTATCGGAATTGTGTAAGGGCCAGCGGATTTTCTCGCGCATCGCTCCCGGTGCCGAGCGCCAAACACCACTCGAACCACACTTTAACAGCAGTTTTATCCCAGAGAAGGGAACATTATGGAACGCAACGAATCACAAAACTGGCAAGGAATTGAGCGAAAGACTCAGCAAGAATTTGATGAGGGACTCAATAAAACAGTAGGTCAAATCATGTGCAAAGGTATCTCAGGTGGCGCGATATGCTTCACCGGCATCTCGCTTGTGTATGGCGTCATTGCGCTGGCAACCAATTATGGTGACAGGCAAAATAACATCATACTTCTTACGCTGATCGCCGCCGGCGTCCTGTCGGGGATTTACCAGCAGATTTGGTTCAACTATCAGCCTCTGATTACTAAGCTCAGCTACCTTCACAGGTTTCTTGGCTTCAACGTTTGCCTGTTCCCAACGCTTGTGGCGATGGCGCTCATTGGAGGATGGGTGCCAAATATGGCTCAGGCTTGGATGTCTTTTACTGCGCTGTACCTGGTCATTCTTCTGGTAACTACCCTGTTTTTCAACGCCATGTTCAAGAAAGAGGAGCAGAAATACAAAGCTGCTTTCGAGAAGTACCAGGCATCTCGTCGCGGATAAAGTTGCAACTGATTTTGGACCTTGTAGCTGCGCCTTATTTCTGCAAAGAATCTGTAACTTTTGCCTGAAAACGTAAAAGAATCGGTGGATTCTGCCTAATTTCTACAAAGAATCTGTGTCCCAAACACAGATTCTTTGTACTTTTTAGGCAGACTTTAAAGCGTGCCTAAGGTTACCCTTCCATGAGCGCTCTCATGGAACCTGATTTTCTCGCTAAGTCTGAACGATTTGCCGGAAAAGTGCACCATATCTGAGTGGTTTTGCCGGTTTCTCTCATCATGTCTGAGTAAATTTACTCAGACATGATG
>JDFH01000034.1 GCA_000564995.1 Atopobium sp. ICM42b
TCAATGAACGTCGTCGTAAGCGTCATTGTAGACCCATGGGTCACTACCTTCTCTTTTGTTGTTGCACTAGCAATGAAAATTCAAGACCACAAACAGATTGCGATAACAGCAACGTTTATCCAAGAGATGGAATTGTTTATGTAAACTTTAGTATTGAAACAAAAAATGCATCAGAATGCAAAACGCTGCACAAGCATGTGTGACGTTTCTACAACACAAAGCAATGTCGACCAAACATATAATGTTGCAAAGATTTTTTAAATGGAAGGAACACAAATGTTCGGCGCTAAAGAATCGGTAGTCATTGTCGAAGCAAAGGGCTGCGGTAAGTATTGTAAACAGCTATATACGCTTATCGGCACCAATAATGACAATAAGGACGATGTTATCGGACCAGTTGACGGTTCGGTAGAAGCATCTATTTTCAACGAAAAGCAGTTCGCATCCACTCTGCTTTCCTCAGACCAGAAAATTATCTTTGTCGGACGATCCAAGTCTGCCAAGGACTACCTCGATACCATAGAGACCGAGGCGACGGTACGCCTAGTAGAGCATGGCATTAAAATCCACGTGAGTGGAAAGCAGGCGTACATCGACGTTGCTGGCAATGGACTCAGTAGTGAAGACTACCATGCGTTTCTCGACTACACAAAGGAACATGGACAGAGATTCGAGGACCTGATGAAAAACCTGCGTCAGGAGAAAGACGAGCAGGAAGGCAAAGTTATCGCACCGCTAGCTTTCTTTGGAAAGGCGGTAAGTAACGCCAGCACTTCGATTTCGACTGCGCTTAAAGACAGGGGTATACGAGACCAACAATTCCGTTTTGCCATAAAACTCTTCTACCTGAATTACCTGCGTGCGTTCGTAGAAGCGTAGAGCCATGAACGAATTCGAGCAAGGATACGTATTCGCTGTAAAACAAGGCACCGCCACCTGGGGTGCCGCTGCCGAGTCTGAATACGTGGAGCATGTCGAACAGGCCATCAGCGAGCTCTACAAACGGATGAACGCGTACAACTACTACAAGGCTACCATACCTTCACAGGAATCACTGAAGGGCTTCATTGCCGAAGAGTGGGCATCGGGGACTCTCAATGTCGATGCCGCAGTGAAAGGTAAGCCGGCGCTCGCCGAAGTTTTGAAGTCTACGGACCTCGGATCCGTAGACGTAGCCACCTTAGAAGGCGGTATGTACCAGCTTAAGTTTTACCTTGATCCAAGCGCCACCGTAAAGGCACTAGGCACCACGCTCAGAGAGGTCTACCAAAGCTCCTCAGCCAGCGCAACCATGAGCTTCGACGAATGGACTGCTTCGAAGGGGTTCACAGGCAAACTTCCGACCGACCTTCTCTATGACGGTCAATGGGGCGTCGTTCCCTCAGATAAACTGGCAGATTGTCAGATGGAGGCATTCAAAAGGCTATCAAAAGCCAAAGCCCTAAATCGCGCTGACGAAGTATCTCGCTGGAAAAGAGTATCGGATGCCCTGACCGATAAGTTGGAAACCACAGACGGAATATCCAGCAGGCCACAAACGCTAGAGGATGCCCGCCAGAAGGCAATAGCCGTCAGCAGGAACGAGGAGCTTCTCCCTGAGGCAGACGGCATGACCACCGCAGAACTTATCAAGATAAAGAACCTAATGGCACAGTCCTTCAAAGCCGGTGCCACTGCCGCCGCAATATCAGCTGTCGTTAAAATAGCCCCAGAGATATACAAGGCCATTGACTACTTAATAGCAGGGGGAGAGCTCGACAAGGAAAGCCTGAAGACAATCGGAGCTGCCACGTTCGATGGTGCCGCTACTGGTTTTGTAAACGGCTCCGCTACGGCAGCAATCACAATCGCCGCTGGGAAGGGGGTTTTCGGGCAAGCGATAAAGGTTGCAATCTCCAAACCATTCGGCCCAACGGTTATCGGAGCCCTTGTCGTGCTGACCGTAGAGACCTGCAAAGACGCATACCTACTTGCGCGCGGTAAGAGGACGGCAGAAGACTTCGTCAACAATCTGGCACAGGACGTCTTTGTAACGATCTTTATGCTCGCTGGCGCAGCAGTCGCCTCTATTATCGCCCCTGAGGCCACAGTACCTATGCTCATTGGGTCGGCGGTTGGATCGGCCGTCGGCTGCCTCGCTTTTGCGCCTGTAAAGTCCTGTATACTGCAAGCCTCTACCGTTTCGGGCCTTACCTTATTCGGCCTCATTGAACAGGACGAGAGTCTTCCTCCACAACTGTTGAAAGAATTAGGCGTCAGGGGTGCTAGGTTCAATACCGCTGAATACCGCATAGAACGCCATAGTATGCCTGATGTGCATACAGCAAACGTAAAGCAAAGCGGTCTTCATACACTAGATGTTAAGCAGTTGCATCGCGATGTTATCGGGATAAACAAGGTAGGTTACGTGCTCACCTAATACAAACAAAATAAAACATATCAATCCGGAACAGATATAGGTTTGAACTGCGTCTCAAAACTTGGACGAATTTAATAAAGAACTAGGCTACTAAGGACTGATTTCGGAACTCCTTCGGGGTCAGTCCTTTTAGTTTAACCTGACGCCTTTGTGTGTTCCAGTACATAACATATGCATCTAAATCTGCTTTGAAAGACTCAAAGTTAGGCCACGTTCTTCCTCGGAAGAACTCGTCTTTCATGTGGCCAAAGACTTGCTCGGTGGCACCGTTGTCTATGCAGTTACCCTTTCTGGACATGCTCTGAACAACTCCTGCATCTTTCAGTCGTCTACACCACACGCATAAAAAGCCTCCCATTTCTTATGTCCAAGAAATGGGAGGCAGTTCACATGCGGGTGGCTTTTTTGGTGACTAGTTATAGGAGCGGTTCTGCGAAGAGAGCTTGAAT
>JDFH01000035.1 GCA_000564995.1 Atopobium sp. ICM42b
ATGGACATAAGAAATGGGAGGCAGTTCATATGCGGGTGATTATGATTCTGCAGCGTGTTAGCGTCGACTTTTAGGCCTGGCGAACAAAATAGCGTAGCTTTGGTAGGTTCTGCCGAAGAATCGACATGTTCCTAATCAAGATAGCCAGGCAGCCAGGCGGTCACACTACCTGATATGCATATCTATGCATAAACTTCATCTAATATGCTTAAACATGAATAGACTTATATAAGAAATTTAACTATAGATGAATTCTGTATCTACGGAACACACCTAATTCAGATATTCTGCTCAGATGCGGGCATTTTACACATCTAATAAAGATAATCTGCATGTTTGTGGCAATTTCTGCGTCATGTATACGTCTTTTTGACAGATTATCTGACTTAGGTGTGTTTTGAACTGACTCCTATTTCTCGTGTCTAAGAAATGGGAGGCAGTTCAAAGCCGCGTGAAAACGCGGCTTTGTTTCTTTGTGCAATGTTGTTGTGAGCTGCAGCCGTTCGAACAGCGCGACGCCTTAGTTGCAGTGCTCGTGCCTGGCTTAGTATCCCTGCTTAGAAGCTGGAATCTTAGCGTCAGCGATGGTGCTCAAAAACGTTTGGGCATCGCGACAAGCCATAAGCTCCTCAGGGAAGTCAACCTCTTCCAGCAGCTTGATAACAGAATGTGCGTCAGCAATGCGGGTTGCAATGTGAGCGTCTGAGCCAAAAGAAAGCTTGCATCCCAGCTCAGCGCAGGTCTCTGCAATCACACGGCAACGCTCAATAGCAACCTCACGCTGGCCTTCATCGTGTGTGGCCTCGTTCATCTCGATGAGCTTACCGCGATCGCGACACTCTCTGACAAGCGCCGGAACATCAAAATCTAAACCGCTGCGACCAAGGTGACCAAGAATCAAAACATGTGGATTATCCAGTGCATTTACATACATTTGGGTAATCTGCTTCTGCGAGGCACCGGCAGCCCACTGCTTACTATGAATACTAGCAACCGCATAATCGCAGGTACCTAGGATGTGCTCGCCAAGAATATGAGGCTGACGGAGTTTATCGCCATTAATACCCTGGTCAAACGTAATATCGTAGGCAAACAGGTTGCCCTCAAGGTCAACAATATCAACCTCAGCGCCGTGAAGCAGCCTGACGCCGTACCAGGTCTCTGGCCAAATAGCGGTGTTCATATAGAACTGAAAGTTCTTGATAGTCTGCTGGTCATACAGCATGGACGAGAAGTGATCGGTGATTCCAAGCAGCTCATAGCCACGCTCAGAAGCTGCACGAACGTTCTCCTCAACGGTTGAATAGGCGTGCCTCGAGTACAGACTGTGAGTATGAACGTCGCAAGTAATGCGCATGACGTGCTCCTTTGAATTCCAATCGACAACTCTAGTTAATCACGGCTGCCATCATGAGGCAACCCTGGCGAGAAGACCAGTCTTCTCGCTACCTGCGCGTACTACAGCTCAATGCTCAGCTCAACAGGACAGTGGTCGCTGCCGTAGACCTCGCTCAAGATGGATGCGCTTTTGACCTGCTCAGCAATGCGATCGGAGACCAGGAAGTAGTCGATGCGCCAGCCGGCGTTGTTCTTGCGAGCGTTGAAGCGGTAGCTCCACCAGCTGTAAGCGCCGGTCATGTCGGGATGGCGATACCTAAATGTATCGGTAAAGCCTGCGTCCAACAGCTTAGTAAAGCTTTCTCGCTCCTCATCAGAGAAGCCTGCGTTTTGCCTGTTAGACGATGGGTTCTTAAGGTCAATCTCGTTGTGAGCAACGTTAAAATCGCCGCAGGTAATTACTGGTTTTTGCTCAGACAGCTCAGCTAAGAACTCGCGATAGTGCTGATCCCACTCAAGACGCTCGTCCAAGCGCGCAAGCTGGTCTTTTGAATTTGGCGTGTATACGCACACAAACCAGAACTTCTCAAACTCCAGCGCACAAACGCGACCTTCGTCGTCAGCAACGGGGCATCCAATCTGACGAATTACCTGCAGAGGGGTTTCTCGCGAGAAAACCGCTGTGCCCGAATACCCCTTTCTATCTGCGTAGTTCCAGGTCTGAACGTAGCCAGGGAGGTCCAGCTCAACCTGGCCTTCTTGCAGCTTAGTCTCTTGAAGTGCAAATACATCAGCATTTATGGTTTCAAAAATTTCCGTGAACGAAGGCTCTTTCTTGAGCACGGCACGCAGACCGTTAACGTTCCAGGAAATTAGCTTGTACTCTCGAGTATCGCTCATAACTCCTCTTTCATACTACGACCTGGTGGTTTAGGTCGCAGTGGATTCGTATCACAGTAGCCGCGAGTAACGCGCGTTCCACGCTCCAGTTACGGCGCCAAGCGGTGCGTTTGCGGCAATAAACTTTCAATAAATCCATGGTATACGACTAGTAGCCACCAATACCGCTACAATAGAAACATTCATAGCTGGCAAGGAGGATTCATGCTTCGTCAAAGCTACAACACCTGGCAATGTGGAACTCACACTATCTCGTTGGCGCGTCCTAGGATTATGGGCGTTCTCAACGTCACTCCAGACTCGTTCTCTGATGGCGGAAAGAACTTTGATCCAGATGCTGCAATTGCACGCGGTCTACAGATGCTGGATGAAGGCGCTGACATCATTGACGTTGGGGGAGAGTCTACTCGACCAGGTCACACACCTGTTCTGCCTACAGAAGAGGCTGAGCGCGTAGTACCTGTGGTGCGCGCGTTGGTAGCTGCTGGAGCAATTGTCTCCATCGACACGCGTCACGCCGAGGTAGCAAAGATGTGCGTCCGTCTTGGAGCATCCATCATCAACGACGTTTCCGGCTTCACCGATCCAGAGATGGTTGCCGTAGCTGCGGAGTCTGACTGCGGCTGCATTGTGATGCACTGGAATAAGGACGGCCTTGGAGCTCGTGTTGAGCGCAAGCAGGTGCAGCTGGACGACATGCGCCCTTCTCGCCCTACTGGTAGTGCAGCTGCTCGAGCCGCAGCTACAGGAGCCGAGACACGCACGCTGAGCTCGCAGCGCCGTTTTACCCTGCCTGAAGAGGCGCCTATCATGCGCCAGATTATGGGCTTTTTGGGCGACCAGGCTCGCGGTTTGATGCGCGCTGGCGTTTCCAAGGACCGCATCTGCATTGACCCAGGTCCAGGCTTTGACAAGTTTGCTGACGAGGACGTTGTTATTCAGCGTGCTACTCGCTCGATGGTTTCTATGGGATATCCACTGCTCTGCGCCGTGTCCAGAAAGCGCTTTGTCGGCGCTGTTTCTGGCGTAACTGAGGCTACGCAGCGCGACGCAGCTACGCATGCAATTTGCATTGCCGCAATCACCAACGGTGCCCGTATCCTGCGCGTTCACGATGTTGCGGGAACCGCTCAGGCTATCAACGCTTACTGGGCTATGACCGAGCGCGATCCTCGTCAGGGATTTGTGGCGCTTGGCTCCAACGTAGGCGACCGCGTGGGTTATCTGGCTCGCGCAACGCAGCTCATCGATGAGATTCCTCTGACCTGCGTTGTTTCTCTCAGCCACGCCTACGAAACTGAGCCTGCATACGGTATTGCTACACCCGTGGTAAACGCCGTTGCCGAGATTAGAACTGAGCTCCATCCGCTGGTGCTGATGGATAAGTTGCTTGAGGTAGAGAACGCTCTCAACCGCACACGCAAGAAAGGCGAGGAGGGCCATGGACCTCGCACTATCGACTGTGACCTTCTGTGGGTTGAGGGCGAACAACACGCAGGTAAACACCTCACTTTGCCTCATCCACGCATGGGCGAGCGCGATTACGTGCTTGTGCCTATGGAGGACCTGATGCATGATCCGGTGCGCTTCTTCTCGCACGGAGGTGTGGAGATTGCCCCTCCTGACCAGCGTGTTGGTCACGTAACTGAGGATTTGGGAGTCATTACGTGGGAGTAGCACAGGAAGCTTTAGAGCTAGCACGTGGCGGCGCACAAACGGGCGAGTTTGTATTCCGCGTCTCTGACGTGCAGGAATGTGCTGCATCTGGCCAAGAGGACTGCTCCGAATCGGCTTGTGCTCCGGCATCAGCGCACCCATCATCTGGCGAGAAACCCTTTGAGATTGCAACCGTTGTGCGTCTTGGCGTCTCGATGCCGTATGTACCTGCCGTTCCATACGTTGTAGCGCTGGGACTTTGTCAGTTCTTGCGTGCGCTAGATGAGAACTTTGGCATTTGTTGGCCTTACGATATCTGCTATAAAGACCAGGTAGTGGCCTCAATCAAGGCAACCGCAGGCTATCAAGAGGGAATGTTTGCTGTGGTGAGTATTGTCGCAGACGTCAAGGCGCTGAGCTCAGCGTTTGGCGTTGCGGGCAATACAGAACTTCTCGCCAAAAAGGTCTCTGAACTGGTAGTTCAGAGCGTAGGCGTGTGGGAGCAGCAAGTTAAGCGTGCAAGGAGTTTTGCGGGACCTATCGCACTGATTTTGAGCGACTACTTTGATATGGTTCCTCTGCTTGGACAGCAGGTCTACAAGGTATACCCCAGTGGTAACGTTGCGCTGACCGCTCGATTTGGCGGCATTGACGTGTGGGGTCATGCCATCCTTGTTGACCAGGACGGTAAAGAAATCCTTGTGAGTGAGGACGAAGCTTCTGTTGTGCCAGCGGTTTAACCGCCGGTTTAGCTGCTGGTTTAACTGCGGTAACGCGGCTGCGGCGTCAATTATTTGGCAGCCTGAGTGGACTGCTTCCAAATCAGATAAATGCCACGCATAGTAAGCTGCGGATCAACCACGTCAAAGACATCTGTTGCTTCGCTAACGGTGTTTGCCAGACCACCCGTTGCAATAACAGTCGCACCCTCAATACCAGGCTCTTTGAGCGTTCTGGCAACCAGACCCTCTGCCTGAGCGGCGGCGCCTACTACAATACCTGCCTGAACAGCGCTTTCTGTAGTGTTGCCCAAGACAGTTTCGGGAGCCTTGATAGGAATGCTGGAGAGCTTAGCTGCGCGCGCAAACAGAGCGTTTGCAGAGATCATAATACCTGGTGAAATAGCGCCTCCGCGGAATACTCCGTCCTTATCGACAACGTCCAAATTGGTTGCGGTGCCAAAATCAACCACAATAACTGGATAGCCGTAGCGCTCAGTTGCGGCAACAGAATTTGCTACGCGGTCGGCGCCTACAAGCTCGGGGTGGGGGATATTGAAGCGAATCTTATCCGTGGAAAGCGCGTTAATGCGGGTCAGAGGCTTGTTGAGAAGCAGCTCAAAGCAGCGCTGCCAAGCACGTGTAATAACAGGAACCACGCACGAAAGTCCACCCGCCTCAACGTCGTCTAGGTTCAGTCCATCTTTCTGGAAGAACGTGAAGAGGCGGCCGTGCAGAATGTCGGAGGTGTCGCTTTGATCGGTAGGCATTCTCCAGCCGCGCACCATAGTGCCTTCGCTGTCAAATAAACCAATGGCAGTTTGCGTGTTACCTACATCAATCGATAAAAACATTATGCCTCCAAGGGCTGTAGACCAGCTTTTTATGACGTATTGGATTTTAGCCCATTGGACACATCTCTAAAGTTGTCGTGTGCAAGAAAAAAGTTGTTTCGCAGTTGTCGCATAGTTGTCGCATCGTTGTTGCACAGTTGTCGTACACAAGAATTATCTGCACAAAATATGAATTTCTCGCCAAGTACTTCTAGCAACAGAAGGGTTGTTCTGCTATACTTTTTCAGCTTATTGTCTTGATTGAGCACGTGCTCATAAAGACACCCCTGCTCTGGTCGGAAACCAGAGCCGATGTAAGGAGTCCTGCATGAAGCAAGGTATTCATCCAGAGTACGTAGAGTGCACCGTTCGTTGCACCTGCGGAAACACCTGGACCACACACGCAACTGTTCCAGAGATGCGTCTTGACCTCTGCGACAAGTGCCACCCATTCTATACGGGTCAGCAGAAGCTTGTCGACACTGGTGGACGCGTCCAGCGCTTCGCCGACAAGTTCGGTGGCGCAGCAAACGCTGCTCTCGAGGCTGCTAAGGCTGCCAAGGAGGCAAAGGCTGCTAAGGCTGCTGAGCAGGAGGCTGCTCGTAAGGCTGCTGCTGAGGCTAAGGCTGCTGAGAAGGCAAAGCGTGCTGCTGAGTTCGCAAAGAACGCACCAGCTGCAGAGCCAGAGGCTGAGGCTGAGGCCGAGGCACCTGCAACCGAAGAGGCTGCAGAGTAGCAGGTATTTGCTCGCGCAAAGACCGCAGAGTACAGAATCGGGGTGGCTTCGGCTGCCCCGTTTTTGTTTGGCGAGAAACCCTCTTAGCTCAGAGGGTATACTTGAAAGTGAAAAATCTGCCGTCGGAGGACGAATGGAATCACTGTATACAAAGTATCGCCCGCAAACGTTTGAGCAGGTAGTTGGCCAGAAGCATGTGGTCGGCACTCTTGAGCGAGCGGTCTTGGAGCAAAAGCTCAGCCACGCATACCTGTTCTGCGGACCTCGCGGCACAGGTAAGACCACTATGGCTCGCCTGCTGGCAAAAGCTATCCTTTGTCACGAGGCGCCTGGTCATCTGCCCGACGGCACTTGCGAGGACTGCCAGTTGATTGCTGCAGGTCAGCATCCAGATGTCTTTGAGATTGACGCCGCCTCTAACACCGGCGTTGATAACGTGCGAGAAGAGATTATTTCTCGCGCTAGTTACGCTCCCGTGCGTGGCAAGGGCAAGGTCTACATCATCGATGAGGTGCACATGCTTACCTCGGCGGCGTTTAACGCACTGCTCAAGACGTTGGAGGAGCCTCCTTCGCATGTGACGTTTATCATGTGTACCACCGACCCTCAGAAAATTCTTGCAACTATTCTGTCCCGCGTGCAGCGCTTTGACTTCCGTTCCATTGCTGCTGACGAGATGGCAGAGCACCTGGTCACCGTCTGCAAAAACGAGGGCTTTACCTACGAAGACGCAGCTATTGATCTTATTGTTCGTCATGCACGCGGTGGCATGCGTGATGCTCTTTCTTCTCTTGAGCAGCTCTCCGTTTATGGTGGCGGCGTTATTTCTGAGCAGACGGTTCGCGACGTTTTGGGTCAGTCATCCGGTTCTCTTATTAACAATGCCGCGATGGCTCTGGCTCAGCGCGACATTTCCTCGCTCTTTACCACGGTAAACACGCTGTTTGAAGGCGGTAAAGATCTGCTGCAGTTCACGCGCGAGCTTGCCGTTCACGTAAGAGATCTCTACATTGCCGCAGCTGTAGGCGTTGATTCTCCAGCGCTGGCAAATTCCACCGCATCAACCGAGCAGCTTACCAAAGAGGCTCAGGCCTTTGGTTCGGTTGATAGGCTCTCCAGAGTCCTGACTGTTCTGGGTGACGCCGCAAATCAGATGCGCACTGCCGTGAACCAGCGACTTGTTCTAGAGGTTGCGTTTACCAAGCTGGCGCGTCCTAACACGGAGCTTTCATTGGAAGCACTGGCCGACAGGCTAGCAGTTCTTGAGCAGCAGCTAGCAAGCGGTGTTGTTGCTGTTTCTGCTGGCGAGAAACCCGCAGCTCCCGCACCTGCTCCGGTACCACAGCCAGCTCCTGTTGCCGTGCCGGCTCCCGTCCCTGCATCCGCACCAGCGGCGGCTTCAGCACCCACACCACAGGCGGCTCCCGCTCCAGTTGCAACTCCAGAGCCAGCTCCAGCTCCGGCACCTGCACCAGTCGCTGTGCCTGCATCTGCGCCAGCTCCAACACCGCAGCCTGCACCAGCACCCGCAGCCGCGCCAGCTCCGCAACCAGCGCCTGCGCCTGCTCCAAAAGAAGTTGACCAGGCAGACGCACTTCTCGTCAGACAGTGGAAAGAAGTCGGCAAGGTTTGTGCGTCTAAGAACGCCGCTCATGCAGCCCTGCTGGTCAGCTCAACGCTTGAGTCCGACGATGGCTCTGAGCTGGTAGTTACGCTGCCAAAGGGCTCTTCGTTTGCTATGAGGATGCTCAGCGCGCCAGCAGTTTCTGAGTTTGTAAAAGAGTGCGTTGCCCAGGTTATGGGCCCGCGTCGCATCAAATATGTTGAGTCGAGCCTTGCCGCAACGGCAATCTCTCGAGAAAAACGTGCAGCTCAAATGCCGGCTCCAGCTCCTGCACCCGCGCCTGCAATTCCAGTGGCTCCTGCTGCGCCCGTCACACCAGCTCCTGAGCCAGTTGCGCAGCCCGCTCCTGCCGCTGTTCCCGCTCAGGTACCTGTGTCTGCTCCAGCGCCTGCAGCTCCCGATGCACCAGCGCCAGAGGCGTCATATCCGATGCCTTGGGATGAGCCTGCGTCTGGCAGTGCGCCTACTGAGGCTTTCGACTACGATCAGGTACCTTACAGCGATGACGATGTAGCTGCGGTTTTGGATGATTCCGCTGAAGATGTCGCTTCAGCTCCAGTCGCGCCTACGCCCGCACCCGCGGCTCCAGTTGCACCCGCACCAGCGCCTGCACCTGCAGCGCCTGCGCCTGCACCAGCGGCTCCAGTTGCACCCGCACCAGCACCTGCACCTGCAGCGCCTGAACCCGAACCAGTTCCGGCTCCAAAGCCTGCTCCAGTACCAGCTTCACCAGAGGATATTGCTGCTCGTTCAGCGCTTCCACCAGAGCTCAACAGCGTGGCAGATATGCTTGAAAAGGTATTTGGACCAGCGGTTTCTTTGTCGG
>JDFH01000036.1 GCA_000564995.1 Atopobium sp. ICM42b
ATCTTTACAGCTGGTTTAAGTGAAGAATTCCAAAGCTTCTCATAACCTGAAGGCTCTTGGGATTCTTTCTCGTGCTCAAGATGAACATCAATATCCGCTTTTGCAGCAAGATATGAGCTTTTAACAGAACAAACCGTATCAAGCGGTTCGCTCAATACTGACAAAATCAGATAGGCGGCTAAAATCTCTCCAACACTCATCTGACCTATAGAAAGCAGCATAACACCTGTAATTATGGCTACGACTTGCGTGAAATTTGAAAGCGCTGATGGAAGGCTCTTTGATAAAGCACTAAAAAAACTACTTCTCTTTACATAGAGGAAATACTCATCATTAGCCGCCTTATAAGCATTTTCAAAATAGTTCTCTGCTCGTAGCATATTAATCGAGAACTTTTCCTCAATTATGCGCCTACCGATATCCAGCCAGCCTTCTCGTTTTTTCATTGACTCGGTCAAAATCTCATTTGTTTTCTTGCTCGGATAATCAATAATCACCAAGTAAAAAGGGATATATAGCAAGACAAGCAAACCAATCCATGGATTTACCGTAAATGCCACAATTGCCAAAACAATAACTGCTAAAAGACCACCTAAAAATTCAACACTTACTGCAATTTGAACACCACTGAAGACAAAGGCTGTCATAGTGACTACATTAAGATAGTGTCCAGTTTTATTTTTTGGAAAAACACGAAGAGACATCTTTAAGAATTCCGATATCGCTACCTCAGAACTAGCAACCGCAGCTTCTAAATTGAGCTTTTGTGGAATCCAAACAGTGAGAAAAAAACTTAAGCAAAGCGTTACAAGCGAAAGGAGCAACAACAGCCCTAGCTTTTGCCAAACACCATCAACAGCTTGCACATTAAGCATACTATCAATTAAATCGCCTGTAAAAATACCCAGCATTGCAACAGCAATATATCCAATTGCCAAACCAAGGGCAGATAGAAGCATATGTTTTCGTATAACAAATAAGTGAGAGAGACGATTATTCATACTCATTATCCCCAAAACATCATTAGCTTAAAAACGCAGTGAATAATTCAGCTTCCTTTCCAAAACAGTAATTACCTGCACTTGTAGAATAAGCACTTGATAGATTCTTTAAGGTTAAAGGCGGGTTTCTCGTATAAAATTGCGTTATCACCCTATAATTTGACGCAGGAAAATATCGTTGAAAGGCTGATTATGAGCGAAAAGCGACTAACTCAAGCACTTCAAAATATACTTTCCAATGGGAAGTCTCTTGCTCAAGGCGGTGCTTCAAATGTCATTTTGAGTGCACACTACGAAACAGAAGAGTCTGCTAACCCTCATATCAGAGGATTTTTTACACTCACTTCTGCTTTTGATTTAGCAAATTTAGGCCAATTTTCTACAAAACCTTATGGAGACGACATTGTAAGTCTCTCAATACTTGCTCGTAAAAACTATTTTGGAAGTTTTCTTTTCTTTCTAATGCCTTCATCAGAAGATTTCTTTACTTTTACTACAAACCTTATATCAAATAAAAATACACTGCCGCAAAATATTCATCCAGCTGATATTGAACAAATCTACACACTTTATACTCAAATAATCATTACCTATTCCGAGAGAAAACCAAATTGGGAAGCTATTGTTACTTCCTTGCTTATAGCGCTTATTACCTGCCTTTCTCCTGATGCTCACTATACGTTCACTCCAGGTAACACTAATGAGACGGTTGCTCTTATCCTTAATGAAATTACTGCTCATTCAGAAAGTATTACGCTTGCTAAACTTTCAGGAAAATACTCATATTCACCAACTTATCTCTCTGAACTTCTCAGACAAAAATGTGGCAAAACTTTTTCTGAACTTGTATTAGAACAAAGAATGGAACGAGCAAAAACGCTGTTAATTCATACCAAATTGCCTGTCTCTACTATTTCTTCAATGATTGGCTATGGTGGAACAACAGAGTTTTATAGGAAATTTAAAGACTACTTTTCTCTTACACCACGTGAAATGAGAAGCGACACTTTTTAGTCATATTACAGCTGTGGACAAATCTCATCTCCTACAGAAGTCCTTCCCATAGACATAGTGCTTTGAGAGAGTAGGGCTTCTTGCAGGTCTTTTGGTAGTGTGTCTGCTACCACGATATTCTCGCCCGTAAAAGGATGCTCAAACTGAACATGCCAGGAGTGTAAAAACTGTCTGTTAAGTCCAAGGTTAAGGCTTGTATCTTTTTTGCCATAAAGCTGATCGCCGACAACAGGATGACCAATGTGGCGCATGTGAACTCTAATCTGGTGCGTGCGACCCGTATAGAGATGGCACTCTAGAAGCGAGTAACCCTCGCCTTTTCTGCCCGCTTCAAAGCGCTCAAGCGTTCTAAAGGTGGTAATGGCCTCTCGTGCGCCAGGCGCGTCTGATACGGTCATTTTGAGACGGTCTCGCGTTGAGCGAGCAATGCCCGTTTCAATGGTGCCAGAATCGTGGGCAACATAGCCTTGTACCAGCACAATGTAGCGTCGGTCAAGCACGCGCAGCCTAATGAGGTCTTGAAGAGCCTTTTGCGCCTCGTCTGACTTTGCTGCCAGCATAAGACCAGACGTATCCATATCAAGACGATGCACAATACCAGGACGTTCTTCTCCCTGAAGCATTCCTAGGTGCTCGTAGCCACAGTGGGCTACCAGCGCATTTGCCAGGGTGTCATCAACGTGGCCAGGCGATGGATGGCAAACAAGGCCAATCTGCTTGGAGAGCACTATGAGGTACTGGTCCTCAAAGCGAATATCAAGGGGAATGTCTGGGTTTGGACGTAAAAGTCCCGTTTGAGGCTGTGCGTCAGGAAGAGATACTAAGAGCCTATCGCCCAACATAAGTTTTTCTGACTTAGAGGTAGCCAGCGTAGCGTTGATGGTTACTCTTCCCTCTTCTACCAGCTTTGCGCAGGCACTTCTTGAGGGAAGTGTATCTTGGGCAGAAAGGAACGCATCCAATCTGACGCCGTCCCCTTCTGGTCCAACTAGTATGTCAACGATACGCTCATTCATTGCCACTACCCTGTTGTTGCTTTTTGTCCCAGACCATCCAGTACACAAAAGCAATAAGAATGCCGCAGGTTACAAAGATATCCGCCACATTAAACACGGCAAAATTAACAAACGTTGTAGCAAAGAAATCAGTAACCTGACCATACAAAACACGGTCAATAGCGTTACCAATTCCGCCGCCTGCGACGCCTCCCAAAAGCGCAATAAGCGGCAGCGGGAGGTTCTTCTCGCGAACTACAAAACTCACCAGAGCGGCTATGACCACAGCAGTGAGAGCCACAAAAAAGAGGGCATTTCCAGAGCCTACAGAAAACGCTGCACCGGTGTTACTTACGTGGAAGAGCTCCATAACACCTGGGATAAAAGGTACTGCGGTTCCCTCTGGAATTGAGGTTCGTACCCAGAGCTTGGTTACCTGGTCAAGCACACAGGCAACAGCGCCCGCCCCGCAGAGAACTGCAAGGCGGGTCACTAGTGTGTGAGTTGTATGTTGCTGCTGGTCAGTGTTCATTTATGCAACAACGTCGTGGCAGCGGTGGCAAAGGTGATCCTCACCAAGCTCGCGATAGTTCCAGCAACGGTCGCAGCGCTCGCCGTTTGCAGGATAGACGCTTACGCTCAGCTCAGAACCTTCAGAGACGGTAACCTCAGAGCAGACAAATGCCTCAGCAAAGTCAAGGCCAGCATGAGAAATGGATGCAGCCTGTTCAGCGGTAAGGGTAACCTCTGCACGAGTAGCCTGCGTGGTCTTCTCGGTAACAACACCTGCCTCAAGAGCGGTCTCGTATGCCTTAGTGTATGCGGCGCGAGCATCAACCAGTACCTGATATGCAGGAAGCAGTGCAGTGTACTCGTCAGTGCTCATAGGAGCCTTATACCAGTCGAGAAGAGCTGCGTACTTCTGACCGTCACGCATAGACTCTGGCAGGAACTGCATAGCCTCGTCGGTGGTGTAAACCAGAATTGGCTGCAGGTCATGAACAAGCATGGAGAGAATCTCTGCCCAAACAGTCTGAGCGCTTCTGCGTGTTGCAGAATCTGCAGCATCACAGTACATACGGTCCTTAGTTGCGTTCAAATAACCGTTGGAAAGCTCAATGATGTAATCGTAGAGGGTACGGAAGACGTTATTAAAGCGATATCCCTCGTAAGCCTCAGTGACTGCAGCATGAACCTCGCACATACGTGCAAGAACAAGACGGTCGTACTCTTCAAGGTCCGCTACAGCAACTGCATCGGTAGCAGGATCAAACTGGCCCTCGAGCTCGCCAAGAAGGAAGCGCAGGGTATTTCTGAACCTACGGTATGCATCGCCTACCTGGGAAAGAATGGCGTCATCGCAAGGAACGTCAGTTGAAGTGTCAACAGAAGCAACCCAAAGGCGTAGGACGTCTGCGCCACGCTCAGCACAAACTGCATTTGGATCAATGACATTGCCCAAAGACTTACTCATCTTTCGTCCCTGGCCATCAAGCGTAAAGCCCTGTGAGACAACGGACTTGTAAGGAGCAACTCCGTAAGCTCCAACAGAAGTCATGAGAGAACTCATGAACCAACCACGGTGCTGGTCGGAGCCCTCAAGATACATATCAGCTGGGAACTTAAGGTTTGGACGGTGTTTGCAGACAGCAGTGTGAGAAACACCAGAATCCCACCAAACGTCCAAAATATCCTTGTTTGCCTTGAGATTGTGGCCGCCACACTTAGGGCAGACGCAAGCGTCGCCTAAATAGGTCTTAGGATCGTCGGTGAACCAAGCATCAGAGCCCTTCTCGCGGAAAAGCTTGATGACAGCGTCAAGTGTCTGGTCATTGATAACGGTTTCACCGCAATCCTCGCAGGTGAAAGCAGGGATTGGAACACCCCAGTTACGCTGCCTGGAAATGCACCAGTCAGGACGACCTTCAACCATGGAGCCAATACGCTTAACCGCATTTGCAGGATAGAACTTAACCTTTGTAAGCTCCTCTGCTGCCTGCTGACGCAGGCCGGTCTTATCCATGGAGACAAACCACTGGCTTGTTGCACGGAAGATAACGGGCTCTTTACAACGCCAGCAGTGTGGATAGCTGTGGGTAATCTCTTCTGCAAGAATGAGCGTTCCACGGTCTTTGAGCCACTGAACAATGACAGGGTTAGCCTCATTGACCTCCATACCAGAGAAGGGGCCACCAGTGCCCTGACCGTCACCTTTGAAGAAGTGGCCGTCATCATCAACAGGCATAGTCTGTGGAATATCAAAGCGAACACCAGCGTTATAGTCGTCTACGCCATGACCAGGTGCAGAGTGAACAACACCAGTACCGTCGTCAAGGGTAACGTACTCTGCATAGATAAATTTACCAGTGTTACCAAGGTCACCAAAGATTGGCTGCTTATACTCATTGCCTGCAAGCTCAACACCAGTTCTCTTCCAGGTGTTGCCCTCTGAGTCCTGAGCAAGCTTCCAATCGGTATAGCCAAACTTGGCAGCAGCCTTCTCTGCAAGAGCCTCAGCAACAATCTCTACGTGTCCATCAGGAAGCTCAAGAGCAACATAGTTAGCCTCAGGGTGCAGAATAACTGCCTCGTCAGCAGGCAATGTCCATGGAGTTGTAGTCCAGATGTCTACCCAAGTCTTACCTGCGTAAGCCTCAAGACCCTCAGGAACCGTAGTTAGCTCAAAGCGAACAAAGATTGCAGTAGAGGTGACATCGTGATACTCAATCTCTGCCTCAGAGAGAGCAGTGTGGTCATGAGTACACCAGTGAACAGGCTTGGTACCTCTATACACAGAGCCCTTGTCGTAGATTGCCTTGAAGATCTCAACATCAGTTGCGTCGTAATCGTTGACGTAAGTGAGATAAGGGTTATCCCACTCGCCCAAAACACCAAGGCGCTTAAAACCCTGACGCTGGGTATCTACCTGCTCAACCGCCATCTTGCGGCAGAGCTCACGGATCTTCTCGGTAGATAACTGATTGAACTTCTCTGTGCCAAGCATCTGCTCAACCTTGTGCTCGATTGGCTGACCATGGCAGTCCCAACCAGGAACATAAGGAGTCTGGAAGCCCTGCATAGCCTTATAGCGGTTGATGATGTCCTTGGAAATCTTATTCTGTGCGTGACCCAGGTGAATTGGACCGTTTGCATAAGGAGGTCCATCATGAAGGACAAACTTGTCATGTCCCTCATTCTTCTTCATCAGGAGCTCATAGACGTTGTTTTGGTCCCAATCAGCCAAACGCTGAGGCTCGTTCTGCGCAAGTGATGCGCGCATAGGAAAGCCTGTGTTTGGCAGGTTGGTGGTCTTTTTGTACTCGTTTGCCATCAAGCACAACCTTTCTGGGCACAAATAAAGCGCCCGTCCCTCACAGCTGGGACGAAGCGCCACAATACACTTCGTTGTAACCACCCAGCGACGGATTTGTCCGTTTACTCGGCTGGCCTGTCACGGCGACCATTTCCGGCAGCATCTACTAGTACAAAAACCTGTACGTTTGAACTGCAGCTCCGAGGTGATGTTCACACGGACGCAAATGCGGACTTCCACCAACTCCGCTCGCTTGAGATTTGCGCTACCCAGCTACTGTCCTCATCACAGCTTGTGTAAGTAATACTACCACGTCTTGCACTCATTGAACTAAGTAATACACACGCTTAAACCGTTTTTAACAAATTATGCGGAATCCAAATTTTAAATTTTTATCGAAATAAAAAATGTAGATTGGGTAAAACAATTCCAATATCTAAGTGAGCTCATATCACATTTGAGCCAAACAGGTAAAGGGACGTGTATGGCAGATAACGATAACAAGCACCGTAGATCTATGTCGATGCTACTCTATATTGCAGTAGCCATCTTTGTATATCTCCTGCTTAGCAACACATTATTACCAGGGCTTCTGCGTCAACAGGTACAAACTGTCTCGTACAGTGAGTTCCTTAACAAGATTGACAACAATGAAGTCACCAAGGTAGACCTTAATACGGGCAGCAGAAACATTAGGTTTACAACTGGCTCTGGAGATTCCGAGAAGGTCTTTGAGACCACGCAATTCCCTAATGATTCAACACTGGTTCAGACGCTTAGAGACCACAAAGTTGATTTCTCGGCTTCTATTCCTGACAACTCTACAAACATGCTGCTCTATGCCCTTATTCAGTATGGCATCCCTCTTGTTCTCTTCTTGGGCATTGGCTACTTTATCAACCGTTCCCTTAAACGCGCCATGGGTGACGATGGTCCTTCCATGAACTTTGGTGGCGGCTTTGGAGGTCTTGGCGGCAATCTTGGTCGCTCAAGTGCTAAAGAAATTAAGGGAGAAGACACAGGCATTACGTTTAAAGACGTTGCTGGCCAAGAAGAAGCTAAAGAGTCTATGCAAGAGATTGTTAGCTTCCTTAAGACTCCCGATAAGTACAAAGAGATTGGCGCTCGTTGCCCTCGTGGTGCCCTGCTTGTAGGCCCTCCAGGTACTGGTAAGACCCTCATTGCTAAGGCAGTTGCTGGTGAGGCAGGCGTTCCTTTCTTCCAGATTGCCGGCTCTGAGTTTGTTGAGATGTTTGTTGGACGCGGTGCTGCAAAAGTCCGTGACCTCTTCAAGCAAGCAAATGAAAAGGCTCCTTGCATCATCTTTATTGACGAGATTGATGCTGTTGGTAAGCGCCGTGATGCTTCTCTCAACTCCAACGATGAGCGTGAGCAAACCTTAAACCAGCTGCTCTCTGAGATGGACGGCTTTGATAACCACAAGGGCATTGTTGTTCTTGCAGCAACCAACCGCCCTGAGACCTTGGACAAGGCACTTCTGCGTCCTGGCCGTTTTGACCGCCGTATTCCTGTTGAGCTTCCAGACCTTAAGGGTCGTGAGGCAGTTCTTCAGATTCACGCCAATGATGTAAAGATGGAGCCAGGCGTTGACCTCTCTATTATTGCTAAGTCCACACCAGGCGCATCCGGTGCAGACCTTGCAAACATCATCAACGAGGCAGCTCTTCGTGCTGTTCGCTTTGGTCGCCGTCGTGTTACCACCGAAGACCTTGCTGAGTCCGTTGACGTTGTTATTGCCGGCGCAAAGAAGAAGAACACTGTTCTTTCTGAGCACGAGAAGGACGTTGTGGCTTATCACGAGACCGGCCATGCAATTGTTGGTGCCATCCAGAAAAACGATGCTCCTGTTACCAAGATCACCATTGTTCCTCGTACTGGCGGAGCTCTTGGCTTTACCATGCAAGTTGAGGATGACGAGCGTTATCTGATGAGCAAGAGCCAGGCAATGGATGAGATTGCTGTACTCTGTGGTGGACGCGCAGCTGAAGAACTTATCTTTGGCGAGATGACCAATGGCGCTTCCAACGATATTGAGCGTGCAACAGCTATTGCTCGCGCTATGGTCACGCAGTACGGCATGTCTGACAAACTTGGCATGGTTACCCTCAGCCAGCAGCAAAGCCGTTATCTTGGTGGTGGCTCTTCCCTCACCTGCTCTGAAGCAACAGCTGAAGAGATTGATGCTGAGGTTAGGCGTATTGTTGAAGAGGGCCATCAGCGTGCACTTCAGACGCTTAAAGAGAACCGCTTTAAGCTGCATGAGATTGCTCACTACCTGCAGAAGAAGGAAACTATCACCGGCGAGGAGTTCATGAATATCCTCAAGCGCGAGAATACCTTTGCACCAGTAGTTGAGAACACCAATGAGGAAGGTTCCTCTACCTCTTCAGCAGAGTAACTTTGTCTCATAAGTAAAATTAAACGGCCGCCTATTCTGAACTGCCTCCCATTTCTTGGACATAAGAAATGGGAGGCAGTTCATATGCGGGTGATTATGATTCTGTAGCGTGTTAGCGTCGGCTTTTAGGCCTGGCGCACAAAATAGTGCAGCTTTCTTGTGTTCTGCTGAAGAATCGACATATTCTTAATCAAGATAGCCAGGCAGCTAGGCGGTCGTACTACCCGATATTCATCTCTATGCATAAACTTA